>CAYOJU010000441.1:0-1727 GCA_964404355.1 uncultured Sideroxydans sp. | reverse complement strand
TTCATAAACAAATCGGCTGTCTCCAAATGCTATAATCCGCGCCTCTTTTGAAGGCTTAAACCTAAAAACCGCAGTTGACCGCTCCATTGAGTACGCAAGAAAATGAATAGAACAGAATTTCGCTATTTACCCACGCTCACCCATCTGGTGAGTCGCTACGAAGCGTATTGTACGTCCCTCGCGGCGCATGGCGGCGTTGCTCCTCCTCGAAATGGAACGACCATTCCTCGTCGTCGCGCCTTGCCCTGCACCGCGATGAACGCACACTACACTTCGTCCAACTACGGTTTCTAGGTTAAAAGCAATGTCCGCAGTCCTGAATTTCAAATCCCATTTGTCCGATCTGTTCGCGCAAGCTTTGCGCGCGGTTGCGCCTGATCAAAGCAGCGCGACCGTCCTGATTGAGCGTCCCAAGCTGGTTTCGCATGGCGATTACGCCTGCAATCTGGCGATGCAGCTGGCCAAGCCGCTGCGCAAATCGCCGCGCGACATCGCGAATGCATTGATTGCGGCGCTGCCCAAGTCCGATGTCATTGAAAAGGTGGAGATTGCAGGCGCGGGCTTCATCAACGTATTCATCACCACTGCTGCCAAGCAGGATGTGGTGCATGGCGTACTACAGGCTGGTGCGGGCTACGGCCATGTGCATGTTGGCGCCGGACGCAAGGTGGGTGTGGAGTTCGTCTCTGCCAACCCGACCGGCCCGCTGCATGTCGGCCACGGGCGCGGCGCGGCAGTGGGTGATTGCCTGTGCAACGTGCTGCACGCGGCGGGCTGGAACGTGACGCGCGAGTTTTACTACAACGATGCGGGCGTGCAGATCGATAATTTGACCTTGTCTGTGCAACTGCGCTGCAAGGGCATTACACCGGACGACCCATCCTGGCCGGAGTCGGGCTATCGCGGCGATTACATTCTTGATGTCGCCAAAGCCTACATGGCGAAAGAACCGATCGAAGCGGACGATCAGCATACGGTTGGCAAAGGTGATGCGGACGATGCCGAAGCCATCCGCCATTTTGCCGTGGCCTATTTGCGCCGCGAGCAGGACCTGGATTTGCGCGCCTTCCAGGTGGAATTCGACGTGTTCTCGCTGGAGTCTGCGCTCTACACCGACGGTAAAGTGGAAGAGACGGTGAAGAAGCTCATCGCCAGCGGACACACCTACGAGCAGGACGCTGCGCTGTGGCTGCGCACCACCGATTTCGGCGACGACAAGGACCGCGTGATGCGCAAGAGCGACGGCGGCTACACCTACTTCGTGCCGGACGTGGCTTACCATCTGGACAAGTGGCGTCGCGGTTTCGAGCGCGTCATCAACGAGCAGGGCTCCGATCACCACTCCACCATCACCCGTGTGCGTGCCGGTCTGCAGGCGCTGGATGCAGGCATCCCCAAAGGCTGGCCGGATTACGTTTTGCACCAGATGGTAACGGTGCTGAAGAACGGCGAAGAAGTGAAAATTTCCAAACGCGCAGGCAGCTACGTGACTTTGCGCGACCTCATCGACGAAGTGGGTTGCGATGCCACGCGCTATTTCCTCGCCGCGCGCCATCCCGATTCGCAACTGGTGTTCGATATCGACCTTGCGAAATCGCAAAGCAATGACAACCCGGTGTACTACATCCAGTATGCGCATGCCCGCATCAGCACGGTGTTGGCGCAATGGGGTGGTGAGCGCACAGCCTTGCTGCATGCCGATGTTGGCGTGCTGGACAGCGAATACG
>CAYOJU010000440.1:0-1735 GCA_964404355.1 uncultured Sideroxydans sp. | reverse complement strand
GCTCACGCAAACGATACCAGGCACGAACCCGATTCCATGGAGCGTGTACAGCGACGGCAAGTTCGTGCTCTGCCGCTTCCAGTTCGCGATTGACAACGGCTCGACGGGCACGCCTGACGCATTCATCGGTGAGACGCTGTTCAAGGCCGACAAGTCGGGATACATCGTCAGCGGCGGGGGCCGGACATTTATCTTCGGCGAGTACGTCCCGACGTCTTCAGGCTACCGGCACTCAGTGCTCGGTGCGTATATCGGCGAAGGTGCGACGACGCCGAGCATCAGCTTCACAGCGTATCCGTATTCGAATCAGTACGCCACGGCGTACAACAGCCACTGGACGGATTTCATGCAGGCGAGTGTACTCGGCAGCATGGCTGCGCTTGCGGTCAATGGGCACCCCGAAGCGCCCACGACCCCCATGATCTGTTTGGCAGGCGGCCGGCGCAACGGGTTTGGTGCGTCTGGCCGCTCGATGGCGGACCAAGGCTGGTTCTCCACTGGGGGGCTCCGCCAAGGCGAGCAGCCGATCAACCGTGTCACACTGCAAACACCCTCATACACCGCGCCAGGCTATTCCTACGTGGTAGGGCAGGTGCCAATCGGCTGGCTCCCCGGTATCTGGTACGGCCCGACGCCGAACACCAACGACCTGACACACATGGCGTACAACCGATTCTTTGGCGGGGACTACCTCGTTGGGCGCGCAGGCTCGCATGTGCACGACCGTACATGGGTGGTCAAGGAGCAGCTTGCGGGTAGCTTTGGCGCGGAGTACTTGTTCATTGAACTGACGGACACCTGGCGCACGCTATGACAACGCACGCATTCAAGTGGAACGAGCCGGGCTCACCTGGGCTGCTCAATGTGGCGGGGTCTCTCATCGCGGTGCTTGACTACTGCCTTATCGCGGCGGGGTTCACGAAAGTGTTCTCAGGCACGAACAAGGCCGCATATCGCGCGGGGGCAGGGGAGGAGCGCTGCTTCCTGCGTGTCGACGACACGGACCCGAACTTTGCCACGATCAACCTGTATGACTGGATGACCAACGTCGACACAGGCACCGGGCAGCTGCCGAACACGTCGCTGACCTTCACGACCGGCACGTACTCGCGGTATTTTGTCGTCGCGAAGATGAGCAGCCGCTACGTGTCGAGCACGCTCACCGCGCCGAACTATATCCCGTGGAGCCTGTACACCGACGGTAAGTTCTTCATCCTGCGCATTCAGTTCTCGAACCCCGGCGCGCTCGGGGACTCACAGTGGGGCGAGTCAGTCTTCAACAACGCCAAGAGCAGCTATGTGGGTAGCGGCCCCGCCGAAGGAGGCGGACGGTCCTACATCTTTGGCGAGTACGTTCCAACTGGGGCAGGGTACCGTCACTCCGTGATCGGCGGCTACGTCGACGACGCTGCGACTTATGGTGGCACGTATGGACACGGGCTCACCTACAACACGCCATATCTCCCTGGTGGGGCGTACGGCACCGAACAGTTCGCGCACTGGGCCGACGGCACGGACTCACCATCGACCGACGGCTACACGCAGGCGCTCGCGGTCAACGGGCACCCGTCAGCCCCCGCGACCCCCATGATCTGCTCATGCGCGTACCAGTGCATGTCGGACTTCTATGGGGTGTTCAACAACATTGGATGGCTCACCACCGATGTCGTGCGCTCAGGTATACAGCCGCTCTCACGGCTTCTCCTCGTGTCCCCGGCACCGATCCTGACCAATA
>CAYOJU010000439.1:0-1738 GCA_964404355.1 uncultured Sideroxydans sp. | reverse complement strand
TGCCACGAGCCGTGATCAGCGATGGAGGCAAGCACTTCATCAACCGCCAATTCGACAATCTCCTGAGCCGTCATGGGGTAACCCACAAGGTAACCACTTCCTATCATCCTCAAGCTAATGGTCAAGCTGAGATTTCCAACAGGGAGATCAAGTCTATTCTGGAGAAGACCGTAGCTAGAACAAGGAAGGATTGGTCGCTCAAGCTCAGTGACGCACTTTGGGCATACCGTACCGCTTTCAAGACACCGATTGGGATGAGCCCTTTCAAGCTGGTGTACGGTAAGCCATGTCACCTACCGGTGGAGATAGAACACAAAGCATACTGGGCCACGCGTGCCATCAACATGGACCTGCTAGCAGCTGGAGAGAAGCGCATCCTCGACTTGCATGATTTGGAGGAAATGCGCCTGCACGCTTATGAGAACGCGAGGATCTACAAGGAAAGGACAAAGCAAGTTCACGACAAGCGCATCGCATCTCGCGAATTCAGTGAAGGTAACCTTGTCCTTTTGTTTAATTCTCGTTTGAGGTTCTTTCCAGGAAAGTTGAAGTCCCGATGGTCTGGGCCATTCCAAGTGAAGAACGTGTTTCCGTTTGGCGTAATTGAGATCGAGAACAAAGAGGGTCAAGCTTTCAGAGTCAACGGCCAGCGTCTCAAGCATTACATTGCTGGTCATCCTCACGACGAGCGGTTCGAGTTGAATCTCTCTGATCCTGTCCCATCCGAAGCTTAGCAAATGAAGGTCGAGCTTGAGACCTAAAACAAGCGCTCCTTGGGAGGCAGCCCAAGAACCTTTTTATTTTCTTGCTTATTATTTAGAATGACTTTACTTTCTGTATTTTTCTTACCTGTGTACATATTTCCTTACGGTTGATTTGCGTTCGAGAGATCTGAAAGAGAGACCTTCAGGTTCAGAGGTCTGATACGACCCGTGTAGATCCTTGCACGACACGAACAGATCAGAGTCGGACAAGTCTGATACGACCCATATCTGGCTTGTACGACTCGTATCAGAATGATACGATCCGTCTCAGGGTCACACGACCCGTGTCACCCGTGACACGACCCGTGTCGCATCCAGGAAGGTGAACAGTCGCGTCCGTTCCGCATTAACTCCGCCTTCCCCTTTTAAAAGCCTCCTTCTTCTCCATCCGACCTCTTCACCCGACTCCTAATCCACACCACTTCTCTCTTTCTCTCCTGTTGAGATCCGACCCGTGCCTCCGTACAACCGCCGCGCGAAGGAAGAGCTCCACGCCTCGCCGGTCATCTCCGTCTCTCTCTCTCTCGCCTGCTGTCTCACCACTGCCTCGCCGTTCTCAGCCGCAAGGTAAGTCTCTTCTCTCTTTCTCTTCTCTTTTCTTCTTTTCTAGGGTTTACCATCGCCGGCCAACTCCATTTCTTTCCTCTTTTCTCCTCCGCCGTCGTCTCTGTCCTTGCACCAAACCCTAGCACTGACACGACTCGTGTCTGCTGGTACACGACCCGTACCACCACCACTGATTACCAGAACATATTCAAATTGTTATCAAATTCAACTGGTCCACTGGTATAGTGTCTTGTACAACCCGTGTTACCCTGCTTACGGCCCTTCTCTGGTACTTGCACCAATCTGGTTCACTGACACGACTCGTACAACATCTGTACGGCCCGTGTCATAACCCATACCATCTGGTATCAGAGTCTGTACGACTGGTATTGGGCCATCTCAACTTGTACAAAGGTCTGGTTTACATT
>CAYOJU010000438.1:0-1770 GCA_964404355.1 uncultured Sideroxydans sp. | reverse complement strand
TCGCGCACTCGATCTCGGCCAACAATCCCGATGCCACGCTGATCGTGCTGCTGATTGATGAACGTCCCGAGGAAGTGACCGAAATGAGCCGCACCGTACGCGGCGAAGTGGTTGCCTCGACTTTCGACGAACCGGCCACGCGTCACGTGCAGGTCGCCGAAATGGTGCTGGAAAAAGCCAAACGCCTGGTTGAGCACAAAAAAGATGTGGTTATTCTGCTCGACTCCATTACCCGCCTGGCACGTGCCTACAACACCGTGATCCCCTCCTCCGGCAAGGTACTGACCGGCGGTGTGGACGCCAACGCCCTGCAACGCCCCAAACGCTTCTTTGGCGCGGCGCGCAATATCGAGGAAGGTGGCTCACTGACCATCATCGCCACCGCGCTGGTGGACACCGGCAGCCGCATGGATGACGTGATTTACGAAGAGTTCAAGGGTACCGGTAACATGGAAATCCACCTGGATCGCCGTATGGCCGAAAAACGCATCTACCCGGCCATTAACGTCAACCGTTCCGGCACCCGCAAGGAAGAATTGCTGATCAAACAGGACTTGTTGCAGCGTATCTGGGTCCTGCGCAAGCTGCTCTACCCGATGGACGAGCTGGAAGCGATGGAATTCCTGCTGGACAAAGTGAAAGCGACCAAGAACAACGCCGAGTTTTTCGACTCGATGAAGCGTTAAACCCTTGAAAAAAGGGTTTTGACGGTTGGGTATTTTATGTATAATGCGCGGCTCTGAAAATCCACATTTCAGTGGAGGCTAACCTTTAGGTTATGCCGTAACTAAAAACCGCATCAAGCGAGGTCGTTATGTACGCAGTAATCAAAACCGGTGGCAAGCAATATCGCGTTGTCGAAGGTGAAACTCTGAAGGTCGAATCCATTGACGGCGACGTCGGCGGCGCGATCGTATTGGACAAAGTGCTGATGGTTGGCAATGGCGACAAGATCTCCGTTGGCAAGCCTCTGCTGAGCGGTGCTACCGTCAAGGCGACTATCATCGCCAACGGTCGCCACGACAAAGTGACCATCTTCAAGATGCGTCGTCGTAAGCACTATCAGAAGCATCAAGGACATCGTCAAAACTTTACTGAGATCCGCATCGACGGCATCTCGGCTTAATTCCGAAGGAGCTAGAACATGGCATCGAAAAAAGGCGGGGGTAGTACCAGTAACGGCCGCGACTCACACTCAAAACGACTGGGTGTCAAGAGCTACGGCGGCGAACTGATCAGCGCGGGCAGCATCATCGTGCGTCAACGCGGCACTCAAGTTCACGCGGGCGACAACGTCGGCATGGGCAAGGATCACACGCTGTTCGCCAAGATCACCGGCAAGGTGGTATTCGCGATCAAGGGTGCAGCCAATCGCAAGACAGTCAGCATCGTCGCAGCATAAGAACGCTAGCGATTAGAATGAGCCCTATCGCAAGGTAGGGCTTTTTTATTTTTGGGCACCACCATGAAATTCATCGACGAATCAAAAATTGAAGTCATCGCGGGCAATGGCGGCAACGGCGCGGCCAGCTTTCGTCACGAGAAGTACATCGAAAAGGGTGGACCGGACGGCGGCGACGGCGGACGCGGTGGCAGTGTGTTCGCGGTGGCAGATCGCAACATCAACACGCTGGTGGATTTCCGCTTCGCGCGCATGCATCGGGCCAAGAATGGCGAATCCGGGCGCGGCGCTGACTGTTACGGCAAAGGTGCGGACGACGTCATCCTGCACATGCCGGTAGGCACCGTCATCACCGACGTCAACAGCGG
>CAYOJU010000437.1:0-1771 GCA_964404355.1 uncultured Sideroxydans sp. | reverse complement strand
GACAAAGATGATTTTAGATCGCAATCTGGATTTGTATTTTGTCTCAATGGAGGAGCTGTAAGTTGGAAGAGTTCCAAGCAGGAGACAGTAGCCGATTCTACAACAGAAGCTGAATATATTGCTGCTTCAGAAGCAGCAAAAGAGGCTGTTTGGATAAGGAAGTTCATTGTTGAACTTGGTGTGATTAAAAGTATTGAAAATCCAGTGGATCTCTATTGTGATAATAATGGAGCAATCGCACAAGCTAAAGAGCCAAGATCACACCAAAAGTCCAAACACATACTTAGACGTTTTCACCTTATTCGAGAGATTGTGAATAGAGGTGATGTTAAAATATGCAAGATAGCAACTGATGTAAATGTGGCAGATCCTTTGACTAAACCTCTTTCGCAAGTTAAGCATGATATGCATACTAGAGCTATAGGTGTTAGATGCATGAGTGATTGGCTCTAGTGATTGTTATTGTACTACAGAGGTTTATAATTTAGATGTTTGTTTATATGTTTATGTTTTATGAATAAAACAATGTAATGTTCCTTGAATAATTTATTGCTTATTATTTATCATCAATTCGATGAATTGGATCGTAAAACTTTATAATGGAATGCAATATTATTCTAAATAGTCCCTAGTCTTTATTGTTAGTCGGAACACTAATAATTTATGGACTAGTATGTGGATTGATTGTAGATGATCAGGTTTTACGGATCATTGATATGGGATATCCAATGCAATCACATGGATACATGTTTGATAAACATGATATTGGACAGACCCGCTATAAAATACTGTATGGATTATAATGTGTCATCAGTTTATTTTATACAATATTTTGTTGAATCCTTTGACTTGAGATCATCATTGATTTCTTCAATGAGGATTGTATACTTTAATACTATCAAACGTTAGCCTTAACCAGGTAACTATAAAGGTAGTAATTGGGTATATTATGAAACATGTGAAGAAATATTAGTGATCAAGATGAAATTTATCCCTCTCAAGTATTGAGAGTATGATATCTCTGGGCCCCTCTAGAAAGGTAGATTGAGAAATGCATGGCCGTGCTATATGGTTGATAGTCAATCATATGAAAAGTCAATCTAACTTTGGAATGAGAAATCAAAGATTGTACTACACAAAGTTGACACATATCCTATTTTGAGTACAATCATGATATCAAGTGATAAAGGGATTAACATAAGTAATTGTGAGGTTATTGTCGGATATTGACATTCATATAATTTGGGTAGTCATAATGTCCTGCTAGGGGCCGCTTATGATTTGTGTGCTGGAAAGGATTTTCAGCTCACTGCCAACATTATATGAACCTATTGGGTCACACACAAGAACAAGGTTGGAAACAAGTTTAAAATATTTTACTTTAGTACAAGTGGGAGACTGTTAGAAATGTACTATAGGCCAGAATATTTATGGGCCATATTAATAGTTAATATGGATCAACTCTTTATTGGGCTAGGCCCGAATTTCTAATATTCTGATATGATCTGAAATGGATAAGTATTCTGAAAGGGTTCAACGAATTGATGCCATGAATAGGCTCAAACGAACTGGTGCATATGCTTTATAAATATGCAGTGATCTGTTCAGAAGATGTTGGCCATTATTATTCAGAATTTCGGATAAACAGAAAGAGAGACAGAAAGAAAGAGGGGCTGTTAATTCGGTACTAGCATATCGAGTTACAGAAGTTTATCAACCTGTTCGTGTGGATACTGATAGAGGCGTGATTGCTGGGCTGTCGCGTGGATCT
>CAYOJU010000436.1:0-1771 GCA_964404355.1 uncultured Sideroxydans sp. | reverse complement strand
GCGTCCAGCTTGGCCTTCAGGCGCTCGAATGCCTCATACAGCGCCCCCAGCCCGGCCGGACGCATCTTTTCCAGCGTCAACTGGAAGTCGCCGCGCGCTTCATATAGCGTCGCCAGCGCCAGCACTTCCACCTGCATCCCGTTCGCGGGTTTGAATTCCAGATACTGGCTTTTGTGACGAAACATCACGCAACGCACCTGGGCCTGCTCGTCCTTGAGCGAAAAATACCAGTGCCCGGAAGCCGCGCTGACAAAATTGGAAATCTCTCCGCGCACCCAGAGCAAGGGCAAGCCAGACTCAATTAATTGTTTCGCCGCGAAATTCAGTTCGCGCACGCTCAACACCCGGTTCTTGTCCATCAATAATTCCCGTTTCTTTCGCTCGAGTACTCGTTGTTTTTTTCGTCAACTAGGCCAAATGGCATATTGACAATTCATTTCAATCCACAACCCCAGCAAATTCGCCACTTTCCACGAAGGTGACGTTACAGACAAATGACAACTTACAGCATCACACTGTTTTTAATGGTATTTTTTGCAGTGTGTTTTTTGGGCGACACCCCTGAAATGGCGACAATACTGGGGTTGCAGCATCCATTCAGTGGATTGATCCACAAAGTTATCCACAGATTTTGTGCATAAGAAAACAAATCGCTTTTGCGTCTGGAAGTTAGCGCATCAAACGCCTGTCCGCCTTGCTCAAATACAACCTAACCAGTACAGTGCCGCCTTCGGATTTAAGCATATTTCTTGGAGACGTTGCGTGTTCACTCTAGTTGAAGCGGCCGGTTGGCCCATCTGGTTACTCATCATTGCATCTTTGGTCGCGGTCGCACTCATCACTGAGCGTGCACTATTTCTGCGCCGCAAGAACATCGTGCCGCCCAAGTTGCTGGATGAGGTCGTGCAGGAAATGACACAACGCGGCGTAAGCCAGCAGATGCTGGTCAAGCTGAGCGAAGGGTCGCCACTAGGTAAAGTATTCGCTGCCGGACTGAAAAACATCAAGAACTCGCCGGAGGTGATGAAAGACTCCATCGAAGAAGCCGGACGCGGCGCAGCGCATAGTCTGGAACGCTTCCTCACTACGCTGGGAACCATCGCTTCCATCAGCCCGCTGCTCGGCTTGTTCGGTACGGTGATCGGCATGATCGAGATTTTCGGTTCGCAAAATGCCGGCGGTGCAGCGCCGACCGAACTGGCGCACGGCATTTCCGTTGCGCTGTACAACACCGCATTCGGCCTGATTGTGGCCGTGCCCAGCATGATCGCCTACCGCCACTTCCGCGCCCAGGTTACAAGCCTCACCATCGAGATGGAGCAACAGGCAATCAAACTGGTTGAAACCGTGCACGGCGAACGCAAATAAGGATCCTCGACATGAATTTTCGGCGAGGACAGACACGAGAGGAACCGGAGATCAACCTGATCCCGATGATCGACGTACTACTGGTGATCCTGATCTTTTTGATGGTTACCACCAGCTACTCAAATTTTGCACAATTGCAGATCAACCTGCCACAGGCTGCCGGCGATGAAGATGTCGCAACTGCCCGCAAACCTATCAACGTGGCGGTCGATGCCTCGGATCATTACGCGGTAAATAACGTGCGTGCGCCCTTCAATGGCGTGGCCGAATTCAGTGAAGTGCTGCGCAAGGCCGCCGGGGGACAGGATGACCCGACCATCATCATCAACGCCGATGCCAAGGCAACGCACCAGTCCGTTATCAGCATCATGGAAGCGGCGCGCATCGCGGGTTTCGGACGCAT
>CAYOJU010000435.1:0-1772 GCA_964404355.1 uncultured Sideroxydans sp. | reverse complement strand
GGATTGAACAGGATGGTGGCCTGATGCACCTTGCCGCCGTTTTCAATCGTGTCGATCTGCCATTGCACTTCGTAGTCGATGGCCTGTTGCATGAACTTGAACGAATTGAGGTTCTTGATCTCGCGGCGGGTGCCGAGCGGTTGGCCGGGCTTGCGTACCGACACGTTCACGTCGCAACGGAACGAACCTTCCTGCATGTTGCCGTCGCTGATGCCGATCCAGCGCACAAGTGAATGCAAGGCTTTGGCATAGGCCACGGCTTCGGCAGCAGAGTTCATGTCCGGCTCGGACACGATCTCCAGTAGCGGGGTGCCGGCGCGGTTCAAGTCAATGCCGGTCACGCCTTGCGAATCGCCGTGCACCGACTTGCCTGCGTCCTCTTCCAGATGAGCGCGGGTGATGCGTACGGTCTTTTCGTAGGGTTTGGCGTTTCCTGAAAGCGGTTCAACCTGAATGGTCAACGCGCCCTGTCCTACCACGGGCAAATCGAACTGGCTGATCTGGTAGCCCTTGGGCAGGTCGGGATAGAAATAATTCTTGCGCGCGAACACCGAGCGTTGCGCGATGTGCGAGCCGGTGGCAAGACCGAACTTGATCGCGCGTTCCACTGCGCCCTTGTTTAGTACCGGCAGTACACCCGGCAAGGCGATGCTCACAGCGTCGGCCTGGGTGTTAGGCGCGGCGCCGAACTCGGTCGAGGCGCCGGAAAAGATTTTTGTATTGGTCGAAAGCTGGGTGTGTACTTCCAGTCCGATGACGATTTCCCAGGTCATGATGTTCCCTTACAGCCCTTGTGGCGCGCGGCTGTGCCAGTCGGTCGCCAGTTGATATTGGTGCGCCACATTCAGCATGCGCGCTTCGTCGAAATAATTGCCGATGATCTGCAGGCCCACCGGCATGTCGTTTGCGCCGAAGCCGCAGGGGATGGACATGCCGGGCAGGCCGGCGAGGTTCACGGCGATGGTGTAGATGTCTGACAGGTACATCTGCACCGGATCGTCGCCTTTCTCGCCCAGCTTGAAGGCGGTGGAGGGCGAGGTCGGGCCCATGATCACGTCGCATTGCTTGTACGCTTCGGTGAAGTCCTGCGCGATCAGGCGGCGGATTTTCTGTGCCTGCAAATAATAGGCATCGTAGTAACCGTGGCTCAGCACGTAGGTGCCGATCATGATGCGGCGTTTCACTTCCGCGCCGAAGCCCTGTGCGCGGGATTTTTCGTACATATCGGCGAGGTCGCCGTACTCCGGAGCGCGATAGCCGTAGCGCACGCCGTCGAAGCGCGACAAGTTGCTCGACGCTTCCGCCGGAGCCAGCACGTAATACACCGGCACGGACAGTCTGGAATTCGGCAGAGAAATATCGACCACGGTTGCGCCGAGCTTCTTGTACTCGGCAATGGCGGCATCGATGGCTTTGGCCACATCAGCACCCATGCCTTCGGCAAAGAACTCCTTCGGCAGGCCGATGCGCAGGCCATTCAGTGGTTTATTCAAATCACGCGTGTAGTCTTCCTTGTCGCGCTGCAGGCTGGTGGAATCGCGCTCGTCGAATCCCGCCATGGTGTTCAGCAGCAGCGCGAGGTCTTCGGCATTGCGTCCCATCGGTCCGGCCTGGTCGAGGCTGGAAGCGAAGGCGATCATGCCGTAGCGCGATACCACGCCATAGGTCGGTTTCAGACCGGAAATGCCGCACAACGCTGCCGGTTGGCGAATCGATCCGCCCGTGTCGGTACCGGTGGCCGCCGCACACAGGCGTGCCGCAACCGCTGCCGC
>CAYOJU010000434.1:0-1777 GCA_964404355.1 uncultured Sideroxydans sp. | reverse complement strand
AAGGGCCCTGTCGCGCATTTGGGAATCGAGGAATAGATGAACATTGATGCACTAATACAAAACATCGCGCTAGGCGCCATCCCCGTGCTTTTTGCCATCACACTGCACGAGGCGGCACACGGCTATGTGGCGCGTCATTTCGGCGATATGACAGCTTATGCCCAGGGGCGCATATCGCTTAATCCGCTGCGCCATATCGATCCCATCGGCACGATCCTGCTGCCGCTTCTGATGCTGTTCTCGGGCACCGGAATCCTGTTTGGCTGGGCCAAGCCGGTTCCGGTTAATTTTGCCGCACTGCGGCACCCCAAGAAAGACATGTTGTGGGTTGCGCTGGCCGGGCCAGCCGCCAACCTGTTTATGGCACTTTTCTGGGGTGCAATGTACAGGGTGGCGTTCATGTTTCCCGGCAGCTATTTTGCCGAGCCGCTGCTTGGTATGGCGGATTTCGGAGTTACAATCAACGCTGTTTTGATGGTATTGAATCTGTTACCGTTGCCGCCGCTGGACGGTGGGCGTATTGCAATCAGTCTGTTACCGCACCGGCAGGCATACCAGCTGGCCAAAGTGGAGCCGTATGGCATCATTATCCTGATCTTGCTGGCGGTGGTGCCGGTTGGTGGCCAACCGGTTTTGAGTTGGGTACTCTCACCGTTGGTGGGCGCGGTGATCCGATTGATTCAAACGATTTTTTAACTAAAAGCTGGACTATGTTTGCTGATCGAGTTTTATCCGGAATGCGCCCCACGGGCAGTCTGCACCTGGGGCATTACCATGGTGTGTTGAAGAACTGGGTGGAAATGCAGCACCAGTACGAGTGCCTGTTTTTTGTGGCCGACTGGCATGCATTGACCACCCATTACGACTCACCGCAAGTCATTGAGCAGAGCGTGTGGGACATGGTCATCGACTGGCTGGCCGCGGGTGTCGACCCGGCACAGGCCACGCTGTTCATCCAGTCGCGCGTGCCGGAACATGCCGAACTGAACCTGCTGCTGTCCATGATTACGCCGCTGGGCTGGCTGGAACGCGTGCCGACCTACAAGGATCAGCAGGAGAAGCTGAGTTCCAAGGATCTGACGACCTACGGTTTCCTCGGTTATCCGCTGCTGATGAGTGCAGATATCCTGATCTATCGGGCCACCAAAGTGCCTGTGGGCGAGGACCAGATTCCGCATATCGAATTCACACGCGAACTGGCGCGGCGTTTTAACCACATGTACGGACGCGAGCCGGGTTTCGAGGAAAAGGCCGAAGCCGCCATCAAGAAGTTGGGCGGCAAGAAGGCCAAGCTCTACAACGAGCTGCGCACCCGCTTCCAGGAGCAAGGCGACGATGAAGCGCTGGAATCCGCCAAGGCGCTGCTGGACGAACAGCAGAACCTCTCGCTGGGCGACCGTGAGCGTTTGTTTGGCTACCTCGAAGGCGGCGGCAAGATGATCTTGTCCGAGCCGCAAGCCATGCTGACAGCCGCATCGAGAATGCCGGGACTGGACGGGCAGAAGATGTCCAAGTCCTACAACAACACGATTACTTTGCGCGAAGACGAGGCCGAGGTGACGAAGAAGATACGCACCATGCCTACTGACCCGGCGCGTATACGCCGCACCGATGCGGGCGATCCGGAAAAATGTCCGGTGTGGCAACTGCACAAGGTGTATTCGGGCGACGAAACCAAACAATGGGTGCAACATGGCTGCAAGAGCGCGGGCATAGGCTGTATCGAATGCAAACAACCCGTCATCAGGGCCGTGCTGGAAGAACAGAAACCGATGCG
>CAYOJU010000433.1:0-1785 GCA_964404355.1 uncultured Sideroxydans sp. | reverse complement strand
GTGCCTCGGTATGCGTCTCGGTGCGACGAGGAGGAGATGATCGAGAAGGCGTGGCTTGGGACGACCCACCAACGTTCACCTTAAGGCGTGGTGTCTGTTGACCAGGGAGCCGACGAGGAGGAGGAGGAGGAATGGTGGGATCCTTCGGAAATGCGTTCTTCGGCCAAGGATATAGGATCATGGTGCCAGGCTGGCTGCGCAGCGTAATTTTATGCGTACCAGTAAGTTTTGCGCCGTCTGGGTTCACTAGTAAGTCGTCATGAATATTCCAGCTGTAGCCCCGAAGAGACTTAGGCCTAGCCATTTCAACAGGAAGTTCGATATAGCCAAGTTGCTCGGGCACAAAAGGATATACCTTGCCCAACTTGCGAAATTCCTGATAAAGACAGTACTTCATCATGTCCTCGCAGGACAGCATAGCGGCATTGGAGAAGGCTCGGCTGGCCAAAAATCTTTGTGCAAGACCCTCGGGGTTCGCGTCGGCCAACTTTTGATGGAGCCCAGCCATCTCCTGAGACATTTCCTCCTCGCGCCTTCGTGAAGCTTCCAGATCTTGCTTCAACGCGGCATTCTCTCCTTCCAAGGCCGAAAGGGCCACTGTATGGGCAGCAAGCTCCTCCTCGACAATCTGCTTTGCGTGTTCCATAGCGCGAAGTTCATTCTGAGCCTTCTTTGATTCCCTCAACTTGGCCAATGCACAATTCTTCCACCATGTATTTTCTATTTTTGCGCCGGCAAGCTTGGTATGATCCATCTCGGCGATAAAGAACTCCCCTTGCCTTTTCTTTAAGTCATCCCAGAGGTGCACAAGCATGGAGCCCATTTCGAAACAATACGAGGTGGCCCGCCCAATGACGAGTTCAGGATTGGTCTTCATCTCCTCGACCATATAAGGCAATTGAGTCGCCCTGAACATCTCGCGCGAAAAGGCATCCGCCTCCTCCGGACGCTTCTTGGGATCCCGAGTTTTAGATACACCGGGGAGATGCATGGCCACGCTATCGGGGTATTGGGGAGGAAAACCTGCTTGCCAAATATACCCAACGTTCGGGGCATATTGAGGAAGTTGACCACCAAGCATAGCCACCAGCTGCGCCTCGTCGACGTCGTAGGTCTGAGGAAACGAAGGAACGGGTTCCACGGGCTGCTGAGGAGCTTTTCCCTTCCGGGCCCTCGCCTCCTCCTCGGTTTCCTCGGGGAGGACCAAGGGCTGGGGAGGCGAGTTGTTTTCCTCCTCGTCAATCTTCTCGTCGCCGGCTGTAACCAGAGCCTGTTTCTCCAAAGTTTCTTTCTTTTTCTTTAGTCGGATGGCGGAGGGGTTCGCAGAAGCTTTCCTCTTATGCTCGGCACGTTTAACCTTCTCCTTAGCTTTCTTAACCTTCTCCTCCCTCGAAACCAGAGGATTAGCGGCGACTGCGAAATCTTCAGTACTGTCGAAGACAAAGTCCATCACACCTAAACCTGCAAAGAAAATCGAAAGTTTTAAATCTAACTCGGCTAGTCATAGTCGTGCAAAAAAAAAAAGGGGGTGAAAGGAATAGTGGAAGAAATATATGAAGGGTTCGAGACACTAGCAAAAACTGACATTGCACCAAAGTCTTAATTATTTCGGCCGCCTTCTCGTCTTTCTCAGACAACTCTTGGGATAAACGAATAGTTTGGGCCTTGTTGTTGATAGTCAATGGACGCCACTCGACACGCATATCCTGAAGAGAGAGAACTTTTTCGGGACGGCGCAAATAAACCCAACCCTCATTCCAAGCATGAATTCTACTTAGCGCCGTG
>CAYOJU010000432.1:0-1791 GCA_964404355.1 uncultured Sideroxydans sp. | reverse complement strand
TGTTCGGGCGCAAGCGCATGTTCATGCTGAGCATCCTGCTGATGGCGTTGCCGACACTGGCCATTGGCCTGTTGCCGACTTACGCGGTGATCGGCATCTGGGCGCCGTTGCTGTTGCTGGCGTTGCGCATCATGCAGGGCTCGGCCATCGGCGGCGAAGTGCCGGGCGCCTGGGTATTCGTGACCGAGCATGTGCCAAAGCGCCATGTCGGCTTCGCCTGCGGCATGCTGACCGCCGGCCTGACCGGCGGCATCTTGCTTGGCTCGCTGGTGGCGGGCGCGGTGACGCGCAGTTACACCCCGGCCGAATTGCTGGCGCAAGGCTGGCGCGTGCCCTTCATCCTTGGCGGCGTGTTCGGTCTCATATCGGTGTGGCTGCGCCAGTATCTGCACGAAACGCCCGTGTTCAAGGAAATGCAGGCGCGCCAGCAACTGGCGAACGAATTGCCGCTGAAGACGGTCGTGCGCGAACATCGTCCGGCAATCGTACTCACCATGCTCCTGACCTGGCTGCTTTCCGCCGCCATCGTGGTAATGATCCTGATGACGCCCGTGCTGGTGCCGAAACTGTTTGCTATCCCCGCCGTGATCGCTCTGCAGGCCAACAGCATCGCGACCTTGTTCCTGAGCATAGGTTGCATTGCCTTTGGCGCGCTGGCCGATCGCTTCGGCGCCGGGCGTGTACTGGCGACAGGCAGCGTGGCGCTGGGGGCGACATCCTGGATTTTTTACCTGCAGGTGATCGCAGCGCCCGAACATATCTATGCCTGGTACGCAGTGACCGGCTTCTGTGTCGGCGTGATCGGCGTGGTTCCCAGTATCGCGGTGCAATTGTTCCCGCCGGCCGTGCGTTTCTCCGGTTTGTCTTTTGCCTACAACGTGGCGTATGCCGTATTCGGCGGCCTGACCCCGGTGCTGGTGAGTTGGTTGGTGCAATTCGATAAATTGGCTCCGGCGCATTATGTGGTTGCGCTCAGTGTGGTTGGCGTCGGGATGGGGGTGTATTTGCGGAGGCGGGAACAGGGAGCTGCGGGTGACTGAATCGGGACGCACTATATCTAGACCTGACCCCGTGTTTCCAGGAGGCAAAATCTGACCCTGTGGTTGTTTTGTTGATTGTGAAGATAAGGCGGTAAAAAATGGTAAAAGGCTTTTTTCCAAGATGGAGGTATATCTTGATGAGAATCAAGATATCTGTCCGCGCAATCGAAAAGCGGTATTTCAATTGGAATACTTACTTAGGAATATTTAATATCGCGCTCTTGGTAATTTCAATTTGGCTTCTGGGAGTGTTTTA
Organism: uncultured Sideroxydans sp.; assembly: GCA_964404355.1. Taxonomy (GTDB): domain Bacteria; phylum Pseudomonadota; class Gammaproteobacteria; order Burkholderiales; family Gallionellaceae; genus Sideroxyarcus. Next base: position 495 of record CAYOJU010000432.1, on the reverse strand, counting down.
TATTAGCCAATGGAGTCAAGTTCCTGGACAAGAAAAATATGCTGCATTTGAGTTAGAGAAGGGGAAAATTTACATTGCGCTGTTTGTCTTCGTCGTTTTAATGAATGTAGTAAGAGTCTATGTTCAACGTAGAAGGGAAAAGACCAGTAACCCGCGTAAGGCGCACAACGTAGGGCGTCAATAAGCGTAGCGCATTGCGCCGTATGAATTTGTAATACATCACCTCCGGCGCAATGCCCGTTGCTCTTCGACAGGCTCAGGAGAGCGTTATTGCGCCCTACCGGAGAATTCCCCGACTGGATATAACTCGGGCTATTGTTTGCCACCCCAATCAACCAGCTAAAATCCACCTCCCCACAGGCGCTTATCAGCCAGCACCACTTTATGCGACAATGCGCCCCCCAAAAGAGCGCTTGAATGCGCCAGGCAGCAACCCACATTCAGAATAGGAAGTATCTTTGGAAAATTTCAAGCGATTAATCGCATCGGATATGG
>CAYOJU010000431.1:0-1803 GCA_964404355.1 uncultured Sideroxydans sp. | reverse complement strand
CAACACTCCCCCTCAAGCTAGGATTATAGAGATCATATAATCCTAGCTTGCATGATATATTCTCGAAAACCTTAGAGCTTAATCCTTTTGTAAATATATCCGCTAATTGATCTTCACTTTTGACAAACGGAGTTTCGATTTCTTGAGCTTGAATTTTTTCTCGGATGTAGTGGCAATCCACTTCAATGTGTTTGGTACGCTCGTGAAAGATTGGATTTGCTGCAATGTGCCTTGCCGCTTGATTGTCGCAAAACATTTGCATTGGTTCATTAGCCTTTACATTCAAATCGGTCAACACTTGCTTAATCCACGTCAATTCACTTGCGGTTGATGCCATGGCTCGATACTCTGCCTCTGCACTTGATCGCGCCACGACATTTTGCTTCTTGCTCTTCCATGTGACTAAATTTCCGCCTACAAATGTGCAAAAACCGGTGGTCGATTTTCTATCGAAGCTACCGGCCCAATCTGCATCGGAATAGCCACATATTGCATTAGTACCATTTTTCCTCATCCAAATTCCCTTTCCGGGAGAACCTTTTAGATACCTTAATATTCTATCAATGGCATCTAAGTGAGGTGTTCTTGGTGCATGCATAAACTTGCTAATTTGACTCACGGCAAAAGCAAGGTCCGGTCTAGTTACGGTTAAATAAATTAATTTTCCTACAAGTCTTTGAAATTGATTGATATCACTTAATGGTTCACCATCTTCGGTATTGAGCTTTATATTGGTGTCAATTGGTGTGATGGCCGGTTTACACCCTATTTTTCCGGTTTCCTTGAGCAAATCAAGAACATATTTTCTTTGTGATATAAATAGCCCTTTTGTAGAATGGGCAATTTCTATCCCAAGAAAATATTTTAATTTGCCCAAATCCTTTATTTCGAATTTTTGTTTTAAGTTTCTTTTAACACCTTCAATTTCATTTTGGTTGTCTCCGGTTATGATTATGTCATCAACATAAACCAAAACCACAGTGGTACCGTTAGAATTATGCTTGGTAAACAAGGATGAATCGGCTAGACTCATTTTGAAATTACAAGATAATAAGAAATGATTGAGTTTACCGTACCATGCCCTTGGAGATTGTTTTAATCCGTAGATTGATTTTTTTAACCTACAAGCAAGATTAGAAATTCCTTCTTTTTTGTGACCGGGGGGCAAGGACATATAAACTTCTTCCTCGAGCGTCCCTTGGAGAAATGCATTTTTTACATCCATTTGGTGTAAATTCCAATTTTTATTAACCGCAATGGAAAGAAGAATTCTTACCGTATTCATTTTGGCTACGGGTGCAAAGGTTTCATGATAATCGATACCGTATGTTTGGGTATAACCCTTGGCTACTAGTCTAGCCTTGTATCGTTCAATAGTGCCATCACAATTGTATTTAATTTTGTACACCCATTTACACCCAACCGGTTTCTTATTTTTTGGTAATTCACACAATTCCCAAGTTTGGTTTTTTATTAAGGCATGTAATTCTTCTTCCATTGCTTTACACCAATTTGGATCCAATTTTGCTATCTCATAATTGGTTGGTTCTTCTATTTTTGACAAAGAGTTTAAGAATGCATAATGACCATGAGAAATGTTATTGTAGGAAATATAATCTTGTATAGGGTATTGTACCGAATATGTGACAAAATCCCTTAATCTTGTTGAAGGTTGAGTTTGTCGAATAGATCTTCTCAATGGTGCTTCTTCCTCTTGGAATTCTCCATGATTTTCATTTTCTTCGGTTTCTTCCAATAATTGCTCATCTCCTTCGGATTCTTGATTACCTATCTCAACATTTT
>CAYOJU010000430.1:0-1805 GCA_964404355.1 uncultured Sideroxydans sp. | reverse complement strand
AACGTAATGTAGACACCGTCATCGGTGTATATCCTGGAATACTGCGGTGTATAATCTGGCTCATTCTGGTTAGTAACCCTTTGTTTGTCTTGAGTCTATCAAGTCGGAGGCAATGAGATGGTTAACGAAACTACACCGCGTGTACCAACTCCCCCAAAGCTGCTCGATCAAGTCCGCGACAAGATCAGGGTTAAGCATTACAGCATCCGCACAGAAACGCAATATCTGCAGTGGATAAAACGTTTCATTCTGTTTCATGGCAAACGCCACCCGAAGGATATGGGCGCAGCCGAGGTGGAGGCATTCTTGTCACATCTGGCAGTCGAAGGGAATGTGTCGGCCTCGACGCAGAATCAGGCGCTTTCCGCGCTGCTGTTTCTTTATCGCGAAGTGTTGGCGATTGAGTTGCCCTGGCTGGATGATGTGGTGCGGGCAAAAAAACCGCAGCGTCTGCCTTCGGTATTGAATCGCGCCGAGGTGGCGTTGGTATTGGAGCGCATGGAAGGCACTTACAGTTTGATGGCGCGCCTGTTGTATGGCACAGGCATGCGGTTGATGGAGTGCTGTCGATTGAGGGTGAAGGACATCGACTTTGGCCAGCGCGAGATTTTGATCCGCGATGGCAAGGGTGCCAAGGATCGGGTCACGATGCTGCCGGAAACATTGATTTCAGATTTGCAGGCGCATTTGGCAAAGCGACGCCGCCTGTATGAGGATGATCTGGGCAAGGGGATGGCCGAGGTATTTTTGCCAGATGCACTGGAGCGCAAATATCCCAAGGCGCCTACAGAATGGGCCTGGCAATATGTATTCTCTTCCGGCAGTTATTCGGTTGATCCGCGTAGCGGACGTGAACGCCGCCACCATATTGATGAGAAGCTGTTGCAGCGCGCCATGAAAAAAGCGGTGACAGCTTCCGGCATAACAAAATTCGCAACTCCGCACACACTACGCCATTCTTTTGCCACCCACTTGTTGGAAGGCGGCTACGACATCCGCACCGTGCAAGAGTTGCTTGGCCATTCCGACGTTTCCACCACCATGATCTACACCCATGTGCTGAACAAAGGTGGCCGGGGCGTGGTCAGTCCGCTGGACAGGTGAAGCGGCAGGCGTGGCACCTTTGTACAGGTGAGTAAGCACCCCGCCTTCGGCTATAATCCGGCATCTTCAATATTCGCACTGACATGAGCCTTCTGAACATCGTCATTCTCGCTGCCGGCAAGGGCACGCGCATGTATTCCGACAAACCCAAGGTATTGCATGCGCTGGCGGGCAAGCCGCTGGTGCAGCATGTGCTGGATTGCGCGACTTCGCTGCAGCCGCAGCAGGTGTGCGTGGTGTACGGTCATGGCGGCGAGGCAGTGCCGCAGGCGATGCAGCAATACGGGGCGAAATTCGTAATCCAGGAACCGCAGCTTGGCACCGGCCATGCGGTGCAGCAGGCGATGCCGCATCTCAAGGACGGCAGCCACACCATGGTGTTGTACGGTGATGTGCCGCTGATCCAGCACAGCACCCTGCATCAGATGCAGCAGGCGGGCGAAGGATTGGTGCTGCTCACCGTTAATCTCGACAATCCCACCGGCTATGGCCGTATCGTGCGCAATGCGCAGGGCGACGTGCAATGCATCGTCGAGCAGAAAGACGCCACAGCAGAACAACTGGAGATCACGGAAGTGAATACCGGCATCCTGCTGGCGCCGACCGAAAAATTACGCGCCTGGCTGGCAAAGCTGGGCAACAACAACGCCCAAGGTGAGTACTACCTCACCGACATCGTGGCGATGGCCGTGCAGCAAGGC
>CAYOJU010000429.1:0-1808 GCA_964404355.1 uncultured Sideroxydans sp. | reverse complement strand
ACGGCGCAAATAAACCCAACCCTCATTCCAAGCATGAATTCTACTTAGCGCCGTGCTCTGGGCGAAAATCCTCCTCGACTCGCCCGGAACAGAGCGAGCCTTAAACGACACAAAATCATAATTACTGATGGAAGCTTGGAAGAAAAAACTGAAAAGATTGACGGTTGGTTCGAAGCTTTTCAATTCTTTAAACTCCTCGAATAAAGACTGAAAGCTGGCGATAGCACACCAAGAGGTGCTAGCTACTTGAGCAGGAGCGACGTCTAGACACCCCAATAAGTCCACCTCGAAGTCAGACAAAGGCAATTTAAAACCACACTTGGGCATTTTCCAATAAATACACATGCCCTTCTTGTGGTCAATGGCACGATCCTCGTGCTGAGGAGCTGACAGGGATAAATCCGAAGGTAACAACACATCCCCCGTCGACGACCTATTCCTCGGCTCGGGCATTATCAAACTATTTCTCATGTCCGAAATAAGCTCGGACTTCCCCGATGGACGTGTCAAGGACTTCTTCGGGGGAATACCAGATGCTGTAGGAAACAGCGCGTCTTGAGGATGCCCCCTCCGAACGGTGTAGGAAGGTTTCCTGCCCCTGCCACCCTTCGAGGGCTTTTTACTTTGAGAGGCTCCTCGAGAGGTGGCTCGGGACGTGCCCGCACCTAACTTGGCGCTGGCAACAACCTCGATAGAGGCAGTGGCCTCTGAGTCTTCCTCATCGTCATCGGTAGCCTCCGAACTCTCATGTTCGGAAGTCACGTTCTGATCATCACGCATATAGTTAAAAGCAGTGTTAAGGTCAATGTCCTCATAATCCTCTTCGGCAATATCAGAGGGCTTAGACAAAATAGACAAGTTCTTCCCAGCCCCTGGTTTACGACGACCAGGAGGTGATTGACCCTCTCCAACAAGAATAAAGCCGGAGTCAGTATCTGACTCTTCTCCTAGAATTCGAGTGGAAGGGGTAGGGCTATATCCAGGACTAAAAGGAGTAAAAGGAGCCGCTTCCCTAGAAGCTTCAGGAGGATCCCTTGCCCCACCGGGAATGTCGGCCATTTCTAAAAAGAAACAAGAACAAAAGTGTGTCGGTTCATGGAAGAAAAAGCAAATCTCTTCGAGTTCATTTCCCCAGCACCCCGAAAAGATACGACGAGAAAAGACACCCCCAGGATGTCATATTTCCTGTCGAAACCACACTGCTGCGATAAACGCTGTGCAAGGCAATTAGAAGCAGGCCACGTTTCGACAAGTTAAATGGGTTGAACCCTATCTATATCATGGTTGGGTAGGGGTACCATGACTTAACAATAACAGTGTGGTCAAGCGAATACCTGTTCGAAGAGAAAAAGTTCGAGGAGAAAAGAAGCTCGGGGAGAAAAGAAGCTCGAGGACCAAGAAGAAGAACGGGAGCAGCAAGACGACGAATAACCAAGAGAGAGAGCGACAGCAGTTCACTTAAGCACGCCACGATGTTCTCTCTCTTTCCGGAGGGCGTATATATAGGCATATGACGTAATGATGACCTCGTTTTTTGTGCCTGCCACGTGGAACGAAAGTAACGGTTCTGGCGTGACGTGTGCGCTCGCGAAGAGGCGCCGATACGCGAAGCGTCGCCTCTGTTCCCGCGCCAGATGACGTCATAACGGTCATATACGAGGAGGCGCGACACGTGTCGCCATTTAAGGTTGGCTCGAAATATCACGCCGACATATACCATTAATCGAAGCAATTAATGGGGATTTGGGACGCGAACCGGCGGTTTGCGGAGTATAAATATTAGCCGCCCCCGCGTCCCAGGAGGGGGG
>CAYOJU010000428.1:0-1830 GCA_964404355.1 uncultured Sideroxydans sp. | reverse complement strand
AAGGCAAGAAGGGCAAGGCGAGTTACGTCAGCCTGGAAGAAGCGCGCAAGCATGGGTTCAAGACGAATTGGGCGAACCCCAACCCACCCCAGCCCTCCCTTCTCAGGGAGGGAGCGGTCGTCACCTCCCCTGACAAGGGGAGGACGGGAGGGGTTTACGTCCCTCCAAAGCCCAAACTGCTTGGCGTACAGAAGCTGGAGAACTACCCGCTCGACATCCTCGTCGACTTTATCGACTGGACCCCGTTCTTCCAGGCATGGGAAATGGCAGGACGTTACCCCAAGATACTCGACGACAAAGTAGTAGGCGAAGAAGCCCGCAAACTGTTCGCTGACGCGCAAGCTATGCTGAAAAAGATCGTCAAGGAAAAATGGCTCGCCGCCAACGCCGTGTTTGGCCTGTTCCCCGCGAACAGCGTGAATAGCGACGACATCGAGATCTACTCCGACGAGTCACGCAAAAAAGTAGCGATGACCTGGCACAACCTGCGCCAGCAGACCAAAAAGCCCGCCGACATCCCGAACTACTGCCTGGCCGACTACATCGCGCCCAAAGAAACAGGCGTGAAGGACCACATCGGCGGCTTCGCAGTCACCACCGGCATCGGCATCGACGCACGTGTGGCGGAATTCGAAAAGCAGAACGACGACTACAGCGCCATCATGCTGAAGGCCCTCGCAGACCGCCTTGCGGAAGCCTTTGCCGAACACCTGCACCTGCGCGTGCGCCGCGAATTCTGGGGCTATGCCTCAGATGAAGCCTTGAGCAACGAAGACATCATCGCCGAGAAATACCGCGGCATCCGCCCCGCCCCCGGCTATCCCGCCTGCCCCGAGCACAGCGAGAAAGGCCCGTTGTTTGAACTGCTGCAGGCACCCAAGAATGCAGGCATCACGCTGACCGAGAGTTTCGCCATGTTGCCCACCGCAGCGGTGAGCGGCTTCTACTTCTCGCATCCACAAGCGCAATACTTCGCCACCGGCAAGGTGGACAAGGATCAGGTGACGGATTATGCGAAGCGCAAGGGCTGGACGGTGGAAGAAGCTGAGCGATGGTTGGCGCCGGTGTTGAGTTACTAAGGAAGAAACATGAAACTACATGCTACCTATGTTGCGCTAGTTATTATTTTGGTACCAACAGTTTCGCTTGCTGAAGACTTCAATGTTGAGGAACAAGGATTAGCACCGTTGCCCAAGAATGTTGAGTCCACGATTCGCAACGACAAAAGTTTTGCTGGCATTCAGAATTGCAGCCTTATTGGAAAAGCAGTAAACATTACTGGGCAAAACATCTCTGGTTTTGTTGCGACAACGAAGGATGGCTGCGCCTGGGGAGCCGCTACTGGGCCGATTTGGGTTGTGCATGATGCAAAGCAAAATTCCAAAATGGTTTTAAATTACGGAGGCAATTCGCTCACGCTAGGAACCCAAATCGAAAATGGGTTTCGCAATATTACGATAACGGAAGGAACAGCCGGGTGGCATTCAGAAAGTCAGTGGAAATTTGATGGGACTAGTTACGCTAAAATCACCGAGACGAGCGACGTTAATGGTAAGAGCGGCCTTCCTTTAAATACGCCAAGCCCGAGGAAGGCGAGACACTTTCCCAAGTCAGAACCAATCGTAGTTCCACCCCGCGAATAAATTGAAGAATGCTTGTGTTTATTAGCTATGCACTGTCGCCGGGAAGCAAGCGTAGGATGGGTTGAGCAACGCGATATCCATCCTACAGCCTTATACAAATATCGATAACTAACCTGAAAGAGAAACATGACCGACCTCATCAAAACCGACACCAAACTGGGCGAAGGCGCCGAAGCACAAGCCGGAC
>CAYOJU010000427.1:0-1836 GCA_964404355.1 uncultured Sideroxydans sp. | reverse complement strand
CCCATGAAGGCCTGTGCCTGCTGGAAGATGTCGTCGGTGTCGATCAGGATTTCGCCGATCTCGGGATTGAAGTAGTCGCGGATGGCGCGAACCACCAGGCTGCTTTCCAGATAGATCAGGGAAGGCGCTTTTTCAGTTTCGGCGGCGCCTTCGATGGCGTCCCACAGTTGCTTGAGGTAATTCAGGTCCCACTGCAGTTCTTCGAGGTTGCGGCCGATACCTGCGGTGCGGGCGATGATGCTCATGCCGTGCGGCACTTCCATCTGGGCCAGCACGTCGCGCAATTCGTTGCGGTCTTCACCTTCGATGCGGCGCGATACGCCGCCGCCGCTGGGGTTGTTCGGCATCAGCACGATGTAGCGACCGGCCAGACTTATGAAGGTAGTGAGCGCCGCGCCCTTGTTGCCGCGTTCGTCTTTTTCCACCTGGACCAGCAGTTCCTGGCCTTCTCTCAATGCTTCCTTGACGGAAGGACGATTGCCCGCACCTGCGCTGTAATACTGCGGAGAGACTTCTTTAAAGGGAAGAAAACCGTGGCGGGTACCGCCGTATTCGACAAAGCACGCTTCGAGGCTGGGCTCGATGCGGGTGATGATCGCTTTGTAGATGTTGCTCTTGCGTTGTTCTTTACCGGCGGTTTCAATGTCGAGGTCAACGAGTTTCTGACCATCCACAATGGCGACGCGGAGTTCTTCCGGCTGCGTCGCATTGAATAGCATGCGTTTCATATTTTTCTCCCGCGCTCTGACACGGGCAGAACTAAAGCTACGCGCTGGTTAGCGCGCGAGAATTTGGGTCATGTAAACTATCAGTGAGTTGTGATGACGACTGTTATTCAAGTTATTGTTCTCGTTTTAGCTTGTCTGTATCTGCATGCTGCCAAAATATTGTTGAGGGCAGCACATCAAAATCTATCTGCTTGGTGCTTAGAGCGCGCAAATCAATTACCATCACTGCTTGTTTCCGGTGAGTGAGATAACCGGGCGGGGCTGCTTCGTAGGCGGCTTAACTGCCTGCCTTAGGTTGGACGGGGAAAATGAACATCCCGTTTGTACGAAGGCGCACACGCAAGGCGCGAAGTATATTCAAAATGAACGGTTTAAGCAAAGAATCTGTCAGTTGGCTGGAAATCGACGAGGGCAGCGAAGGGCAGCGCATCGACAACTTTCTGTTCCGCCAGTTGAAGGGGGTGCCCAAGAGCCATGTCTACCGCATCCTGCGCGGCGAGGTGCGGGTCAATAAAAAGCGCGTAGACCAGACTTATCGCCTGCAATTGGGCGATATTTTGCGCATTCCGCCCATCCGCGTAGCCGAAAAACCCGAGAGCGAGTACGTTCCGGCCACCGAATTCCCTGTTTTGTATGAGGATGAGGCGATTCTGGCCATCAATAAGCCCTCGGGTACGGCAGTGCATGGCGGCAGCGGGGTGAGTTTCGGCGTGATCGAACAGTTGCGCAGTGCCAGACCGCAAGCCAAATTCCTCGAACTGGTGCACCGGCTGGACCGCGAGACTTCCGGGGTGTTGCTGGTGGCGAAGAAGCGCTCTGCCTTGACCGGGATGCACGAGATCATGCGTGAGGGCAACAGCGACAAGCGCTATTTCACGCTGGTGCTGGGGCAATGGAAGAACGCCAAGCAGCATGTGAAGCTGCCGTTACACAAATTCGATACGCCGCAAGGAGAAAAGCGCGTGATGGTGCGCGAGGACGGGCAGGCCTCGCATACCATCTTCACCATGATCAAGAGCTGGCCGGAATTTACTTTGTTAGAGGCGCAGCTCAAGACCGGACGCACCCACCAGATACGCGTACATGCCTCGCATCTGGGCTTTCCCAT
>CAYOJU010000426.1:0-1836 GCA_964404355.1 uncultured Sideroxydans sp. | reverse complement strand
TGTAAAATTAGATAAATGTGTGATGACTCTCATGAAGTTTAAAATTAGATAAAATTATAAATGTGTAAAATTAGTAATATGTAGTATAAATTTGTGTAATTAAGAGTTCATGAAGTTTAATATTAAAATCAAAATTAGATGATATGTTGTTTACATATAGTTAAATTTTGATTATTGTAGCCATATGCTTGAAAAAATATTTGTTTATATAATTATGTGTGATGACTCTCATCAGTTGCAAAAATATTTGTTTATAAAATTTTCTAACAGAGTCAATGGCTAATCCGGATTATCCGGAGTTGTTGAAATTAGCACCACAGTACCACAGGGCATGGGATGTTCGTGATACGGTAATTTTGATTATATTTATTAATTATTTATTTCAAATAAATATTATATGAAGTATTTCAAAGGGTTGTAATATTTGTTTTTTGGCAGCCTAACTCTGCATTGCAAGTAAATGTACATCAGACTGGCATTAATTACAACAGTCGGATGGAAGATGGTCTAAAAATGTTAGGGTTGTATCAAATTGCTCGCCTTAATGATTGTAAGATTGATCCGCATTTGATTAGTGCTCTGGTTGAGAGGTGGAGGCCGGAGACTAATACATTTCATCTACCTGTTGGTGAGATGACAGTGACGTTGGAAGATGTTGCATGTCTATGGGGCTTACCGATTAAGGGTAATTAACTAATTAAAGTTGTTTATCGGTTAATTTAATTAACTTTTATTAAAGATGAATTATTGATTGTATAATTATTTTAATTTGCAGGTGACCCGATTACTGGCACCAGCGATACTGATTGGAGCCCATACTTAGAGTATGATCTAGGTGCTGATCCGGCATTTTATTATGATAACCTCTATGAGACAATGCCATACAAATATAGGATTTATCATCCTAACACTGAGAAAGAACGATTGTCCGTCTCTGCTTATGCGATTAGACTGAGATGGTTGCGAGCCAAATTTAGTCAACCCTTAGAAGTTGGGCACAATGAAGAGACAGTTGCACAGTACACCCGAGGTTTTTGTATGGATTTATTCGGGTCGGTTATGTTTCCCGATTCTAGTGCGGATGGAGTCCCTTTGATGTACTTGCAATTCATCACTGATCTAAAGACTCCACGAGAATACAATTGGGGAGGTGCTGTACTGGCACATCTCTATCGAGAGTTATCTCGTGCTTGCCACGTGGGGGTAGACACGATAGCGGGTCCGATGTTGTTGTTACAGATTTGGGCATGGACTCGATTTACTATTGGTCGGCCTATACCCCGGCAAGAGCCACCTCCATTCGGTGGTGCCGATGAGGATACGAGGAATGCTTTCGGTGTGAAGTGGACCACTTTTCATTTGTGGACAGACAACCCTCACTTAGGTAAAAAGATTTATAATTCGAGTTAAATCCGATAGATTTATAATTGTTTTTTAATTTTTTTTTTTTACAGGTGGTATAGCCACGTATAGAGATGGCTTCGATAGACTAGCTGATGAGACAGTTAACTGGCAACCATACATTGATTACTATGATCATTTACCTCGACATGTCCGACGGCAAAAGAGATATTGGATGAGTTGCGGTTACGTGATCCATTTTTGGATGGTGGAGTATCAGCATGCGGATAGGGTCATGCGCCAGTTTGGTAAGTACCAAGAGATCCCGCCTCCTCCTCCTCTACCATGGAATGAGATCAGTTATTTACGAGAGACGTGGTATCACGATAGCAATTCAACAAGGGATGGTTGTTGGGCAATGACTCTTAGTGAGTTCATCGAGAAGCCTGCAGTACTAATTAAAGAGCGGAGACCATATGACATGAGGAGGCATCA
>CAYOJU010000425.1:0-1845 GCA_964404355.1 uncultured Sideroxydans sp. | reverse complement strand
GCACAGGTTATGAGGCAAGCAAATTGCAAAACCGTTCGGAAGCGCTTACGAGCCCGTATTCACGCCATCAGCGCAATACTCTTCACCTGTGCACAGACGTACGATCCGACAGCCAGTCCCAACTGGTCGCGCGAGCGGCGCGTGATGCGTGACAGCAACATTTGAACATCCCCAACTTTCAGACGCACGATCACTTTGTCCGGCCCTTCGTCGCGGATTTCCTCTATTCGTGCATTCAGGATGTTGTTGATGCTGGAACCCTGTGGCGCCTGGGTGGCGATGCTCACGTCGCGCGCCAGCACGCGGGCGCGCACGGCGGTGCCGAAGGGCTGATCCACCTTACCCACCCACAGATAACCACCGGAAAAATCCACCCGCGTAAGGTGATAGGTCTCATCCTGCTGCGCCACTGACGCCTCGATCACCGCACCGGCGTCGTCGAAATGCGCAGTCGGCAGGTCAAGACGCGAAATGGTTTCGTGCAACGCGCCGCTGGCAATGACCTTGCCTTTATCCAGCAGCACCAGATGGTCGGCCAGCCGCGCCACTTCATCCATCGCGTGACTAACATAAAGAACGGGAATAGAAAGCTCGCGATGCAGGCGTTCCAGATACGGCAGGATTTCCTGTTTGCTGGCAGTATCGAGTGCCGCGAGTGGCTCATCCATCAGCAGAACGCGCGGGCTGCTGAGCAGTGCGCGACCGATGGCAACGCGCTGGCGTTCACCGCCGGAAAGTTGCGATGGATCCTTGCGTTCGATGAGATGGCCCAGCCCCAGCCATTCCACCACCTGATCCAGCGGCACTTTGCGCTCAACAACCGGAATGCGCTTCAAACCGTATTCCAGATTGGCGCGCACCGACAAGTGCGGAAAAAGGCTGGCTTCCTGAAATACAAAACCCAGCGGCCGTTTGTGTACCGGCACAAAGGTCTTTTCATCCTGCCAGGGCTCGCCATTCACCCGCAACCAGCCTGTCGCGCGCTCCAACCCGGCGATGCAGCGCAGCAGCGTAGTCTTGCCGGAACCGGACGGGCCGAACACCGCAGTGACGCCGACGGGGGGCGCGCTGAATGCGGCATCCAGCACGAAACTCTCCAATTCCATTTTGAGGTGCACACGCATCCAGGTCATTTGCTCACCCGCCATGGTTTGCCTCCCGCAAGGTAGAGAGAGAGCAAGACGATGAATGAGAACAGCACCATGCCGCCCGCCAGCCAATGCGCGGGGCCGTACTCCATCGCTTCGACATGATTGTAGATGGCAATCGACAGCACCCGCGTCTCGCCGTCGATGTTGCCGCCCAGCATCAGCACCACGCCGAATTCGCCGACTGTATGTGCAAACGCCAGAATACTCGCGGTCAGGAAACCAGGGCGAGCCAGCGGCAACGCAATACTCACGAAGCGATCCCAGGCACTCGCGCGCAAGGTCGCCGCCACTTCCAGCGGGCGTTTGCCTATTGCTTCAAAGGCGTTCTGGATCGGCTGTACGGCAAACGGCATGGAGAAGAGCACTGAGCCAACCACCAGGCCAGAAAAAGTAAACGGCAACCTGCCGAAATTCAAGGCCGTCGTCAGTTCACCCACCACGCCGTGCGGCCCCATCAACAACAACAGGTAGAAACCCAAAACCGTGGGCGGAATCACCAGCGGCAGCGCGACTGTTGCGGCCACCATGCCCTTGTACCACTTGCTGCTGTGCGCCAGCCACCAGGCGAGCGGCGTGGCGATGAGCAACAGCAGCAAGGTAGAGACGCTCGCCAGCTTGAGCGTGAGCCATACGGCTTGGAGGTCGGAAGGGGATAGTTCGGTCATGTTGTTCGAATTGACAAGATATTTGTGCC
>CAYOJU010000424.1:0-1845 GCA_964404355.1 uncultured Sideroxydans sp. | reverse complement strand
GCACAGGTTATGAGGCAAGCAAATTGCAAAACCGTTCGGAAGCGCTTACGAGCCCTTCTTCACGCCATCAGCGCAATACTCTTCACCTGTGCACAGACGTACGTTCCGACAACCAGTCCCAACTGGTCGCGCGAGCGGCGCGTGATGCGTGACAGCAACATTTGAGCATCGCCAACTTTCAAGCGCACGATCACCTTGTCCGGCCCTTCGTCGCGGATTTCCTCAATGCGCGCATTCAGGATGTTGTTGATGCTGGATCCCTGCGGCGCCTGTGTGGCAATGCTCACGTCGCGCGCCAGCACGCGGGCGCGCACGGCGGTGCCGAAGGGCTGATCCACCTTACCCACCCACAGATAACCACCGGAAAAATCCACCCGCGTAAGGTGATAGGTCTCATCCTGCTGCGCTACTGCCGCTTCGATCACCGCACCCGCATCGTCGAAATGCGCAGTCGGCAGATCGAGCCGCGAAATGGTTTCGTGAAGCCCGCCGCTGGCAATGACTTTGCCTTTATCCAGAAGAACCAGATGGTCGGCCAGTCGCGCCACTTCATCCATGGCATGGCTGACGTAAAGCACGGGAATAGAAAGCTCGCGATGCAAACGCTCCAGATACGGCAGGATTTCCTGCTTGCTGTTGGTGTCGAGTGCGGAAAGCGGTTCGTCCATCAGAAGGATGCGCGGGCTGGTGAGCAGTGCGCGACCGATGGCAACGCGCTGCCGTTCACCACCGGAAAGTTGCGATGGATCCTTGCGTTCGATGAGATGGCCCAGCCCCAGCCATTCCACCACCTGATCCAGCGGCACTTTGCGCTCAACAACCGGAATGCGCTTCAAACCGTATTCCAGATTGGCGCGCACCGACAAGTGCGGAAAAAGGCTGGCTTCCTGAAATACAAAACCCAGCGGCCGTTTGTGTACCGGCACAAAGGTCTTTTCATCCTGCCAGGGCTCGCCATTCACCCGCAACCAGCCTGTCGCGCGCTCCAACCCGGCGATGCAGCGCAGCAGCGTAGTCTTGCCGGAACCGGACGGGCCGAACACCGCAGTGACGCCGACGGGGGGCGCGCTGAATGCGGCATCCAGCACGAAACTCTCCAATTCCATTTTGAGGTGCACACGCATCCAGGTCATTTGCTCACCCGCCATGGTTTGCCTCCCGCAAGGTAGAGAGAGAGCAAGACGATGAATGAGAACAGCACCATGCCGCCCGCCAGCCAATGCGCGGGACCGTACTCCATCGCTTCGACATGATTGTAGATGGCAATCGAGAGCACGCGCGTTTCACCGTCGATGTTGCCGCCCAGCATCAGCACCACGCCGAATTCGCCGACGGTATGTGCAAACGCCAGAATACTCGCGGTCAAAAAGCCGGGGCGCGCCAGCGGCAGCGCCACACTGAAGAAGCGATCCCATGCGTTCGCGCGCAAGGTCGCCGCCACTTCCAGCGGGCGTTTACCTATCGCTTCGAAAGCATTCTGGATCGGCTGCACGGCAAACGGCATGGAGAACAACACCGAACCGACCACCAAACCGTAGAAAGTGAACGGCAACCTGCCGAGATTCATGGCCGTAGTCAGTTCACCCACCACGCCGTGCGGCCCCATCAGCAACAACAGATAGAAGCCCAGCACTGTGGGCGGAATCACCAGCGGCAGCGCGACTGTTGCGGCCACCGCGCCCTTGTACCACTTGTTGCTGTGCGCCAGCCACCACGCCAGCGGCGTGGCGATAAGCAACAGCAGCAAGGTCGAAACACTCGCCAGTTTGAGCGTGAGCCATACGGCATGCAGGTCGGAAGGGGATAGTTCGGTCATGTTGTTCGAATTGACAAGATATTTGTGCC
>CAYOJU010000423.1:0-1846 GCA_964404355.1 uncultured Sideroxydans sp. | reverse complement strand
GATCAGATACGCCGCCATCTTCCTGTCTGAATAGATGATGTGTTCGAGCAGCCAGTCCCTGATCGATTGCAAAACCATATGTTCCCGACCTTGATTGAATTGCGCCTTGAACAGCAGCGCCTCTTTCACAAGTCGCGCATGTTCTTCTTCATGCGCCTCCTGCTCGGGGTAATGGCTTTCCGCCATGTAACGGCTTTCGGTTTCAAAATGGTGCGTGGTCGCCGCCAGCAATTCATCGAAAATCTGCGCAATAAACTGCGGTGATTCGTTGCGCTGCAAAGTCTCGTTCAACCGGTTCACGAGATAGGCCAGATTACGATGTTGCTCGTCCAGCTCCTCCAGTCCCACCAGTTGGTTGTCATCAATATTGACCCACTGGAAATCGCCTTTGAGCGGCGCCGCTTTCCTGAAGAAAGTAAAGGAGTTCCCCCCGTGATGCTTGCTCTCATACATCGCCTGATCGGCTGCCGTCATCAAATTGTCCATCGCGTTGCCATGTTCGGGATAAATACTGATGCCAACGCTTGCCCCTACAAAGCACACTTGCCCGTCAGGCAAGGTCAGCCCCTGCGCAAACGCCTGCACGATCTTTTCCGCAACACCTTTCGCTTGTTGCGGGTCGTCCAGGCCTCCCAGGACAATGGCGAACTCATCGCCGCCAAAGCGCGACACAGTGTCCACCGCCCGCACACAGGCCAGAAAACGCTGGGCGGCCATTTTTAGTACGTTATCTCCGGCTTCGTGTCCGAGCTTGTCGTTGATATCCTTGAATCCATCCAGATCGGCAAACAGCAAAGCCACATTCTTTGCGTCGCGCTTTGCCTGTGACATGGCTTGCGACAGGCGATCGAACAGCAATGCCCGGTTGGGCAGTCCGGTCAGCTTGTCGTGATAAGCCATGAAGCTGATCATCTGTTCCGCCTGCTTGCGCTCGGTGATGTCCTGAATCGCGCTGATGAAGTACTCGGGAGCTCCCTTTTCGTCTCGCACCAGCGTTACTTGCAGAACTCCCCACAACACTTTGCCGTCCTTGCGGAGATATCGTTTCTCGACCTTGAATTCCCCGACCTCCCCCGCCAGCAATCTCTTCACCGGCGTGGAGTTTGGATCCAGATCCTCGGGATGGGTAACCCGCTGCCACGAAAGGTGTTGCGACAACGCCTCTTGCCGGCTGTAACCGAACATGCCGCACCAGGCATCGTTGACCTCGATGAATTCCCCATTGAGCGCGTTGCGCACCATGGGAAGCGCGGTATGTTCGAAGACTGTGCGGAAGCGCTCATCTCCTTCCATTTGCAGGGCATCGGCACGTACCCGCTCTTTCAGGATGGCCGCATGTGCTGCCCTATGCTCGTGCCGGCGCCAATACCAGTACCACGCTCCGGCAAAGCCGAAAACCAGCAAGCCCAACAGGCCCGTTATGCGTTGCATCTGGCTGGCCGGCTGGCATGCCTCTGCCTCGCTGATCCTGGAAATCAGCAGCCAGGCAAGCAGGAACGCCACGAACACCAATACCGCGCAAAAGGAAATGCGCGGTAAGTTTATTCCATTGTTTTGCGAATTCATCTGTGCTGAATCTTGTCGTTATTTGCAGGTATACCCATCCTCCGGTGGCTACATTACTCCTGTCCGATATAGATTTGAAGTCGCAATGAAAAAAGCCCGCAAACACGCGGGCTTTTTCGGTACCTGACTAAATCTACGCTTTTGCCGCCATCAGTTTTTCGTATTTGGCCTGCAGCTGTTCCTTGGATTCCTCGTGCGCCGGGTCATGCGGAATACAGTCGACCGGGCATACTTCCACACATTGTGGTGTGTCGTAATGTCCTACGCATTCAGTACATTT
>CAYOJU010000422.1:0-1848 GCA_964404355.1 uncultured Sideroxydans sp. | reverse complement strand
GGCTGGAAGGAATACAAGAAATCGCAAACCGTCTGCGGCATCAAACTGCCCGCCGGGCTGACCGAATCCGCCGAATTGCCCGAACCCATCTTCACGCCCTCCACCAAGGCGGAAGCCGGGCACGACGAAAACATTTCGTTCGCCGAAGCGTGCAAGATTGTCGGTACGGACCTCGCCACGCAGGCGCGCGATTTGAGCCTGATGATTTACAAGGCCGGCCGCGATTACGCCCGCCAACGCGGCATCATCATTGCCGATACGAAGTTCGAGTTCGGTCTGTTCGAAGGTAAATTGATTTTGATCGACGAAGTGCTCACGCCGGATTCCTCGCGGTTCTGGCCGGCGGATCAATACGTGCCCGGCCAGGGCCAGCCGAGCTTCGACAAGCAATTCGTCCGCGACTATCTCGAAACGCTCACGTGGGACAAGACCCCGCCCGGCCCGCAATTGTCCGCCGACGTGGTGGCCAAGACCTCCGCAAAATACTTGGACGCCTACGAACGGTTGACCGGACAGAAATTGTAAGCAATTGCCCCCAAGGGCGATGTTTTTGCAAAATTAAGAATCCCGCTACTATCCCGCTGCTCTCAAGCAGCGGGATTTCTATTTGCCCTGTCCCGCCGGGGTTGGTTTACTGCCTGCATGCATTTTTGGCGTTCTCGTTTCATGGCGGCCCTTCCCTTCCGTTGGCCCGCCGGAGGGTGGTTGGCCGGCTGGCTGGCGCTGGTCTTGGGCGTGGCGGTGGCCCGGGCGGAGGAACCGCCGGAGGCCACAAATCTTTGGGTTTTCCCTTTCTACAAACACTTTCCCCAAAACGGCTCCATCTGCGCCCCGGCGCTGGCCCCGGATGGCACGCTCTACATTGGATCCCTTGATGGCACCTTTTTCGCCATCACGCCCGAGGGCAAGGAAAAGTGGATTTTCAAAGCCCGGTTGGAAATCAAATCCTCCCCCGCCATCGGCACCGATGGCACCGTCTATTTCGGCTCCCGGGACCGGAATTTTTACGCCCTGACCCCCGAGGGAAAGTTGAAATGGAAATTCACCACTGCGGCGTGGGTGGATACTTCCCCTGCCATTGCCGTCGATGACACCATCTACTTTGGCGGCTGGGATGGAGAATTTTATGCCCTGCGACCGGATGGCTCCGTTAAATGGAAACATACCGTGGGCGCCATCATGGATTCCTCCCCCTCAATTGCCGCCGATGGCACCATTTACTTTGGCGCGCACGACAAAAAATTGTATGCGCTGAATCCGGATGGCTCCGTGCGCTGGACCTTTGCCACCGGCGGCGCCATCCTCTCCTCGCCGGCGATTGGCACGGATGGCATCGTGTATTTCACCTCGCTGGACGGCAATTTATACGCGGTGACGCCCCAAGGGACGGAAGTCTGGCGTTACCATACCAGCAGCACCACCGAATCCTCGCCCGTGCTGGATGAGGAAGGCAATGTGCTGATCGGGCTTAACGACCGCTGCGCGGTGATCTCCCGGGAGGGTAAATTTCTGTGGCATTACGGATCGCCGATTCCGCTGGAGTGCTCTCCCGTGGTGGTGCCGGGAAGATATTATTGTTCGACGCCCTGGGCCACCTTCCAAGGCATTGCGCCCAACGACCATCGCCTCTGGGTGACCAAGCTGTCGGAAAGCATGTACGCCTCGCCGGTCATGGATGACCGGGGAATCGTCTTTGCCTGCAACCAGCACAATCTCTACGCCATCCGTCCGCCAGGCGAGTTGCTGCCGGTGGCCAAAAGCCCCTGGCCCATGTTCCGCGGCAACCCCCGGCACACGGGTCGCTCCAGCATAGCCATTGAACCGTTACGTAACAAAACCGGCACCAAT
>CAYOJU010000421.1:0-1856 GCA_964404355.1 uncultured Sideroxydans sp. | reverse complement strand
GATCAACCCAGCAATCTGCTCACACCGGATTCTACTCGAAGATGATCACAAGCCGTCTGTGGAGCACCAGCGGCGACTCAACCCCAATCTAAAAGAGGTGGTGAAAAAGGAGATCCTCAAACTCCTAGATGCAGGCATCATCTATCCCATCTCTGACAGCAAGTGGGTAAGTCCCATCCATGTGGTGCCCAAGAAGGGAGGCACAACAGTGGTGAGGAATGAAAAAGACGAGCTGGTTCAGACTCGTGTGGTATCTGGGTACCGCATGTGTATTGACTACCGAAAGCTCAATGCTGCTACGCGCAAGGATCATTTCCCACTACCGTTTGTCGACCAACTCCTTGAGAGGCTGGCCAATCATTCTCACTTTTGCTACCTTGACGGGTACTCAGGATTTTTCCAGATCCCCATTCACCCGAGCGACCAAGACAAGACCACTTTCACATGCCCCTACGGTACGTTCGCGTACCGTAGGATGCCATTCGGTCTGTGCAACGCACCTGCCACCTTCCAGCGAGCCATGATGGCTATCTTCTCAGATTTCATCGAGAATGAGGTTGAGGTCTTCATGGACGACTTCTCGGTCTATGGAGCCAGCTTTGACTCATGTCTAACCAACCTCTGCAAAATCCTGGAGAAGTGCGAAGAGGTCAACCTGATCCTAAATTGGGAGAAATGTCACTTCATGGTCCAGGAAGGAGTTGTCCTTGGACATGTGGTGACATCCAAAGGAATCGAGGTTGACAAAGCCAAGGTGGAGGTGATCGAGAAGCTAGAGATCCCAACAAATGTTAAAGCAGTCCGAAGCTTTCTGGGACACGCTGGCTTCTACCGT
Source organism: uncultured Sideroxydans sp. (assembly GCA_964404355.1). Classification (GTDB taxonomy): domain Bacteria; phylum Pseudomonadota; class Gammaproteobacteria; order Burkholderiales; family Gallionellaceae; genus Sideroxyarcus. The sequence continues at coordinate 1,021 of CAYOJU010000421.1, read as the reverse complement.
CGTTTCATCAAGGACTTCTCCAAAATCGCGAAACCGTTGACCAATCTACTCATCAAGGACTCTGACTTTGTTTTCACAGAAGATTGTGTCGACTCGTTTCATCGATTGAAAGAAGCCCTTGTCTCAGCACCCATCTTGCAGCCACCAAATTGGTCCTTGCCATTCGAGCTGATGTGCGATGCGAGCGACTATGCTGTGGGAGCAGTTCTCGGGCAGAGAAAGGAGAACAAGCCATGTGCTATCTACTACGCTAGCAAGGTGCTAGATCCTGCCCAGATGAACTACACGACAACCGAGAAGGAGCTTCTGGCTGTTGTGTTCGCTCTCGACAAGTTTAGATCCTACTTGGTTGGTTCCAAGATAGTGATCTACACTGACCACGCCGCACTCAGATATCTGGTGAGCAAGCAGGATGCCAAACCTCGCCTGATTAGGTGGATCCTCCTCTAGCAAGAGTTTGATATTGAAATCAGGGACAAAAAGGGAGTCGACAACACTGTGGCTGACCATCTATCCCGGCTTCGCTGGAAAGATGAGGACTCTGTCGACTTGCCAATCAATGACTCATTCCCTGATGATCAATTCCATTCGATCTCTGCCATGGAGGAGATCAACTCGGTCGGTACATCGATGCACACGACCCATGCTGTGCAAGATCGGACATTCCATGCCGCGAACCGAGTAAACACCAAATCTGTGCCCTGGTATGCGGACATCGCGAACTTCCAGCAGATAAGCACCTGGTTTTTCACCCGTCCTCCTCGCTTCCAGCAGGCCCCTGCAGCACCACCACCACCACCACCTTCTGACGATGTGGAGATGCCTGATGCACACTCTTCTCCCGTCCAGGCTCAGGTTGAGCAGACGCTCCCTCACTCTCCACTCCAGATGCATCCATCTCCTATTCAGGTCCCTCTCTTTCCCCCGCAGGGACCTTCCACTTCTTTTGCTGCAGGTACCTCAGCGTTTGGTGCTGGACCTTCCACACTCCCGACTGGCTCATTCCCCTCCACATTCCAGC
>CAYOJU010000420.1:0-1857 GCA_964404355.1 uncultured Sideroxydans sp. | reverse complement strand
TTCCAATAATAGAGGGAAAAGAATATCGTAATATCAAATTTAACATGGCACAGAAAGATAACCCACCACGCATGACGCCCTCCGAATTCTTTGTCGAACTCGAAGCCTCAGCCGAGGCCACTCCTCGGCCCCTCAGGACACCTTTAGCATCCTACATGCGGAGCTTCAGGGAACTCGAGCGAGAGACGCGGGCCAGCCCTGGGGCGATAAGGGCGCCCAGACTCGCCCTTGAGACAACAAAGGGCGAGGTAAGCAGGGCGCACCCCCTTGCATGGGACGTGTGCCGAAACTGTCAACTCAGGGGAGCCTATCGCGACATGTTTCATTGTGGGGGTTGCGAGGAGGCCTTTCATCCCCTCTGCGTCTCGGCATTAGGTGCCGAGAAGCCCCGTGACCCGAGGTACTACGATTTCCTCTGCCCGGGTTGCGCAGAGAACAACGTGGTACTGCAGCTCCTCGCAAATGATGAATAAAGAAGTCTCGCATGCCGAGCTATATGTTCCGAGTAGGGTAGGTACTTTTGCGTGTCGACATATGTGTAGAGGGGGGGGCAGAACTCAGTGTAACTTGTGCGATGCCTTGTAAGAACATCCCCTGTTTTAAGAAATGATGTTTTGATATTTTGGGTATGATCTAATGCAGTCATTTAATGAGCTGACGCAAAATTATGATCTAATAAAACAAAACGACAACGAATTAATGCGGCATTTAATGCTAACGGGCCCGCATTTATTAAGGCATAACAGAACCAAGGCCTATAAATACCCACCGCTAAAACGTCACAAAACACGAAACATTTGGTGCAAACTTAACCTACTCAAAGTTGCGGTGTGTTCCTCGCAAAAAGTCCTCTCGAAAATGCCTTTCGAACGCTTCAAGTGCACAGCTAAAAAATGTAAGCAAAATATGGAAGAGGGACAAAGCAGCAATCCACCAATGAACGTCCCTCGATCCCGTACCCGTAAGTGTGTCGGCAAGACATACGCGCCAAGCCCTGCGGAAGGGCAGGACAGCAAGGCGTTCAAAAACGTTGCCACACCCCACGACGGAGTCGTCAACTCACGTAGCGAAAACCGTGACCCGCCCGTTATTAGCAATTCATCGGCTCACACTGCATCTCACTCCCAGCGGGAACTCTCTTTGCACGAAAGGTACCTCCTCCTTCAGCAATTCTCCTCAAGACAAGTCGACTGGCTCGTGCGCAACAGCGAGTCCAAAGTTGGAGACTTCGTCGACATGATCTTGGCTTCTGGAGGAACCAGCCTCCCGCCTCGAGACGATGACCAACCTGCTGGAGTTGATTCGGAATCTGAAGAAATGGTCTCCCTTCGGCACTGCACTGTTTGCGATGGCTTCGGGTGCAAAGAAGACATGGCAAAATGTCGCGAGTGTGGATACTGGTACCACACGGAATGTGCCGGAGAGCCAGAACGAAGAGGAAAAGAAGATCCGAACTTCAGCTTTTGGCTGTGCCCAAAATGTAAGCTCGACCCGAAAGGGGATCCCGGCTATAGGTCCACGTGTCGCTCCAAAGAAGACATCGACAAAGATAGGCATTACGAAGACTCCGACTACGAGATGGAGCCTGATTATCGGATGTGGAAGTAACAAGGTCTCGAAACTAAATGTACCCCGAATGTTTGCTTTACTAAGAGTAGTTAACAACAATAGTGTTAGTTAGAAGAATGTGTAAGGTCGTGGTCTTACTAGTTATATGAACCTCTTTTATTTTCGACATACTAAGAAGTTTCGCAATTTACATTTCGCATTTCGACTTATAAGCAAGCACGACAACACCCCTTCTCTCAAAAAAAAAAAAAAAAAAAAAAAAAATGGGGGTGGGTAAGAAAATTTTTG
>CAYOJU010000419.1:0-1858 GCA_964404355.1 uncultured Sideroxydans sp. | reverse complement strand
CACTCCAAGGCTTCGGCCTGCTTGCGCCAGAAGCCTTCTGGATCATTCATCGAACTTTGGTATTCGGCTTTGTAACTCATCTCGACTCCTCCCTTATAGTGCAGCCCATGCGGGCAAACAAACCTTTAGCCACAGAGTTCACAGAGCCCACAGAGATGACAGCATATGTTTTCAGCGAGGTGCGATGAAAGTAAACGCGGCATTCTCTGTGATCTCTGTGTTCTCTGTGGCTAACAAAGGTTAATGGATTAAAATAAACATCAAATACTGTCGCCGGGAATGCGTACCCAGCCTTCCATCAGCACACGCGCACTGCGGCTCATGGTGACTTTCTCGACTTTCCACTCGCCGCCGGTTTTGCTGGCGGCTGCACCGACTTTCAATGTGCCGGAAGGATGCCCGAAGGTGACCACATTGCGTTCACCGCCTCCCGCAGCCAGATTCACCAGCGTACCGGTAATTGCTGCCGCCGTACCGATCGCAACCGCTGCCGTGCCCATCATGGCATGGTGCAGTTTGCCCATCGACAGGGCGCGCACGAGCAGATCGACTTCGGAAGCGCTGATCTTCTTGCCGCTGGATGCGACATGGTCAACCGGTGGCGCAACAAAAGCGACCTTCGGGGTATGTTGGCGGGTTGCCGCTTCTTCAGGGGTTTTGATCAGCCCCATGCGCAATGCGCCCGCCACGCGGATCTTCTCGAAACGCGCCAGCGCTGCCGGATCGGTATTGATGGCTTCACGCAATTCGGTACCGGTGTAACCGATATCCTTTGCATTCACAAACACGGTCGGGATACCGGCGGTGATCATGGTGGCCGGGAAAGTGCCGACACCGGGGACATCAAGCTGATCGACCAGATTGCCGGTCGGGAACAGGCTGCCGCCTTCTTCGCTGTCATCGGACGGATCCATGAACTCCAGCACGATCTCGGCTGCCGGGAAGGTCACGCCGTCCAGCTCGAAATCACCGGTCTCCTGTACCTGCCCCTTGGTGACCGGTACGTGGGCGATGATGGTCTTGCTGATGTTGGCTTGCCAGATGCGCACGGTGCAGACACCATCTTTTAGACGTGCCGCGTCGATATATCCGGCATGGATCGCGAAAGCCCCCGCACCTGTGGACAGGTTGCCGCAGTTGCCGCTCCAGTCGACGAAGTCTTTATCGATGGAGATCTGGCCGTAGAGGTAATCCACGTCATGACCGGGGCGTGTGCTTTTCGACAGGATCACGCACTTGCTGGTGCTGGAGGTCGCGCCGCCCATGCCGTCGATATGCGCAGCATAAGGGTCGGGGCTGCCGATCACGCGCTGGAACAGACGGTCACGTGCCTTGCCCGGAACCTGTGCCGCTTTCGGCAAATCTTCCAGCCGGAAGAACACCCCTTTGGAGGTGCCGCCACGCATATACGTGGCGGGGATCCTGATTTGCGGGGCTTGGGCCATTATGCTGCTCCTTCGAGGAAGTCCTGCGCAAAGCGCTGCAGTACACCGCCCGCGTTGTAGACACGCACTTCAGCAGCGGTATCCAGACGGCAGGTGACAGGGATGCGCACCGTTTCGCCATTCTTGCGGTGCATGATCACGGTCAGGTTGGCGCGTGGTGTGATGTTGCCTTCCACGTCGTAGGTCTCGGTACCGTCGATGGCGTAGGTCTTGCGTGTATCGCCCGCCTTGAACTCCAGCGGCAGCACGCCCATGCCGACCAGATTGGTACGGTGGATGCGCTCGAAACCTTCTGCAACGATGGTTTCCACACCGGCCAGTCGCACGCCTTTGGCCGCCCAGTCACGCGAAGAGCCCTGGCCGTAGTCGGCACCGGCCACAATGATCAGGTTCTGCTTGCGACCCATGTAGGT
>CAYOJU010000418.1:0-1862 GCA_964404355.1 uncultured Sideroxydans sp. | reverse complement strand
TGTCCCGGCCTCGCGCTTGGGAAGCTCGATCAGGTAGCCCGCCTTGGCCAACGCACGCACGTATTTCTGCACGTTGCTGGTCATGTCGCCGCGCGCCTCGTCGGCCACGAGGGTGATGATCTCGGGCACGGTGAACTTTCGGCGGATGCGGATCGCGCGCCAGATGCGGATGCGGTCGGTGTCCTTCCACACGCGCTTTCCTGACTGCTTTCCATCCTTGGGGCCGGAGCGGTAGCGTGCACCGGCGTTGAGGGCTTCCATACCGGACTTGGTGATGGTGTGGCAGCCTTCTCCGGTCTTCTCAAGCAGGCCGCTGCCGCGCAGCAGGCGGCACGATTGCTGCACCTGACGCTTGCTGAGGCTGGTGAGATCAAGCAGGCGCTCTTCGGTGATGCACTCGCGCATGCCTGAGTCACGGATGGCCGTTAAGACCTGTTCTGCGATCCAGGCCATTTAACGACTCCCTTTACCTACTGAAACCATGCGCGGGCGGCGTGCCTGCCAATCGTGGGTCAGCACTTGTCCGGCCATGTCTTGCAGGCTGGCGGCGCTGTTGCCGTTGCGTTTGGCGGTTTGCTCAACGGTGGCGATGGCGTTCATGATCTCGCGCACGCGGCCACCGCTTTGCTTGTGGATCTCGGAAATCAGGTCGGGGGCAATGCTGACTTCGGCCAGTTGCTTGCAGAACTCGGTGACATCTTCCGGCGTGGCGGGATGGAACTCGACCACCTTGGCGATGCGGCTGCTGATCTGCGCGTGGCGGGCGATCTTGGCTTGCACCTGATCCATGCCGACCAGGATCACCATCACTTCGGTGAGGTCGGACAGGTCGCGGATGGCTTCCAGCACCTGGGCTCCGTCGCGCAGGCAGTGTTCCACTTCATCGATCACCAGCGGGATCTGCTGCCCACCCAACACACCGGCGATGCGGCCGAATACGTCCTTGGCGCGGCCACGCGAGTCGAGCTTGAGGGTTTCGGCCAGTTCGGTCATGAAGTAGCGCGGTGTCCATTCGACCTTGGCGCGCAGGTAGGCGGCTCCGTTGTTGACGGCCCAGTTGTCCACGGTCTGGCTCTTGCCGAAGCCTGCGGGGCCGGTGACCAGCATGAGGCTGGCTTCGGTTGCGCCGCGTGTTTCGACGGCGCTGATGCCAGTGCGGAACCGTTCGTAGTTGCTGATGTTCTTTACAAAGACTTTTTTCACTTCCATACTCCTTTACGTAGTTACTTCACGTTGCTACTGCTTCATCGGCTGCTGGGTAGTGCTACCTAGCCAGCAGCCACCTCAAAACCCTCGCCAAACAGGTCATCCCATTCGTCGGTGTTGCAATACCAATCGAGCCAGTGTTCGTCTTGCCCGCTCTTCTGGCTGGGGTTGACTCTCAGCCAGCGATACTTGGCTGCGTCTGTTGTAAATACGGGGCGCGGTACCGGCAGGTAGGCGGCGTTATCCGGCAACTGCTCTGCCTGGATCGGGGCCACGCCGATGGCGATGTCCTGCTTCTCAATAGCTTCAGGTTGTGCGTGGAAATCGAACAGCGGCACGGTGTTGGCCTGCTGGTGCTCGATGACCAGGGGCGGGTTGAGTTCTTCTTCCGCTTCGGCGATCTTGGCTTCGGCGCGCTTGATGCGGCCTGCGGCGCGTTTTTCGTCGGCGGCGCGCTGTTGAGACATGGGGAAGTAGGCGGTTTTGTTGGCCTCGAACTCGGCCACGCAGATGAGGCGGCCTTCCATATCGCGTACCCATACTTTGCTGCCGTCGTGGATGTCGTAGCCGATGCGGACTTGCTCGCCGTGGTAATGCTCCAGGGAACGGTTGAAGTAGATGTTGCCGAACAGGCGCACTTCGGCGCGGTGTGTCTT
>CAYOJU010000417.1:0-1868 GCA_964404355.1 uncultured Sideroxydans sp. | reverse complement strand
CGGATGCAAACGGCGTGCAGATCCACCAGCTCACGCACCATGCTAATCCAAAGCTCACGCTGGATCAGGCCACGGCGGAAGTAGCCAAGGAAGCCAAAGAGCCAAAGTAAGCGATGAAGATCTCCTACAAACTGGCGAGCGGCGGCTCTTACACCGTGCTGGGTGATGAGAGCAGCCGTTCCGCGTTGTTGGAAGACTTCAAGCCGGCGTTCCAGCCGCAGAACCAGAACGAGCCGCTGTTCCGGGCCTCGAACACATTCAAGGCGGCGCGCGGAAACATGGGCGCGAGTCTGGCGATGGTCATCAGCGTACCGTATTCCACGCGGGCGGCGGCCAAGGCCGGGGCGCGCACACTCAAAGCCGCATTCGCAGCGCAGGTCCACCTGAAAGTGGAAGAGGGCGCGGATGCGGAGTATTACCCCAACGCCCTGCTGGCCGGATTCGTGCCGGTATTCGCCGGCGTTACCGTGCGCTATCAGCTCCAATTTCTCACCGACGACGTCACCACCACGGCAACTTAAAAAGACCATGAGACCATTGACCATCAGACTTTTCATAGGCCTAGTTACCATGCTATCAGCGGCCGCCCAGGCACAGACCAATGTCATCTATGCCGACGTAGGCGATCTAGGCGCGGCATTGCAGAAGAATGTGAACGTGACCTGGACGCTGCTCGATCCAAACCCACGTACTTACAATGGCATCGTCATCAACCAAACGCCAAAAAGCCAAGCGAGCGATGCCAACGGGCGCGCATGGTTCACGAACATGATCTGGGGAAAATACCGCGTGGATGTAGCCGGCACGCCCGGTACTAGCTACAAGGTGACTGTGGGCACGAACACGATGGGCCTGGTGAACTTGGCGGCCGTGATCCAAAATCCAGGAACACTGCCTCCCAACTCCGCCACCAACTATTACACCCAGGCGCAGATTGATGCTTTGTTATCTGGAATCGGCGGCGGCGGCACGACCTATACGAACAACACAGACATCGTTGGGAAGATTACCGGAAGCGGGATCGGTTCGAACTGGTTGTCGCTCGCCACCGCCGCCAGCCTCACCGGAGTGAGCAACACCGTTATCACGCTCTCAAACGCGCCAGTGAATCTCGTTCTCAACTACGGCAGCGTGGCGAACACGTTGTCGTACATTGCGACGAACGATTGGAGCGGCTACAACGGTGCGCCGACGATGTCGATTTTGGGAATCGGTGACTCGTTATTCGCAAACAAGTTCGGCTCGGCGGCGGGCGACTTCCGCACGGTGCTGCAAAACAAATTCGGCGATACGGGCGAAGGGTTTGGCCACGCGGTCGCATTCGCGGCGAACAGCGGCTACACCACGAACGATTTCACCTATTCGTTGAACGGTCAGTATTTTGTGCTGACAAACGGGAGCGTGACATTCGACTTAGACGGCGCGGGCCTATCTGCTCATGCTGACCATGTTCAGGTATTCTATTATTCCCAGAGCGGCGGCGGCGGCTTCTCTGTTCAAGCGGCGCAGAATGGTGGCAGCTACGCATGGATTGGCGGGGTGAACACGAGCGGCGGCGCAACCAAGACGCTGCTGATGACGAACATTTCAGTCCCAGAGGGCTGGTACACGACCAAGCTAGTGTCGTCCAACAACGGCGTGGCGTGGATCGCGGGAGGCGGCTGGAACAACCGGGCGCACAAAGGTGCGGCCACCTACTGCATGGCAATGGGTGGAATTGATTGGGATAATTTCAGCAAGTGTAGCAGCACCGTCCTCAGTAACTACGGCGCGACCATCAAACCGCAACTCATCACCGTGGAAGAAACGTCGTCGTCGAATTTGTGGATGAACGGTGCGGCCTACGTCATCACCAACATCGTCAACGG
>CAYOJU010000416.1:0-1873 GCA_964404355.1 uncultured Sideroxydans sp. | reverse complement strand
GATCTCGACCACGTCTTCCTGCACGCCATCGATGGATGAGTATTCGTGCAACACGCCCGCGATCTTGACTTCCGTCACGGCATAACCGGGCATGGAAGACAGCAGGACGCGACGCAGGGCATTGCCCAGCGTGTGACCATAGCCGCGCTCGAACGGCTCCATCACCACCCGTGCCTGGGTGGCGGAAGTACGCTGAACGTCAATGATGCGAGGTTTCAACAGATTATTGTTAGACATATGCTACTCCGCGTGGATTACTTGGAATACAACTCGACCACGAGATGCTCGTTGATCGTTGCTGGCAATTCGGAACGCTGAGGAACGGCCTTGAACGTTCCCTTGAACGCCTTGGCATCGACTTCGATCCATTCCGGGAAGCCGCGTTGTTCGGCAGCTTGCACTGCAGATTTCAAACGCAAGTGACCTTTGGATTTTTCCGCAACTTCAACCACATCACCAGGATGCACCTGGAAGGAAGGGATGTTGACGCGCTTGCCGTTCACCAGAACGCCGTTGTGGCGTACGGTTTGACGAGCTTCAGCACGCGAACCACCGAAGCCCATGCGATAGGCAACGTTGTCCAGACGCGACTCAAGCAGCTGCAACAGGCTTTCGCCGGTGATGCCGCGAGATTGTTCAGCACGCTTGTATGTCAGGCGGAACTGGCCTTCCAGCATGCCGTAGATACGACGCAACTTCTGTTTTTCACGCAGCTGACCACCGTACTCGGACAGACGTGTGTTCTTTTTCTGACCATGCTGGCCAGGTGGATAGGCGCGGCGCTCCACTGCACATTTGTCAGTGAAACATTTTTCAGCCTTCAAGAACAACTTCTCGCCTTCGCGGCGGCACTTGCGGCATTTTGCATCAAGATTTCTAGCCAAGATCTATGCTCCTTAGATACGACGCTTTTTCGGAGGACGGCAACCGTTGTGCGGTACCGGCGTAATATCCGAAATGCTTGTTATTTTGAAACCTGCGGCGTTCAACGCACGCACTGCGGATTCGCGACCCGGGCCGGGGCCCTTGATGCGCACTTCCAGATTCTTGACGCCGCATTCAACAGCAGACTTGCCCACTGTCTCGGCAGCGATCTGTGCCGCAAACGGTGTACTCTTGCGAGAACCCTTGAAGCCTTGCGCGCCACTTGTGGACCAAGCCAAGGTGTTGCCTTGACGATCCGTGATGGTCACGATGGTGTTGTTAAAGGAGGCGTGAACGTGCGCGATACCTTCGGCAACGTTTTTCTTAACTTTCTTGCGCACTCTCGTGCTGGGCTTTGCCATGTCTTCGTTCCTCTACTAAATTACTTCTTCGCGCCGGCGATGGACTTGCGCGGACCTTTGCGGGTACGTGCATTGGTGCGGGTACGCTGACCACGGCACGGCAAACCGCGACGATGACGCAGACCGCGGTAGCAGCCCAGGTCCATCAACCGCTTGATGTTCATGGAAATTTCGCGACGCAGATCGCCTTCCACCGTGAACTTGGCGACTTCGTCGCGCAGCTTTTCCATATCGGAATCGCTGATGTCCTTCACTTTGATGGAGGTGACGACTCCGGCGGCAGCACAAATTTGCTGCGCGCGAGTGCGCCCGATACCGTAGATCGCAGTCAATGCGATTTCGGCATGTTGATGATTTGGAATGTTTACACCGGCAATACGAGCCATGCAGCTACCCTATTTATTCAAAAGTCGTAAATTGTACCATCCAGCGGTGATTTTACTCAATCAACCCTGGCGCTGTTTGTGACGCGGATCGCTACTGCAGATCACACGAACCACGCGATTGCGCCGCACGATCTTGCAGTTACGGCACACCTTTTTCACGGACGCTTGCACTTTCATTTGCTTCTCCTTGCTTCTCTCAAC
>CAYOJU010000415.1:0-1887 GCA_964404355.1 uncultured Sideroxydans sp. | reverse complement strand
CCAGCGAATCCCAACGCAGATAGTTTTCTTCCTGGAACTGTTGCACGTGCTTGGGCGCGGAACCGCCTGCACCTGTCTCGAATAATCCGCCACCGGCCATCAGCGGAACGATGGACAGCATCTTGGCGCTGGTGTTCAGTTCAAGAATCGGGAACAGATCGGTGAGGTAGTCGCGCAGCACGTTGCCGGTGCACGAGATGGTATCCAGACCCTTGCGCGCGCGTTCCAGCGTGGCGCGGCAAGCATCCGCCGGTTCCATGATCTTGATGTCGAGACCCTTGGTGTCGTGATCCTTCAGGTACTTCTCAACCTTGGCGATAATCTGCGCGTCGTGGCCGCGATTTTTATCCAGCCAGAAAATGGCCGGTGTATTGCTCAAACGCGCACGGGTAACGGCCAGCTTGACCCAGTCCTGAATCGGAGCATCCTTGACTTGGCACATGCGGAAAATGTCGCCCTGCTCGACCTTCTGCTCGAGCAGCGTCTTGCCTGCACCGTCCACCACGCGAATCACGCCTTTGTCGGCAGCTTCGAAAGTCTTGTTGTGCGAACCGTACTCTTCCGCCTGTTGCGCCATCAAACCGACGTTAGGCACAGAGCCCATGGTCACCGGATCAAGCGCACCGTTCTTCTTGCAATCTTCAATGGTTGCCTGGAACACGCCCGCGTAGTTGCGATCCGGAATCATGGCCTTGGTGTCATAAGCTTTGCCGTCTGCACCCCACATCTTGCCACCGTCGCGAATCATCGGAGGCATGGAAGCGTCGATTATCACGTCGGAGGGCACGTGCAGGTTGGTGATGCCCTTGTCGGAATTCACCATCGCCAGTTGCGGCTGTTTCTTGAAGCAGGCCTGGATGTCGGCTTCGATCTCGGCGCGCTTGGCTTCCGGCAACGTTGCGACCTTGGCGACCAGGTCGCCGAAACCGTTGTTGAGGTTGACCTTCAGTTCCTTGAAGGTCGCGGCGTGCTTGTCCAACACATCCTTGAAATACACGGAGACGGCGTGACCGAACATGATGGGGTCGGACACCTTCATCATGGTGGCCTTCAGGTGCAGCGACAGCAGCACGTTAGGCTCTTTCTTCGCTTCTTCGATCTGCTCAGCAAAGAACTTGCGTAACGCGGCGACGTTCATGGTGCAGGAATCGATCACCTCGCCAGCCTTGAGCGGAGCCTTGTCCTTGAGCAGGGTTACCGTGCCGTCTTGCGCAACGAATTCGATCTTGAAAGTATCGGCATTGGGAACGGTGACGGATGTTTCGCTGCCGTAGAAATCGCCGGAGGTCATGTGCACCACATGGGTCTTGGAATCGGGAGCCCATTTGCCCATGCGGTGCGGATGCTTGCGTGCAAAATTCTTGACAGATGCGGCGGCGCGACGGTCGGAGTTACCTTCGCGCAAAACGGGGTTCACGGCACTGCCGAGCACCTTGCCGAAACGTGTCTTGAGTTCCTTCTCTGCATCGCTCTGGGGATTCTCGGGGTAGTCCGGTATCTTGTAGCCTTGCGACTGCAATTCCTTGATCACCGCTTTCAGTTGCGGCACCGAAGCGCTGACGTTGGGCAGCTTGATGATGTTGGCTTCCGGCTTCTGCGTCAATTCGCCCAGCCAGGTCAGGTCGTCATTGAGCTTCTGGCTCTCGGTCAGGTTGTCCGGAAAGTTGGCGATGACGCGGCCAGCCAGAGAAATGTCGCGGGTCTCGACAGAAACGCCCGCCGCCTTGGTGAAGGCCTGCACGATAGGCAGCAAAGAATAAGTTGCCAGTGCTGGTGCTTCGTCAACCTTGGTCCAGTAAATAATTGGTTTAGTCATGATTCTCTCTAAATTGATTTAAGTTCACGCCGCCTGTTGGCTGGCAAATAGCGACAGCGCACCGCCCGCGC
>CAYOJU010000414.1:0-1896 GCA_964404355.1 uncultured Sideroxydans sp. | reverse complement strand
AAGCCTAGCAGCAATAACCCTACCGCGCTACTGGACAAAAGATATAGACCTTTTGCTTTTGTCGTGGCTGCGCCGCTCTGGCTTTAAATGGCTTTTGAGATTTGCGAACTAGCCTGCAGACCAGTAAAGACGGGCGTCTTCAGGAATAATAAGGGACGGACGGTTTCCATCTAAACAACCATCGCTGACCTCTTTTGTTGCTCCAACTTCGAATTTATTCTCTACTTAACTCGCCTCATCAATACCATTCCGCTGCTGCTCCTTTTTTGTTCCCCGCGCCGAACCGAAACCCAGCATTTTGATCAGGCTGCGTTTTGCCACGACTGACGCGGGTCGATTTTGTTCACTGACGACTTTGTTGCGGCCGCTTTCCTTGGCCAGATATAGGGCTTCGTCGGCAGTGGCGAGCAGTTTGTTGGCGATGTCCAGGTCCGAGCCTTCGGGTTCTGCGGGCATCTGGGCGACGCCGATCGAGATGGTCACCTGCAATTCGTTGCGTCCGTCGAAGCGGAAAGGGTGAGCGGCAATAGCGCAACGGATGCGCTCGGCGATCTCGCAGGCATGGTGCAGCTCGGTCTGCGGCAACAACACGACGAATTCTTCGCCACCATAACGCGCCAGCACGTCGTTGCTGCGCAGCTCCGTTTTGATCAGGCTGGCTACCTTGCGCAGCACTTCGTCACCCATGATGTGGCCGTAGGTGTCGTTGATGCGCTTGAACTTGTCGATGTCGAGGAACATGGCGCTCAGCGGTCTGTGATAGCGCCGCACGTTCGCGGCTTCTTCTTGACAGCGGGTTTCGAGATAGCGCCGGTTGAAGATGCCGGTGAGCGGATCGGTCAGGCCGATCAGGTTGAGGCGTTCATGGTTGAGCGCGTTTTCCAGGCAGATCGAGAATATATCCGCGAGACGCTCGACGAAGTCGGTGCTTCTGTCGGCCGCGAAGCGTTCGGCGATGCTGCTGGCCATATTGAGACTGCCGACCAGTTCACCCTGGCGCATCAGCGGCAGCAGCATCATGGAAAGGCAACCGTCGGGCCAGGGATCGAAAATGGCACGCTCAATTTCGGCATCAAAGGGGCCGAGATAAGGTGCAGGCTCGGCATCGTGCTCAGGCAGCTTTTCCAGCAACACCAGGCCGGGTACTTCGTCACAGACGGATTGCGATCTATCCAGAATGCGCCGTATCTCGTATTCGGGGTCCCACAACACCAGCGTCACCACGTCGGTCTCGTAGGCCGTCTTGTAGTTTTCGAGCATCAACTGGATGAGTTCCGGCAATGTGCGCGTAGCGATCAATTGTTTTTCGAACTGATCCAGGCGACGCCACTTCTTTTCGTTGAGGCGGGCGGCACTCATCAGCGATTGAAGCTGGTCGCGCAAATGCTGCAACTCGGTTTGGCCTTGATTGATCATCGTCCTCAAGCTGGGATTGCGATACATTCGAAATCAAAGGGATTGGATGCGATATGTTTTTCCGCCCACTACCCCGTTTCACACGATCTACTGCCACGAAGCCTAGCAGCAATAACCCTACTGCGCCACCGGACAAAAGATCCAGGGGAAACGCCGAACAAGTCCCCTCGCCCTCTGGGAGAGGGTTAGGGTGAGGGGCAACTCGTTGAATTCTCGCCCTCACCCCGGCCCTCTCCCAGAGGGCGAGGGGGAAAAACAGACTTAATCGGCGATTCCCTAGCCCTTTTGCTTTGGTCCTGCCTGCGCTGCTCTGGTTTTACATGGCTATTGAGATATACCAACTGGCCTGCAAGCCAGTAACGACAGGCATCCATGTTTTCACACCGCGCTGCATCCGCCCTGCGCATGCTGCCAGTTCTGAAGCCCCAATAAAAAACGCTCCCATGAAGGGAGCGTTTCGGCTTGTTCCGGAATTATTCC
>CAYOJU010000413.1:0-1901 GCA_964404355.1 uncultured Sideroxydans sp. | reverse complement strand
CATGACATCGTTCTCACTGCCACTCAAAACCCACCTGCTCGTAATCGTCGCCCTCGGCGATGATCTCCACCAATTTGATCGTGCGGCTCTTCTCGCCCAGCATCACCTCAAACAATGTGCCAACCACGAAGCTGCCGCATTCCATCAGCATGGTGGCATGCACATAAGAGTTGTGCTCGTCGGGGATCAGGATGACCGGCAAATAGTCGTAAGCGAACGAGCCAGAGCTGGTATGCCAGTTGGAGACGCGCTCCGCGCCCTTGCCCAGCACGCGTAGCCATACCGACAACGGCTGCTTGGTCAGCACCCTGATGCCGACATGCACTTTGCCCTGCAGGTCGGTCTTCAGGCGGCGGATCATGCCGACCCACCATTGGTTGGCATTCTTTCCCTTGAGTCCGCAAAGCGCGCCGATCTTCACCCAGTCTGCTGTCGCCCGCGGGACGAGGCCGCCTATGCCTTCGGCGCTGAAATCCAGCACCGGCCAGATTTCGGAAGTGTATTTGATCTCCTCGCCCACCAGTCCGAAGCCGGAACGTTGTTTTAATTGGGCGGCTACCTCTTCGGACAGGTTGACGATACGGTCGATGTCGAAATGATTGACCAGCTTGCTGATGGTCTTGAGGCTGCGCACGATCTCGATCTCGCTGTGGATCGCATGCCGTTCCAGATGGCGATGCACGTGCTCCTTGCTCCAGTAGATGTGGAGGTGCTTGAGCATGGTCAACTTGCCTTCCGGCGTGAACTCGCTCTCGAAACGGTACTCCTCATCGGCCTGGCCGCGCTCGTTCTGCTGAATGATCTCTTCCAGCCTGGGCACGGCTCTGGATGCGCCAAAGAAACGCATGCTTTCGCCGGCCTCGGGTTGGGCTTCGAGCCACTTCGGCATGGCCGGATGCGCGAGGTCGATCATGTAGGGTGTGTCGGCGCTGTATTCTCGCGAAAGATCAAAGAAGCTCGACAGGCGTGCCGCAATGCGGCCGCTCATCTCGATCTGGCTGGAAGAAAGCGCGCCCGGTGCCGATTCGAACAGCACCAGCGCGCACAGCAGTTCGCGCTGCGGCGAAAAATGGATAACGTGCCCCGGATAAGCGATGACCATCGTCTCGGCGAGACCGGCCGCTTCGGCGAATTGATAGCCCCAGAACAGGTTATCCCAGACTTCCTGCCCCACATCCATGTAGCGCATCAGCTCCAACTTCAATTGCTCAATCACCGAACGCAGAAAGCGCACACAGATGATGGTGGTCTGTTCATTGGCAGTCTCGTTATTTTTTGCAGATTGCGACAACTCGCGCAGGCACACGGCATACAGTTCTATGCGGGAGAGGGCGAACTCATGCATGGCCCGCCACAGCTTCATGCCTTCGAGATCCTGCAGATGGGGGGCCGAGAAGTAACTGTGTTGCACCTCGGCAAAAATCGGGGCCGCCGTTTCATCCAGCAGCATGGCCACACCGAGGCGATTGCCGAGCTTGAAGCCGGGTGTGCCGCCAAAGGAAGTCATCCAGTTGGCAAGCTCCGTCAACGCTTCGAGCGGATTGTCTTCGGGCAGGTCGGCCAGCTGCCGCCTGGCCTCCTCCACCGTGGTCATCGGATGATCCGGCGTATTTCCCATGTTATCGAGCCAGGCAATCATTGCATCCCCTTCATTCAATCTCCGCCATCGTCCCACCTGCAAACAATAGCGCACAATGAACCCGTTTACCTGCATATACCGATTGCATCGCGGTGCGGTACTCCTGCATTTGCGCACGGTAACGCGCTGCATCCTCTGCATCGCCCAGCTTGTAGTCCAGCACCCACACTTCGTCGTCAAATTCCACCAGACGGTCGATACGCTTCAGTTCGCCTTTGGCGTTGATGTAGGGCATTTCGTTGTTGGCTGATCGGTATTGCCG
>CAYOJU010000412.1:0-1907 GCA_964404355.1 uncultured Sideroxydans sp. | reverse complement strand
TTTGGCGGCGCTCAGACATGGCTGTCAGGTTGGATAGGTACGGGCCGTAGGGGAAGTGGTACGGGCCGTAGGGCAACGGAATGGTGGTTGCTGTTTTGGCAGAGGGTGGGTACTGGTTGGATGGGTGTGGGTGCGGGCCGTAGGGGTTTTACTACGGGCCGTAGGGTTAGTGAGGTTTGCCGAACAGAGGTGGTGGTGGACTGGTGGCTATGGGTTGATGGTGGCCGGGAGATTTGTAGAACGGAAAGGAAAAATCTACGAATTGAAAAATGAAGAAAAATCAGTAAAAGGAAAAGTAGAAAAGGAGAAGAAATTACCGTGAAGAAGAAGAAGAATAAGGAGAAGAAATGGTGGCCGGCGGTGAGGGAAGAAGGGACGGCGGCCGAGAGCGAAACGGAGGCGGCGCACGGGACAGGGGTATTCCGAAGCGGCGGCGCTGTAGAAGGGGGTGCTCTCGGGTAGGCGGTGGCAGAGAGAACGGCGCGGGATCGAGGCGGATGAGGCGGCGGCGCGTGTGCAGAGGCGGAGGAGAGGGTGGCGGCGGCTAGGGTTTGGGTGTACGGTGTCTCCTTCGGGCCGTAGGAGAAAAACGACAAGGGTTGGTGGTGTGGGGCAAGGTTTGTCGGGGGGTTGTCAGGGGCTGTCGGCTAGGTGTATAAAAAGGGGAAGGGGCCACTTGAAGGGTCGCGAAGAGAGAGAGACGCGTCCCCTCAGTTGCTGCGGCGGATGGATGACCCTACGGGCCGTAGGGGTATTGGTGCGGGCCGCACCAGGGCACAGAAATTGTTTTTCCTCCTAACTGATCAGATCTGAAAGACAACTAAAGATTGAAACACCAAAATTAAACTAACATGAAACAAATTATGCAAGAACTAAAGTAGAAATAACAGGACTAATTAAAACAAATAAATTTAAACTAAGTGCTTGGGTTGCCTCCCAAGAAGCGCTTGTTTTAGGTCTTTAGCTTGACCATCTTGCAAATTAAGCTTCAACAAGAGCGGGATCAGAAAGAAACTGAATACTCCGCTCATTCATCGAGTGGTCAGCAATGTAGCGCTTGAGGCGCTGACCATTTACCTTAAAGGTCCCACTTTCCTCACTCCAGATATCAACTGCTCCAAAAGAGTAGACTTTCACCACTCTAAACGGGCCGGACCATCTTGACTTGAGTTTACCTGGAAAAATTCTCAATTTAGCATTAAACAAAAGTACAAGATCTCCCTCTTTGAAATGGCGAGGCGAAATGCGTCGGTCATGCAATCGCTTCGTCTTCTCCTTGTAAAACTTGGCATTCTCGTATGCATGCAACCTCATTTCCTCCAACTCATGCAAGTCGAGGACACGCTTTTCGCCAGCTGCAAGCAGGTCCATGTTGATTGCTCTTGTGGCCCAGAATGCCTTGTGCTCAATTTCGACAGGAAGGTGGCACGGCTTTCCATACACCAGTTTGTAAGGGCTCATGCCAATCGGTGTCTTGAATGCGGTGCGGTAGGCCCAAAGTGCATCATGCAGCTTGGAAGCCCAATCCTTCCTTGTCCTTGCCACTGTTTTCTCTAAGATCGACTTAATTTCCCTGTTAGAAATTTCAGCTTGGCCATTAGTTTGAGGGTGATAAGGAGTAGATACCTTGTGAGTCACCCCATGTCGGCTCAAGAGATTGTTGAATTGGCGGTTGATAAAGTGCTTGCCTCCGTCACTGATGACAGCTCGAGGCACTCCAAAACGAGGGAAAATGATCTCGTTGAAAAACTTTCTTACCGAATTCGAGTCAGCTTTGCGGCATGCCATTGCCTCCACCCACTTGGACACATAGTCGACTGCCACCAAAATATACTCATACCCACGAGAGGACGGGAATGGACCCATGAAATCGATGCCCCAAACATCAAAAATCTCTACCTCAAGGA
>CAYOJU010000411.1:0-1917 GCA_964404355.1 uncultured Sideroxydans sp. | reverse complement strand
GCCCTGCTGCTGGTCGAAGCGGCGCTGGTCGACCTCTACGCCATCGACTTCCAGGGCATCAGCTCCTGGTGCGTGACCTCCGCTTACGGCTTCCTCGTATTCGCTTACGCGGCCCTGTGGTTCGTCGGCCGTTGGTATGCCCCGCGCCATGACCTGTCCGGCAAAGGCATGGTCGGCTTGCTGGCCACCTCGGTCGCTGCGGGCAGCATCGCCTTCATCATCGCCAATGTGAGCTTCTATCTGCTGGCCGGCTATTTCGGCAGCATGAGCGTCATGGAATTCACCTCCCGCGTGGCGCAGTACTATGGCTCCTATGTCGAAGTGGCTGTGATCTACATCGGCTGCGCCGTCATCATACAGATGGCATATGCCATTCTCACGGGCAAGGGACGACACCTTTCCAAGGCCGTTTGATCCAAAGCCCCAAGTGACGCACGAGGCGAGCGTATCACTCCGATGACATCGACCCAGCTTTACCTGCGTCTGCTCACTTACGTGCGTCGTTACTGGCGCGTGTTCGCCGTCTCCATCGTGTGCATGGCGCTCACGGCGGCCACCGAAGCGATGCTGCCAGCCTTGCTCAAACCTTTCGTCGACGGCACTTTCGTCAACAAGGACGACACCATCATCCGCTGGGCGCCGGTGCTCATCCTCGTCATCTTCTTCGTGCGCGGCGTGGCCGGTTTCATCGGCACCTACGCCATCAGCTGGGTGGGCAACAAACTGGTGATGGACCTGCGCGCGCAGATGTTCGCCAAGCTGCTGGCGCTGCCCACCGGTTTTTACGACGACCACGCGACTGGCTCGTTGATCTCCAAGCTCACCTTTGATGTGACACAAGTCACAGCGGCGGCCACCAGTGTCGTCACCATCACCGTGCGCGACTCCATCATCATCATGGGGCTGCTCGGCTGGCTGTTCTATCTGGACTGGAAACTCACCCTGCTGTCGCTCACCATCGCGCCCATCGTGGCCGTGGTCATCCGCACCATCAATATGCGTTTGCGCGAATCCAGCCGCGAATCGCAGCGCGCCATGGGCAGCATCACGCAAGTGATCGAGGAAAGCGTCACCGCACACAAGGTCGTCAAACTGTTTGGCGGGCAAAAATACGAGAATGACCGCTTCAACGCCGAGACCAACTGGGTGCGCCGCTATGCCATGAAACAGGCCTCTGCCGCAGCGGCCAACGTGCCCATCGTGCAGATGGTTGCCGCGATCGCGTTGTCAGTCATCGTCTATCTCGCCACCGTGCAAGCCAAGAGCGATGCCACCACCGTGGGCGGTTTCCTTTCGTTCGTCACCGCCATGCTGATGCTGACCGCGCCGTTGAAACGTCTCACCAGCGTGAGCGAATTCACACAGCGCGGACTGGCGGCGGCAGAGAGCATCTTCGAGTTGCTGGATACGCCGGGCGAAGTGGATGACGGCAAGACCCACATCGGGCGTGCCGCCGGGCATGTCGCGTTCGAGCATCTGGACTTTGCATACAGCGCAGACGGCCGCCCTGCCTTGCAGGACATCTGCCTCGACATCCCGGCCGGACAGACGGTGGCGCTGGTAGGCGCATCCGGCAGCGGCAAGAGCACACTGGCCAACCTCGTGCCGCGCTTCTACACGCCGACGGGCGGACGCGTCACCCTGGACGGGCATGACATCCACCAACTTTCACTGGCCAGCCTGCGCACCAACATCGCCCTTGTGAGCCAGGAAGTCGTCCTGTTCAACGACTCCATCGCTGCCAACATCGCCTACGGCCAGATGCGCGAAGTGCCGGAAGCCGAGATCATCGCCGCAGCCACTGCGGCGCACGCCATGGAATTCATCCGCGAACAACCGGAAGGCTTGAACACCCTGGTCGGAGAAAAAGGCGTGCGCCTCTCCGGCGGGCAGCGCCAGCGCATCGCCATCGCGCGC
>CAYOJU010000410.1:0-1922 GCA_964404355.1 uncultured Sideroxydans sp. | reverse complement strand
CGTTCCTTGAGCTTGTCGTAGATGTCGTAAGACAGTTTGCGGCGGGAGTCGAAGCGCGTAACCACAATGCGACGCTCGAAGGTGCGCTGCAGTTTTTTCTCAAGCACGTTAAGCGCGGCATCCAGCCGGTGCACGCCGTGTTGCGACAGGTAATCTGCCGACACCGGGATCAGCACTTTGTCTGCCGCCAGCAGCGCATTCAGCGTAAGTACCCCCAGCATGGGGCAGCAGTCGATCAGGATGGGTGCGCCGGTCAGGATCAATTCTTCCGCGAGACCTTGTTTCAGCATCTTTGCTGCCTGTGGGTCGCTGCCGTACAAGGCGTCGATCTTGGCCAGTTCCAGTGTCGCAGGAATAATTTGCCAGCCGGCGGGCGTGTCGTGCATCAGCTTGGCCAGCGGAACCTTGTCGCGGAAAAATGCCGAGATATTCTTGGCTTGCAGGGTACCGTTCTTCAGGCCCGAGGAAATAGTCAGATGTCCCTGCGGGTCCATATCCAGCGCAATAGGATGCCGCTGTGCGATGGATAGCGCAGCGGCAAGATTCAGGCAGGTGGTAGTCTTACCCACGCCGCCCTTTTGGTTGAATACGGCGATGACCGCCATGTTCTCTCCTGAGGTAGTGGGTTCGGATTAGGCTATTTTGCGGGGCTTGTGGCTTCGGCCGGGGCGTTGCCCCTTAACGTTCGCTACGCTCACGTTAGCCTTCGCCGAAAACCGCGCGCAAATCCGTCACTCAACCGTGACGGATTTAGCCAAATTGCGCGGTTTGTCCACATCCGTTCCCTTTTGCAATGCTACGTAATATGCCAACAGTTGCAGCGGGATGGTGTGCAGAATAGGGCTCAGAAAACCTGCGTGTTCGGGCATTTGCAGGATATGGATACCTTCGGCTTCCTTCATGTGGGTATTGGCGTCGGCAAAAACATACAGCTCGCCGCCACGCGCGCGGACTTCCTGCAGGTTGGATTTGAGCTTTTCCAGCAGGGCATCGTTGGGCGCAACCGAAACCACGGGCATATCCTTGTCCACCAGTGCCAGCGGGCCATGCTTCAATTCGCCCGCCGGATAAGCCTCGGCATGGATGTAGGAGATTTCCTTGAGTTTGAGCGCGCCTTCCAGTGCGATCGGGTAATGCATGCCGCGCCCGAGGAACAGGGCGTGGTGCTTGTCGGCAAAATGTTTGGCCAGTTCGGCGATCTTGGGCTCCAGTGCCAGCACTTTTTGCACCGCGGCGGGCAAGTGACGCAATTCATGCAGGAATTGCTGCTCGCGTTCCTCGCTCAGGCGTCCGCGCAGCTTGGCCAACACCAGCGTCAGCAGGAACAGCGCAGCCAGCTGGGTGGTAAAAGCTTTGGTCGAGGCCACGCCAATCTCGGGGCCGGCGCGCGTCATCATGCGCAGCTTGGATTGGCGCACGATGGCGCTTTCCGGCACGTTGCAGATCGCCAGCGTGAACATGTGCCCGGTTATCTTGGCATGGTTGAGCGCAGCGAGTGTGTCCGCCGTTTCGCCTGATTGCGAGATCGTCACGACCAGTGTCTTGGGATTGGCAACGCTGGTGCGATAGCGATATTCGCTGGCCACTTCCACGCTGCACGGTATGCCCGCAATTTCTTCCAGCCAGTAACGCGCAACCTGCCCCGCATGGTTGCTGGTGCCGCAGGCCAGGATGAGGATGTTTTCAACCTGCGGGAAGATGGTGTTCGCTTCCGCACCAAAAATGCCGGGTACCATCGATTGGCTGTTGCACACCGATTCCAGCGTGTCGGCCAGCGCCTGTGGCTGTTCGTGAATTTCCTTCTGCATGTAGTGCTGGTAGTCGCCCAGATTTACGCTGTCATTATTGAGTTCGCTGACATGCATCTGGCGCTGCACGGCGTTGCCTTGCGCATCAAAGATGCGATAGTTGGCAAGATTCAC
>CAYOJU010000409.1:0-1922 GCA_964404355.1 uncultured Sideroxydans sp. | reverse complement strand
TGCAGTGCAACGCGCGTTACCTTGGTCGGATCGACCACGCCCATGACCAGCATGTCGCCATACTCGCTGGTGGATGCGTTGTAACCGAAGCTACCCTTGCCTTCCAATACCTTGTTCACCACTACCGAAGGCTCATCACCTGCGTTCTGAACAATGGCGCGGATTGGTGATTCCATCGCGCGCAGCACGATAGTGATACCGGCGTCCTGGTCGTGGTTCACACCCTTGAGGCCGGCAACCGCCGACTTGGCGCGCAGCAGAGCTACGCCGCCTCCGGGAACGATGCCTTCTTCAACAGCAGCACGGGTCGCGTGCAATGCATCTTCCACGCGCGCCTTCTTTTCCTTCATTTCGACTTCGGTTGCAGCGCCAACCTTGATCACGGCAACACCGCCGGACAGCTTGGCCTGACGCTCCTGCAATTTTTCCTTGTCATAGTCGCTGGTGGAATCTTCAGCCAGCTTCTTGATTTCAGCAATGCGACCCAAAATTGCCTCGTGCTTGCCTGCGCCGTCAATGATCGTGGTGTTTTCCTTGCCCACTTCGATGCGCTTGGCTTGGCCCATTTCAGCCAGTGTCGCTTTTTCCAAAGTCAGACCGACTTCTTCGGCAATGACAGTACCGCCGGTCAGGATGGCGATGTCTTCCAGCATCGACTTGCGACGATCACCGAAACCAGGCGCCTTGACGGCAACAGTCTTCAGAATGCCGCGGATGTTGTTCACAACCAGAGTAGCCAGTGCTTCGCCGTCAACATCTTCAGCGACGATCAGCAGCGGACGGCCTGCTTTTGCGATTTGTTCCAGCAGGGGCAGCAAGTCACGGATGTTGGAGATCTTCTTGTCATGCAACAGGATGAAGGGATTCTCCATCGCGGCAATTTGCTTTTCTGCGTTGTTGATGAAGTAGGGAGACAGGTAACCGCGGTCGAATTGCATACCTTCCACGATGTCCAGTTCATCTTCCAGACCTTGTCCATCTTCAATGGTGATGACGCCTTCCTTGCCCACTTTTTCCATCGCAGCAGCAATTTTCTCGCCGATCACGGTGTCGGAGTTGGCGGAGATGCTGCCAACCTGGGCGATTTCCTTGGTGGTGGTGCAAGGCTTGGAGATCTTCTTCAGCTCTGCCACGGCGGCAATCACCGCCTGGTCGATACCGCGCTTCAGGTCCATCGGGTTCATGCCGGCGGCAACGAATTTCATGCCTTCCTGCACGATGGATTGAGCCAGCACGGTTGCGGTGGTTGTTCCGTCACCGGCCACGTCGGAAGTCTTGGAAGCAACTTCCTTGACCATTTGCGCGCCCATGTTCTCGAACTTGTCCTTCAGCTCGATTTCCTTGGCAACGGATACGCCGTCCTTGGTGATAGTGGGAGAACCGTAGGAACGGTCCAGAACCACGTTACGGCCTTTAGGGCCCAGCGTTACTTTGACCGCATCGGCCAGAATGTTGACACCCACGACCATCTTGGCACGTGCTGCATCATGGAATTTAACGTCTTTAGCTGCCATGTTTATTTCTCCTGAAATTTATTTGGAACGGAAAGAATTTTTCGCCCGGCGAAAAATTACTTCTCGACTACGCCAATGATGTCGTCTTCACGCATGGTCAACAGTTCCTGACCGTCGATCTTGAAGGCTTGACCGGAATATTTGCCGAACAGAACGCGATCACCGACCTTCACATTCATAGGAAGCAGCTTGCCGTCGTCACCGACTTTGCCGTTGCCAATGGCAACGATTTCGCCCTGATCGGGCTTTTCGGTAGCGGCATCGGGAATGATGATTCCGGATGCGGTCTTGGTTTCAGCTTCCAAACGCTTGACGATGACACGGTCGCTCAAGGGACGAATCTTCATGCTTTATCTCCTAAAAACATTGAGTTGATTAAAAACGAGGGCGGGATGTCAGCGTTATTAG
>CAYOJU010000408.1:0-1924 GCA_964404355.1 uncultured Sideroxydans sp. | reverse complement strand
CTTTGAACAACCCGTGCTGGGGCAAGATGCAGGCACCGTGGTTGAAGAAGGATGAACCGGACGCAGAGAAAGCGGCGGCGTAATAAATACCGGGCGGTGGTAACGCTGCCCATCTATCAATCTGTGCCGGCATCTGCAAATTGGCAGTGCGGCTAAGGAGATAAAAATGCAACAAGCTGATGACATCAAACCCTGTTATCCATTGTTCCGTCAGGACGAGTACAAGGAATCACTGGACAACAAAAAAGACAATTTTGAAGAAGGCCATGAAGCCGCCAAGGTTCAGGAAATCTTCAAGTGGACGACCACGCTGGAATATCGTGAGTTGAACTTCAAGCGCGAAGCATTGACCATTAACCCGGCCAAGGCCTGCCAACCCCTGGGCGCTGTGCTGTGCGCACTGGGTTTTGAAAAGACCATGCCGTATGTGCACGGTTCGCAAGGTTGCGTGGCTTACTTCCGTACTTACTTCAACCGTCACTTCCGCGAGCCGGTCTCTTGTGTTTCCGACTCGATGACAGAAGACGCAGCCGTGTTCGGCGGTCAGAAGAATATGATCGACGGCCTGGAAAACGCCAAGGCGCTGTACAAGCCGGAAATGATCGCGGTCTCCACCACCTGCATGGCGGAAGTGATCGGCGACGACTTGAACGCCTTCATTCTCAACACCAAGAAGGCCGGGAATATTCCCGATGACTTCCCGGTACCGTTCGCGCACACCCCGTCGTTCGTGGGTTCGCACGTCACGGGTTGGGACGGCATGCTGGAAGGTGTGTTGCGCTGTTTCACCGTGAACAGCATGGAAGGCAAAGTGATCGGCTCGAATGGCAAGATCAACATCGTGCCCGGCTTCGAGACTTACCTCGGCAACTACCGCGTGATCCATCGCATGCTGGACGAGATGGGTGTTGCGCACACCATGCTGAGCGATCCTTCCGAAGTGCTGGATACACCTGCCGACGGACAGTTCCGCATGTATGCAGGCGGCACCACACAGGATGAAGTGAAGGATGCGCCGAACGCGATCAACACTTTCCTGCTGCAACCGCTGTCAATCGACAAGTCCAGGAAGTACATCGAGGCAACGTGGAAGCACGAGACGCCAAAGCTGAACATCCCGATGGGCCTGGAATGGACCGATGAATGGCTGATGAAGGTTTCCGAAGTCACCGGCAAGGCGATCCCCGCTTCGCTGCTGAAGGAACGCGGCCGCTTCGTGGACATGATGACCGACAGCCACACCTGGCTGCACGGCAAGAAGATCAGCCTGTACGGCGATCCCGACTTCGTCATGGGCATGACCAAGTTCCTCACCGAACTGGGCATCGAACCCCTGCACGTGCTGTGCAATAACGGCAGCAAGAAGTGGGAAAAAGCCATGCGCAAGATGCTGGACGAAACCCCCTACGGCAAGAACACCCAGTTGTTCGCGGGTGCCGACCTGTGGCACTTCCGTTCGCTGGTGCTGACCGAGAAGCCCGACTTCATGATCGGCAACTCCTACGCCAAGTTCATCCAGCGCGACACGCTGGCCAAGGGCAAAGAGTTCGAGGTTCCGCTGATCCGTATCGGCTTCCCGATCTTCGACCGTCACCACCTGCATCGCTCGACAACACTGGGCTATGAAGGCGCGATGCAGATGCTCACCACACTGACCAATGCAGTGCTGGAGCGTTTGGACGAGGAAACCCGCGGCATGGGAACCACCGACTACAACCACGACTTGGTACGGTAACGTACTGCTTTCCAACCCTCTCCCGCTTGCGGGAGAGGCTGGAACCGAAAGGAAGTAGTAATGGCAAACATCATGATCCAAGGCAGCAAAGGTGCGTACGTGTTCTACCTGCCCAAGCGCGACCTCGAGGACGGCATCGTTTCGATGGAGTTCGACACCCCGGAGAAGTGGGGCGGCGAGATCAAGCTG
>CAYOJU010000407.1:0-1929 GCA_964404355.1 uncultured Sideroxydans sp. | reverse complement strand
ACAAATGAGATTCTAACACGGTATGATGATGAACCTAGGTGGCAATCTCTCCTTGATGAGTCCAATAGAATATTGGTTGAAAAGGAAGGTATTATTCAAAAATTGATTGCTAAAAATGACATGTTAGAATGTGAAGTTAGGAATTTAAAAACATCGCACATAGGTGAAATAGGCATATTAAAGGTTAAAGTTCAAACCTTAGAAACCGAAAATAGGGCATTAAGATCTCCTAGTGAATTTTCAAATGTTACTAGTTTAGATCCTTACTATGTTGATAGTTTGATCAATGGCCAATCTTATCGCAAAATGGATAAAATTGGTCTTGGATTCGAGAAGGGTAAATCCTCATTTGAATCTAACCACATACAAGGCCCAAAAGAAAAAGGGGAACATATTCAAACTTCAAACACCAAAAATTTCAAACTTAAGTTTAATTGTGATAAGTATTCTACTTATCAATTTTTCACCAAAAAGGGTAATACTTCCTTGCAAAAGGAGTCAAACAAAGGGTATACCTCTCAAACCTCAAATGCTAAACCAAATCATGCATTTAGGTATAAGTATAATCATAAAAATTATAAGAACAAAAATTTTCAAAATAGTGATAGGAACACATTTAATCCAAAAGGGTCAAACAAAACTTATTTCAAAGGACCGGATGGATGGTTTTATGAATTCAAAAATAAAAATGTTTTACAAAATCAAACTCAAAGAAATGGTTTAACAAAAGATGTTCCCCAACATCACAATAGAATTGAGTCTAAAAATGTCTCATCTAGAGTTGCAAATAAGTCGATTGGTAATCATAAGATAAATTTGCATGAAGTGAAATACCAATACCAATCCACTTTCAAGCAAGGTTCTATTGCTCAAAAGCCATCAATTACATTTTGTAATTATTGTTGCAAAATTGGACATACCTCCTTAGAATGTAGGTTTAGGAATAGAGACAACAACCCAAATGTTGTTTGGGTTCCTAAAGCTACATTAGCTTAGATGCATACATAATCTCCCCTAGCTTATTCAAATTGCTAAAAACAAAGGGGGAGATTAAACAAGGGAGGGGTGTTTTGATTAAATCTCATAAAGAAAATGCTTGGATCATTGATAATTGTTGCACACAAATTATGAAATTCGCTTCCGCCACGTACCAATAATGTGTGACAACACTAGTGCCGGTTTCAAAATGTGGTTCTTCACTCTAGAACTAAGAACTCATATATATCGACACCAAAAACCAAATTGTCAATATTTTCACGAAACCCTTGAATTGTGAACTTGTTAGGGGTTTAAATTTCAAAAATTGTGAATTCTATGCATTTTGGATGATTTAAGAATTTAAATGCAAAATGTCAATTGTTTGATAGGCTTGAATTATTAACTTGTCAAGGGTTAAATTGCAAAATTTATGAATAATTGGATATCTTGGAGCCTTGACAAGTTGTTTTGAATTACTTGAAATGCATGAATTGAATTGTTTTGTATGAATTGTTATATACATGGTTATATGCATGGTGATATGAATGATTTGATATGTTGATTGACAATTCTTGTTTTAAAATTTGCGAATTGAAATGGAATTGTCAAATATCATGCCAATTGTTTAGAGTATACCCTCAATTAATATCTCACTTATTGGTATTGTATTGCTAAATTGAGGGGGAGTGCATATTTTGAGGGGGAGCACTTACTTAGTGCTAATTCTTCTCCCTTTCGTCGATTTCCAAAAGGGGGAGAAATTGGTACCAAATGCTAGACATGCAAAAATCACAATTGGGTAAACCAAATTGGGAAAAAAATCGATTTATGCACTTACTCGCATTGTATGTTTTGCAAATCGTCAAAAGGGGGAGATTGTTGTTCTAGCAATAATCTTTTTCGTCTATTTGACTAATTTGCAAAAACATACAATTATTGAATTTTATGATT
>CAYOJU010000406.1:0-1950 GCA_964404355.1 uncultured Sideroxydans sp. | reverse complement strand
ACCAATGCCACCAGCAGCACAAACCTCTACGTCGCCAGCACGAACGGATTCGCGCTGAACAACGTGGTTTATGTGCAGGGCACCGGCTCCAACGTCGTGGCCACGGTCACCAGCCTGGTCAGTTCCACGAACGTGGGATTGTCCGCGGCCATCGGCGCGAATGTGGGCTTGAACTGCGAGGTGGAAATCCTCGGCAGCGCATTGCCGACGCTCGCGGTTGGCGCGACAACCAATAAGACGTTTGCCAGCGACGGCCTTGTCGTGGGCAACTACGGCCGCGCGCTCGTCGTGGAACAAACCGGCACCGGTTACAGCTCGCTGGACAGCGTGACTGTTCATTACGACAGCGCCGCTTATTGACGAAACTTTCGCCGTGGTCTGGTCCCCGCGGCGAGAACCGGGGCGGTGGGCGACCCCAAAATCGCCTACCGCCTCACCTTAACAAAATGAAATCGGAAAGCGAAAAGCAGAAAGCGGAAAAGCCCGTTGCCACGGCGTTGCAGCAGCCGCCCGAGAATCGGGCGATGCCGTCGCCGGCAGACCGCCCATTGCCCAACGGCGCTCCGGATTTCACCAAGCGCCGGCCGGGCGTGTTCTCTCGCTCCATTTTACCTAGTTGATTTTATGCTCACCGGATTTTCAACGCTCAACTATCTCAAGAGCCAACTGCTCCCGGAATCATCACGCCTGTCTGAGGCGTATGACGCAGTGCTGACAAACCTCGGGCGCGGCGTGGCCGGCACGTTCGACAATTACTGCCAGCGGAAATTCGCGCGGGCCGTGGGCGAAGTGGAGATCCTGCCCGCCGACAAATGCCAGTTTTTACTTTCCCGCTTTCCCATCGAGAGCATCAGTGCCATCGACTACAAAGAGACCGAGGCGCTCGGCTGGGTGGCGCAGACCATCAACACCTACGTTAACACCATCAACAACGGCAGCGGCGTGGTATATATTCCAGATGGCGCGGATGCGGGCCCATTCTACGCGCAACTGAGATTCACCTACACCGGCGGCTATTGGATTGATGACACCGACGATCTGAGCGGCGCCGTGCCGGCGGGGCAAATTGCTTTGCCGGATGTTATCCGTGCTGCCTGGCTGCTGCAGTGCCGCGAGGTGTGGAATCAGACTGACAAGCTCGGTGGCAACCTCGTGGCCGATGTGGCCAAGCAGCCCACGTTCAAAAACCTCGAACTCGTACCGCAGGTTAAACAGGACCTCGGCAGCTTTGTACGGTTCAACCTGGTATGAGCCTGCAAATTGCCATCACCCTAACGCCTCAAGCGGAAGCTCTGGTGCAGAACGCCAAGAGCTTTCCCACTCGGCTGCCGGCGGCGATGGCGCGCACGCTCGACCAGCAGAACCTGCTCACGGTTTCGCACATCCAGAAGAAATATCTTTCGTTCTCAAAGAGCGGCCCAACCACCTCGGAAGGTTTACGCGCCATCAGCACGCCGGGCTTTCGAGGCACGCTGCGCGCCAGCAAGGCGAGCATCATTGGAGCAGCCAACGGCCAAGGAGTTTCGGCTTCGATTGGCAGCAACATCACGAAGAAAGGTTTCAGCTATCCGGCCCTACACGAGTTCGGCGGCATCGTGCATCATCCTGCGCGGACCGGATCGGTGCGGCTGCGCACCACGGCGGGCGGAAACATCCTGCGGCAGCCAGGCCGCGGCGGCGCGATGTTCGCCGGAAAACGCCATACGCGCTTCAAGGTGGTGCAATACCAGGGCAAGGCTTACAACGTGACCTATCCCGCCCGCGCTCCGATCCGGCGCGGCATTGCTGACCGCAAACCGGACTACACCGCGGCCCTAAGCGCCACGGTGGTGAAAACCTTTCTCGGAAAAGATTTCCCCGGAGGTGCCGCGTGAGCTTCACCGATTTCATCCGATTGCAGAACGATGGTGCGCAGGCATTGCTGGGCGATACAGATCTGGCCAATGTGAA
>CAYOJU010000405.1:0-1952 GCA_964404355.1 uncultured Sideroxydans sp. | reverse complement strand
GTTCTACACAATTCTTACACAGGTTGTCAACGGCCGATTTTCTTTTTCGTAAAATAATTGTTGACGTTTGGTGTAATAGTTGTGTATGTTTGCAGCATGAACAGAATTTCAGAGGGTAAAAAGGTGCGCGTGAATGTGAACCTGAGCGAGGAAGCAATTGCGATTGGCAAGCGATTGGCGCAGTCGGAATCGCGGTCATTTTCCAATTACTTGGAAACGGTGTTGCGTGCGGCTGGTAGCCCGTCTGCACCAAACCTCACGCAACCGCGCAGTGAGCGGCAACGTTCGCACAAACAAGGTGCGGGGAAATGAGCACCGGCCACCTTGGAAAGTCCTGCACGGCCCCGTTAACGAGCACCGATGTTTACGCGTTGGTCACATCAGTCAATCTTTCAAACCTCATCAGTTACGCATCGGCGCGGCGCGAACTGTTCGAGGCTTATTTCTCGATCGTTTCCGAGATGCAGCCGCATACCCGGCATTTGGCGTTCCACGCCATCGCGTGTGAACTCGATTGGTCACACCGTGAAATGATTTGGGCCGCGGCTGGTTTTGAGAATCGACCGACGAGCGTTTGTGAGTTTGAACCGGCATCGCGGCGTTATGCCCGCGAAGAATCGGCGATTTCGGGCTGATGCGTGATCCTCAGCCCAATAACCCTCGCCCGCATCTGATTGGTTGCGGGTGCGCGGCGAGGAAAATTTAAAACGTTATGAACACGATGACCCAAGAGGAGTTTTTGAACGAGTGCCAGCGCAGATTCGGGCCGAAAGCTAAAGACTGGAAATTTGTATGCCCAGCTTGTGGCACGGTCCAGAGCGTTGGACAACTCAAGGACGCGGTGATTGCCAGTGGCGGCACCAAAGACGATGTGCACGGCTATATCGCGTTTAGCTGCATTGGCAGGTTCACACGGCAAGGCGATAAAGGAATTGCCTCAAAACATCGCGGCGAGAAGTGGGACAAGGGCTGCAATTGGACGTTGGGCGGGCTTCTTACGATCCACAATCTGGAAGTGATCATGCCCGATGGAAAAAAGCGCCCGACTTTCGAAATAGCGGAGCCGGATGCGGAAATGCAACCGGCGTAACACACCAACAACGATAGAAACACCCCTATGGCAACATATCAGCGATGCCCGAAAGAAGTTGAAGAGTTAAAAAACGCCCTGCTTTGCCAATTTCCAGAACACAAACCGTTACTCGACGCGCGCGTGACATTTCTGGCCGGGCCTTTTCGACAACAAATAACCGACTCCATAAAAATATGAAAAAGACCAAACCGACTATTTACCGCCAGGGCGACGTTTTGATTGAACGGGTGCCCTCAATTCCAACGAATGTGACCAAAGCGCCGCCTGAAAATGGCCGGATTATTTTGGCTCACGGTGAGGCGACCGGCCACCATCATTCTATCGATATGCGCGATGCGGATTGGTGGAAGGGCACTGGCGTGCCAGCCCAGTTTATCGAGGTCAAGAAGGCAACGGAAGTGGTGCATCAGGAGCATGGCCCGATTGCGTTGCCGCCTGGTAAATATCGTGTGCGTCGCCAGCGCGAGTATTCACCGGAGGCGATTCGTAACGTGGCGGATTAACGAAAGGCGTTTCTATGGTCGACCCGCAATTTGAACAGGCCTGCGAGTATCCGGGCAAACTGGATGCTGTGGCAGTGGTTAATTCGCTCGGAAAGTATCTTAATAGCCTTGGCGTTAATCGAAAAATCAAGTGCCTCGAATGGGGCTGGAATGTTTGTGATGAGCCGGTGCTGATGAAGCAAGTTAACGAGATTCTGGATGATATCGCCAAGCGTGCCGGCATTACACCGCGCGCCGCCAGAGACGCCAGAGACGCCAGAGCCGCCAGAGACGCCAGAGACGCCAGAGACGCCAGAGCCGCCAGAGACGCCAGAGACGACACAACCGCCAGAGCCGCCATAGCCGCCATAGACGCC
>CAYOJU010000404.1:0-1956 GCA_964404355.1 uncultured Sideroxydans sp. | reverse complement strand
ATTGCTCCTCTAACATCTCCAGCTCTTGGGACATTGAACTCTCGCAACGTCCTTGGCACATAATCAGCTCCTTCATCATCGGAGAATTGATCATTGACGGGTTGTTCACCCTCAGGTGGATTAACAACAGGGTTTTCAACTCCGTCGTTGTTCATTGTGCCTGGTTCTGGGTCTGTCTGGCCTCTGACTTCGGCTGGTGCGACCCGTATGAATTTGGTGCGGGCCGTACGGAGAGGTGACAGATGCGGTGGTGCTGGAACAAATGCGGTGGAAGATTGCCCCTTGCTTCTGAGATGGTAGTGGTTCTTGGGCAGTGACTCTTCCAGTATGTTCCTGCAAAGATGGTAAAAGAAAATTTAAAATTAAAATCTAGAATCAAGCAAAAATAAGAAAAAGTCTAGAATTTTCGTTGCCGTCCCCGGCAACGGCGCCAAAAACTTGTTCGCACAAAGTTGTACTACTAAGTTTCAGTACAATGAATTGTACCTTTTAAAACCTTCGTTATACCTTGTCAAATCAGATAGCAAGTGCACTATCCTATCGATGAGTATATCTAGGTATCGATCCACAGGGACGGAAGAAAACGGCTAGACTTAACCTAAAATTACTTGGGGTTCTAGAAGTGAGAGAAATTGGTTTGGTTTGGTTCTAACAATTCTACTAATTTATGACAATTTAAAAGACAATAAAAGAAGATTAAAACTGTTTTCAATAAGTAAAAGGGCGTTTCCAGGGTTCAGATTTCATTTCTGTCCAGCCTCGAGTCAGTGCGACCCGCACCAAATCCAGTGCGGTCCGCACCAGCCCAAGTTAATGCAGCAGCTACTGTTTTCTGTGTTGGTACTTAATGACTAGGGTTTCTATCGACCAGATCTAGATACCTAACCTCAACTTTCGCATTTTGGTACAGTACCCGATTACCGGACTCAATACTTCCCTCTTAGACGCGCTTAAACCTCAACTTTCGCATTTTGGCCTAAGTTATCTAAGTTACTTGTAGGTCTACTAAAGGCTTCCAAGGACTTTCGCCTCAAGGAAAGTTTCGCCTTTCGGTTACTCCTAGGTTTCACAACCTACCTCATATACTTTATACGGTTGGATTGAATATCATAGACTTGGCTCCTATCACTTAGACGTGCACATCTAACGGGATGACTAATCAAATTCAAGCAAGCACAAATAAAGCAATTAAAATACTACTCAACAAGTAAAATCCAAGCATTCAACACAAAATCCAAGTAGCATGCATACAAAACCGAACAAGAAACTACATCTTACCCTAGAAACAAAGTAAATTAGCTACTCATGTTCATAAAACAACACAAATAACAATAAATAAAAGAGTTCATAGAAAAACAGGGGAAAATCCGAAGATCCGTTGCAAACTCGCGTTCTTCACGTCTCTTCCTCTTTTCCTTCTTGCCCAAGTCGCAAAACCACAATGGAATGTTGAATGATGGAGAGAGAGAGTCACCAGGTGTCCAGAGGTGTTTTCCTAGTGTGCCATATCTCATTTAATGCTCTGGATTCGTGTTAAAAGACTTCCTTTTCGGCCCCCCTCAAATCCAGCTCAAATCAGATCCAGCCGGATTTTCCAGATTTGCGCCCTACGGGTCGCACCAGATCTGGTGCGGGTCGCACCAGCTGTGTTCTGTCTTGGAGAATCAGCGCCTAACTTCTGTGGCTGGGCGGATCTTGTGCGGGTCGCACAGAATGGCCTACGGGCCGTATGAAAACTTGTCAGATCCAGTTTTTCGCCCTTTTTCCTGCAAAATATCAAACGAAACATAGCAGTACCACATTTCTTCGAAATACAAGTAAAAAGTCCACATTTTTAGGCTTTAGAACACAGGTTTTAATGTAAATTGGGGCCATTATCTAGATACATTTTGGAGATATCAAATTCCCCCAAGCTTGAACTTTGCTTGTCCTCAAGCAAAAATCCTAACTTGGGTG
>CAYOJU010000403.1:0-1978 GCA_964404355.1 uncultured Sideroxydans sp. | reverse complement strand
CGCTCTACCGACTGAGCTATCAGGGAATTGATGAGGGCGCTATACTAATGACTGTGAGCGTTTTGGTCAATAAGAGAAACGCTCTTCTACAGAGTTTTTGGTGCTATTTCGCGGCAGGTCATACATTTCGAAGATGCGTGATCGATGAACAAACCTACGTGGATCATGGATAAAAAAACTGTCTTTATAAAAACAACCAAGGGCGAGCAAGACAGCTCGAACCTTTCCAGCGACCTCAAGCGCATCTTGTCGCTCATCGACAATAAATCCAGAGCGGATGAATTGGCGAAGCGTGCCCCGCCGAGTTTGCGTGCAGGCTGGATGGATCTTCTTGGCGAGCTGGTCGAGGGTGGATATATCCGCGACAAAGATGCACCCAGCGCCGGACCGAAAATTGCCGTCCCGAAATCTTCCCTGTTGAAAATGTTCTCGCACAAAGCGGCAGCTGAGCCGGAAATGGAAGAGTTGGACTATCACAGCGGTTATATCCCGTCGGCCTCAAGTGCGGGCGAACTGGCGGCCAAGCAGAAAGCAAATCAAGCAGAGCATATTCGAGCGGAGATGGAGTCTGCCGTAGCAGCGGCCAAGATCAGGGCAAGCGCCGAGGCAGTCGCCAAGGCTGAAGCCAAGGCGAGACAGGACGCTGAAAATGCAGCCCATGCCAGGGCCTTAGCCCAGGCCGACGCGGCGATCAAGGCTGAATATAAAGCCAGGAAAGAAGCCGAAAGTACAGCGCGCGCCATAGCTGCGGCCGAGGCCAAGGCGAAGCAGGAAGCAGCGTTGCGGTTGCAGGAACAACAACAGGCCGCGTTTGCCAAGGCCAAGCTGGCAGATGCTGCACGAGTCCGTGCGGAGATCGAAGCAGCTGCTCGAGCTCAACAGGTAGCAGAAGCCAAAGCCAAACAGGAAATGGCAGCCAGAATGAAAGCTGAACAAGAGGCCGCGCAAGCCAAGGCTGCTCTGGAAGCGGCTACAAGAGCGAAGATTGAAGAATCGGCGCGAGTACGTGCCGAGATTGAAGCTGCTGCTCGTGCCCAACAACTGGCGGAAGAGATCGCAAGGCGTGAGGCTGAAGCCGCGCGTTTGAAGGCAGAGCAGGAGGCCCTGCAAATAAAAGCCGAACTGGAAGCGGCCAAGGCTCGTGCGGAAGCAGAGGCGAGAGCGTTGGCTGAAGTACTTGCCAGACAAGTCGCCGAGGAAAAAGCGAGACAGGAAGCTGAAGCGGTGCGGTTAAAAGCGGAACAGGCTGCGGCATTTCTCAGGGCAGAACAGGAAGCTGCCGCCAGAATACGTGCCGAGGCGGAAATCAAGGCGGCAGCGGAAGCGCTTGCAAGACAGCAACTGGCGCAAACGGCAGCGAAGCGTGAGGCGGAAGAACTGGCCAGACGTGCTGCGGAACTGGCTGCGTCGGCACGACTTGTACCGGAGAATAGAACTTCTGCACCCGCAGCACGTTCATTTGAGATCAATCTTGATGGTTTCTTGAGTAGTGCAACTCATGAAACCGCGCCCGCAGGTCACTATGTGAAAAAGGCAAGTACAGAGGATGAAGCAAGGGCAAAGGACGAAAAAGTGCAGAGTGTGGCAGCCGAGGCAAAGACAGCAGCCGAGGTAGATTCAATGCATGGCGTCGCAGCCGAGATGGCGCGACTGAAAAGTGAGGCGGAGGCAGCGCGCCGCAAGTTGGAAGAGGAGGTGCGCAGGCAAGCCGAAGAAAATGCATTGGCAGAGGAGCAGTCCAGAGCCTGGGAAGAGGCAGAGCAACGTGCCAAGGTGCAGGCCATCCTGGAGATCGAGCAGGCCACTCAGCAGGCAGCAATGTCTCAAGCCAAAGCAACACCAAAGCCAGTCATAAGGAAGCGCAGGAAATCGTTGCCGCTGGGCAAAATCGCCATCACTCTGATGGTCCTGGCAGTAATAGGTGTGCTGGTCCTGCCCTATGTGTATCCCCTTCAGGAATATATCGCTCCGCTGGAGC
>CAYOJU010000402.1:0-1979 GCA_964404355.1 uncultured Sideroxydans sp. | reverse complement strand
TCTCCTAAAAACATTGAGTTGATTAAAAACGAGGGCGGGATGTCAGCGTTATTAGCTTTTGGACGACCAACCAATAGTGGTTAGCACTCCCCGCCTAGGACTGCTAATAATAGGGGCTAGCGCGCCCTATTTCAAGGGCGGCGATGAAATTTATCCGGGAAACAGGATGCTAGCGGCGCAACAAAGCATCCAAAGCGCTACCTAATTGGGGGTATTTGAATTGGTACCCTGCGTCCGTCAGGTTTGCCGGCAGCACGCGCTGCCCCTCCAGCAGCAGCGCGACACGCTCGCCCATGGCCAACCGCAACATGGTGGCCGGAGCAACCAATATGGCCGGGCGATGCAGCGTGCGTGCCAGCACCCGGGTAAAGTCGGCATTGGTTACCGGATTGGGAGCGGTCATATTGAACGGACCGGACATTTGATCGTCCTGCAACAGGCAAAGCACCATCGCCACATAATCGTCGATATGTACCCAGCTCATCCATTGCTTGCCGTTGCCCAAGCGCGCCCCCAAGCCGAGCTTGAAAGGCAGCAACATTTTTCCCAGCAGTCCGCCGCTTTTACTTAATACCAGACCGGTGCGCAACGAACAGACGCGAACACCAGATGCTTTGGCGGCTAATCCTGCACGTTCCCAATCCTGGCAAAGGCTCGCCGCAAAGTCGTTGCCCGCGCTGGCACTCTCATACAATTCCTTATCGCCGCCATTGCCATAGAAGCCCACGGCCGAGCCGCTCAACAGCACCGAAGGCTTTTGTTTGGCAGCAGCGATGCATTGCACCAGTTTTTCAGTCAATGCAATGCGACTATTCCTTAACACTTGTTTGCGCTTGGCCGACCACAAGGCATCCACGATAGGTTCGCCCGCCAGATTGATGACGGCATCGAATGTATGTTCAGGTAGCCACTCACTCAAAGAGGTCATCGCCATTACACCAACGCCGCATTTGGCTGCAACCGACTCGTGATGACGGCTCAATACCGTCAGTTGATGACCATCCGCCAGAAGGGCCTTGCAAAGAGACCTCCCGATCAATCCTGTCCCGCCTGTGATCAAGATGCGCATGGCCGTCTCCGCGAATGATTTCAACGTCTGCATCTTACGCCAGGTTCAAACTCCGTTATGATTCCGTGTATGCCAGCCCACGCCAACTCCGACCTCCTCACGCGCAGCCTGTCCGCTGTGTGGCACCCGTGCACCCAGATGAAACGACACGAGACGCTGCCGCTGGTTCCCATCACGCGCGGCGAGGGTGTTTGGCTCTACGACCCGGACGGCAAGCGCTATCTGGATGCAGTGAGTTCCTGGTGGGTCAACCTGTTCGGGCATTGCAACCCGCGCATCAATGCGGCCCTCACCGACCAACTCGGCAAACTGGAACACGTAATGCTGGCAGGCTTCACCCACGAACCGGTGGTGCAACTGTCGGAAAGGCTGCGCGAACTCGCTCCTGCCGGACTGGGGCATTGTTTCTACGGTTCGGACGGCGCCTCAGCCACTGAGATCGCCCTGAAAATGAGTGCGCACTATTGGCGCAACAACAGCAAACCGGAGAAGACGCAGTTCATCAGCCTGCAGAACAGCTACCACGGCGAAACACTGGGCGCACTGTCGGTCACTGATGTCGCGTTGTTCCGCGACGCTTACGGCGCGTTGATCAAACAGAACGCCACCGTGCCCAGTCCGGATTGGCGCTATGCAAATAATGGGGAAAGCGCGGAAAGCTTTGCCCAGCGTTGCGCAGATGCGCTCGACGAACATCTGCAACGTCACCACGAACACATTGCCGCTTTCATCATCGAGCCGCTGGTACAGGGAGCGGCGGGCATGGCGATGTATCACCCGGCCTACCTGATCCATGCACGCGAGTTGTGTTCACAATACAACGTGCATTTGATTGCTGATGAGATTGCCGTCGGTATGGGCAGAACGGGAACGCTATTCGCCTGCGAACAGGCGCACATCAGGCCGGATT
>CAYOJU010000401.1:0-1983 GCA_964404355.1 uncultured Sideroxydans sp. | reverse complement strand
TCACGACCGTAACCTTGTCGCCGTCGGCCAGAAACGCACTGCCGCTGGCGACGATCCGCGTATTCTCCGCGAGACCCTCAACGATCTCCACGCGGTCGCCCTGGCGACGACCGGTTTTCACGCCGCGACGCGTTACGGCATCGCCCGAGCCCAGTTCAAATACATAACTGTAACCGTCGGCCAGCACCAGCGCCGACTGCGGTATGGTCAGCGCGGGCGCCATGCCAACTTCAATGCGACCGTTGGCAAACATGCCGGACTGCGCGCCCGTATTTTCCGGCAGGCTCACGTAAACGACAGCGCGTCCGGTGGAAGTAGAGAGGCTGGGTGCGGCAATACGCACGCGTCCTGCAATCACTTTGCCCGTGGGTAGTGTGATCTGTACGGTCTGCCCCGTGCGCACATTCGCCAGTTGGCTGGCGTCCACCTCGGCCTGCCATTCCAGCCGGTTCTTGCGGATCATGCGAAACAGTTCATCTCCCGACTGTACGACCTTGCCCAGCATGGCGGTACGCGAAGTGATGACGCCGTCGTCAATGGCAACGACGCGGGTATGGGCGAGTGTGATGCGCTGAATGTCGAGCTGCGCGGCAGCGGCATCCAGACTCGCCTGCACCGTCTGCTCGCTGATCGTATATTGCTCGTATTGCTGATCGGAAATGGCGCCGCCCTGTTTGGCGATTTTGGCACGCTCTACGTTGCTCCTGGCCTGGGCTAGGCTGGCCTTGGCTGAGGCGAGGTTCGCGTCCAGACGGCGCAACTCTGCGGCGGTGGAATCGCTCGCCAGTTCCGCCAGCAGATCACCCTCTTTCACCCGTGTACCCACATCGGCATGGATGGCCGCCACGCGCAAACCACCCGTCTGCGCGCCAATCACCGCTTCCTGCCAGGCGGCAACCATGCCGCTGGCCGTCACGTTACGCGGCAAGACCGCATTGACAGGTATGGTAGTCGTCACCGAAAGTGCAGTGCGCACTGGGTCGTCCACACTGGCCTTGGCAGAGGGTTTAAGCAGGATGCTGCCTGCGCCGATCAGAACGACAAGCGCGGCAGCAACGATCCAGCGGTAACGGGATTTCATTTCGATTCTCCTGGCGCATTTTCAGCAGCGGACTGCCAGCCGCCACCTAATGCCTTGTAAAGGGTGATCCATTGATCAACGCGGGTCTGGTTCACTTCGATAAGCGAGACTTCAGCCGAAATGGCCGAGCGGCGTGCCGTCTCCAGATCCAGCAGGCTGATGCGGCCTGACTGCCAGTTGATTTCCGAGGCGCGGAAATAGCTGCGGTATTGGGTGGCGCTGGTTCTGGCATCGCCCTCGCGGCGCGCGGCGCTGTCCAGATTGACCAGCGCCTGCTCAACTTCCTTGATCGCAGTGCGGACGTTACTCTTGTAGGTGGCGAGCGCAGAGTCGTAATCGGCCCGCGCGCTATCCACTTTGGCCGCCGACGATCCCGCATTGAACAAAGGCAGCGACAAGACCGGGGCAAGACTCCAAGGCGTCGTCGCCATACCGACTGCATGCGAGACGGCGATACTGCCCGTCAGACTCAGCGAAGGCCAACGGTCCGCTTCAGCCACACCGATCTTGGCCATGGCAGCGGCGAGTTGCCGTTCGGACGAGACCACGTCGGGACGCTGACTGATGAGCGCGGCGGGAACAGATTCTATGCTCACCTCTGCCGGTGTCGGCAATGGTGCGTTGTCGTTGCCAAGCAGTTCGCGCACGCGCGCCTCTTCCAGCCCGGTAACGGCGACCAGTGCCTTGATGCCAAGATCGCACGTTGCCTGCTGGGCCGTGGCACTGGACGAGGCTGAGGCAGCCCCGGCCTCGACCAGCGCCAGATCGGCCGGTGCGCTGAACCCTGCCGCCACCGACACACGGGTCAGACGCAGCGTTTCCTGGTAGGAACGGGCCTGCTCCTCATAAGCGGCCAGTTTCAAATGACATGCGCGGTAGTCCACATAATCGGTCGCCACTTC
>CAYOJU010000400.1:0-1987 GCA_964404355.1 uncultured Sideroxydans sp. | reverse complement strand
TTTTTTTATTTAAAATCATATTCGTATTTTACATTTTCAATAATGTACTCACATTCTAATATTGGCGATTAGGTATGTCCGTGGATTTCTCCTCGACATGCTAGGGAATACCATGTTTGCCGACAGCAGTGGGGACGGGATACCGCTGTGGTATCTCAGCATGGTGGAAAATTTGGACGAGCCGAGGAATTACAATTGGGGCGGAGCTGTTCTCGCATATTTATACCGAAATCTATGCCTCGCATCCAGTCCTGCCTGCCACTCCATGCATGGTCCCACCATGCTTCTGCAACACTGGTCGTGGACCCGATTTCAAATTCACCGGCCGTTACCGGGATCTCAACCGAAATGGGGTGCAAAAACATAAATTACATGCCCAGCCTTTGCTGACCTCTGGAAAGGCCCACATAATTGGGAAAACTCGTCGCATTCAGCAACCGCCGGTCCAAGTATCCCCCGCAACCAGCTTCAGCAACTGACGGATAACATGGTGAATTGGCAGCCATATGCATCTGTTTACCACCAGCTCTCGAGAAGAACCCGGGCGGACCAGGTACATTGTAATAAAGTCGTATTCTTTCTTTTATTCATGTCATCACAATTATAAATTCTACCTAACATTACAACTCTAAATTTGTCAGCCGTACTACTTGTACCGCGGTCCTCTTATTTTTTATTGGATTGTTGAGCATCACAATCCTGATCGCTGCATGCGGCAGTTTGGAAGATGGCAACAGATAGAGCCACCGCTTCCCCAGGATATGCACGAGCACCAAGAGCTGCACAAGTAATATTCGCATATCATATGTGGTTTATTTATTTTAAAGTACTTATTTACTTATTTATTCTACTAACCTTGTAAACAGGTTGAAATGTGGCTCAAAGAAGAATGCCAACTGGGAGCAAGTGCACCGTCGGTATGTAAACGAGGCGACACATTATGCAGAGCGTGTGTACGAAGTAGGTCATCCGTGGGATATAAATGACCTGCTAAGATA
The DNA here is from genome assembly GCA_964404355.1 of uncultured Sideroxydans sp. Lineage (GTDB taxonomy): Bacteria > Pseudomonadota > Gammaproteobacteria > Burkholderiales > Gallionellaceae > Sideroxyarcus. The sequence goes on along the minus strand of CAYOJU010000400.1, from coordinate 989 downwards.
TCGAAAATGGTACCAGGAGAACTGCATGGCATCCGTCTACCTGTTTGGCAAGCACGTGGAGGGGATGGATCGTAATGTTCCGGTTCCAAGAGACGAGCACTCCAAGTCAGGATACATTCCCAGCGGATCGACATTTGTTCGAAATGTAAACATTTCTAACTATAAAATTTATAATTGGTTAATTACATATCATTTATTATACTCTGATTATATGTGCAGGCTTTGCGTGGGATAGGAGAGTTGGCACATGGCACACGGGCATTTTTCACGAAGGGTCTCCGTGCAATTGGCAAGGGCAAAATGAGACTAGGTTTGTGTCTCTGCAGGGATAATGGTTACGGAGACCGTGCTATTGCCATGCTGGAGGATGCGGGGGTTCCACCTAACTGGCAAGAAATTCCATCTGACGATTCTTATCCTTTGGGAACGGAGCCGATGCCACCTGCCCCCGTATTTGAAGGCCCAGATCCAGTGACGGGCTGGTTATACGATGGATCACAATGGAGGGATTACATCCCTCCGGGAGAGTTCGCAGGGTATACTCCATCATCACGTGCCAACGCTGGCCAGGTATGAATTCAACTAACAAGCTGATTTGAAATTTAGTTTGTAGCTAAGAAAAACTATGTATGAATTGAAGGTGCCGGTGTACGAGACGCAGGAGCAGACGGAGACGCAGGAGCAAGAGAGGACTCAGGATGAATGGTTAGATGAACTATTCGGCCCGGTATGTAATACTTTAATTGAAGTAATTTTGTTTTTTAATATACAATGAACAAGTAATAAAAAATTTCTTTTGAAATGCAGACTTCTCAGAATCAAGCGGGTTATTTTCCAGATCTGTCTCACGAGCAGGCGAACGAGTTGGAGCAAATGCAATTTGACCTGGCCAGGCAGGAATCAGTGAGGGCTCACATGGAGGTTCCCCCGACTCCATTCGGTGATGATGGGGCGTCGTCTTCTTATCCACCTCCTGCAGAGGATCCGTC
>CAYOJU010000399.1:0-1997 GCA_964404355.1 uncultured Sideroxydans sp. | reverse complement strand
TTCAGACACACCATTCCATTGAGGTGTTCTTGGAGGAGTAAGTTGTGAAACAATTCCAAATTGTTTCAAATGATCACCAAATTCTTTACTCAAATATTCGCCTCCTCGATCTGACCCAAGAGCTTTAATTGTCTTGCCAAGTTGATTTTGTACTTCATTCTAAAATTCCTTGAATTTCTCAAATGCTTCTTATTTATGTCTCATTAAATAGACATAACCAAATCTACTAAAATCATCGGTAAATGTGATGAAGTACTGAAAACCACCTCTTGCGACTGAACTAAATGGTCCACATACATCGGAATGTATAAGTACCAATAGGTCATTCGCCCTTTCATTTATCCCAGTGAAAGGTGTTTTAGTCATTTTTCCCAACAAACAAGCTTCGCATGTTTCAAGTGATTCCAAATCAAATGAATCTAGAAGTCCTTCTTTATGAAGCTTCTTTATGCGTTTCTCACTTATATGTCCTAAACGACAATGCCATAATAGAGTGGAATTCAAATCATTTGATTTGAGTCTTTTGGTTTGTATGTTATAGACAGGAATATCAAGATCTAGAATATAAAGCCCATTATGTAACGAAGATTTGCCATAATACATATCATTTAAATAAAAGCAACAGCTACTGTTCTTAAATTTAAATTCAAATCCAAACATATCCAAACATGAAATAGAGATAATGTTTCTACTTATGGCAGGTACATAATAACAATTATTTAATTCTAAGATCATCCCGGAAGGTAGAGCCAATGATACAGTGCCTATGGCCAAAGCAGCAACTCGTGCTCCATTGCCGACACGTAGCTGTACCTCTCCTTTATTTAACATTCTACTCTTTGCGAGCACCTGCATATTTGAACAAATATGAGCTCCTGAACCGGTATCTAATACCCATGAATAAGTTTGATAAGTAGAAATGTTAATTTCTATAACAAAAATACCTGAAGTGGAAGCTCCACTTCCCTTCTTGTTATCTTCCTTGAACTTCTTGCAGTCTCTCTTCCAATGACCAATCTCATTGCAATAGAAGCACTGCGACTCAGCGGCACTGGCTACAGACTTTCCTTTGTTCAAGGTCCCACCCTGAACTTTGTCTTTGCCTTTGCCCTTTCCTTTGCCTTTGGCCTTTGCTTTGCCTTTCTTTTTGAAGTTCGTTTCCTTCTTAACCAACAGGACATCATTAGGTTTCCTCAGGTTTTGTTCGGCTGTCTTTAGCATTCCATGCAATTCTGTCATTGACTTCTCCAGCCCATTCATGTTAAAATTCAGAATGAATTGATGGTAACTTATGGGCAAGGACTGGAGAATAATGTCAGTAGCCAACTCTTTACTGAGGGGATAGCCCAAACGGTTCAGATTCTCAATGTATCCCATCATCTTGAGTACATGAGGACTAACCGGGCTTCCTTCTGCCAGTTTGCATTGATATAATGCCTTTGATGTTTCATATCTCTCAGTGCGAGCTTGAACTTGAAAAAGTTCACGAAGCTGCCCAATTATGTCATAAGCACTCAATTTCTCAAGCTGCTTCTGAAGCTCAGAATTCATTATCGTGAGCATGAGACAAGTAACATCAAGGTCATCATTCACATGCTTATCATAAACTGCTTGTTCTGCGGCAGAAATTTTACCATCTGTATCAGCCTTTGGTTTTTCAGGAACGGGTTTCTCTAGAACGTATTCCTTTTTCTCTTGCTTGAGAATAATGCGTAAATTTCTATACCAGTCTAAAAAGTTTGGACCAGTGAGTTTTGCACTATCCTTTTCAATAGCAGATCGCAACGTAAAAATGGATGTGTTTGCCATTATCTACAACAAAATAAATATGCAGAAATTTAGACTTAAGTTTATGTTTTTAGAAAAACCTTTTAACAAAAAGTTTTGCTCCCGCTATGTGTTTTAAAAACGATGTCCCATATAAAACCACATAGCGAACCAAGATCCATATTTCACCAAATTCAAGTGAGCTTTGGCATCACTGCTTGAATTTAGTT
>CAYOJU010000398.1:0-1997 GCA_964404355.1 uncultured Sideroxydans sp. | reverse complement strand
GAGTCGCTGGCCGTCGGCAAGATGCTCCAGGTCGAACAAGCGCTGGAGGACAAGTAATGGACTGCGTCGTTGAGCATCCGTATTACAGCGGCCGCTACAACTACAGCGGCAACGAACCGCTGCGCCCCGGCGGTCTGGAATTGACGCGGCTGGCCATGCACTACGCGGGTTTTGGCGCTGGCGACAATATCCTCGATCTGGGTTGCGGTGAAGGCGCAGGCACGCAGTTGCTCCGGCTTCACGGCTGCAATGCCATTGGTCTCGATACTTTGCCTGCATCACTTGCGGCCGCTGCAGAACGCCTGCCCGGCTTGCCGCTAATCGTTGCAAGCGCCCGTCGGCTGCCGTTCGCCGACGCATCCCTGGACGGCATTCTCGCCGAATGCTCTCTCTCGCTGGTTGACCGGCGCGACGAGGTGCTGACCGAATGCAACCGGGCATTGCGCTCCGGTGGCCGCTTCGCAATCACCGATATTTTCGCCCGCAACACAGTCAGTCGCGATCAGCCGCCACCCGCATGTCTCGCTGGTATGGCTACGCAAAACGAAATCGTGGCAGAGCTGGCGGGTGCCGGTTTCCGTGTAGAACGCTGGGAAGATCACTCGCACGTGCTCAAGGCATTCATGGCCCGCCTGATATTCGAATGCGACAGTACGGATGCGCTCTGGGCCGAAGACGCCGGTACACTGAACACAGCGCTCAAGCAATGCCGACCCGGCTATTTTTTGTTGATCGCGGTCAAGGACTGACAAGGAGCATGACATGACAGACGAAAGTTTTCGAGTTGCCGAGCTCGCCCTCAAGGGCTACAAGTGCAGTCACATCCTGGTGCAGATAGGTCTCGACGCGCAGGAAAAACAAAACCCGGATCTGCTGCGTGCCATGTCCGGACTGGCCAACGGCATGGGCGACGGGCTTACTTGCGGTGTGCTGACCGGCGGCTGCTGCCTGATCGGAATGTACGCGGGCATGGACGGCGAAGGCCACGACGAACACGGCCGCCTGCCCTTGATGCTGGAAGAATACGTCGAATGGTTTCGCGAAGAGGCCGGAAAACGCTACGGCGGTATCGAATGCAAAATCATCATGCAAGATGACCCGCGCCTGCGCCATGAACGCTGCCCGGGACTGATTCTCGATGCTGTGCTCAAGGCAAAAGAAATTCTCGAGGCGAACGGTTTCGAACTCGATGGACGCAGTGGCGATGAGCAGCGCTAACAAACACACCACAATGCCAAAATCCAACCAACAACCCGTCCTCTCTGCATTAATCCTGGCTGCCGGTTATTCCTCGCGCATGGGGCAATTCAAGCCATTGCTGCCACTTGACGGCAGAACCGTGATTGAATCGACCATAGCCACATTCCGCAATGCCGGCGTCACCAGGATCATCGTCGTCACCGGCCATGAAGCCGCACAGCTGCGGCCATTGCTTAAAGACCCGGGAATTTCAGCAGTGCACAACCCGGACTACGCAAGCGGCATGTATTCGAGCGTGCAGGCGGGAATCCGGTCATTGCCCGAAGATATCGATGCCTGTTTCTTGTTGCCCGCCGATATCCCGCTGGTGCGATCCGCGACCATTAAAACAATTATTGGACGCTATGAATCCAGACACCCTTCCATCATCTATCCGGTGTTCCGCGGACAACACGGCCATCCACCGCTGATCGCCCGTAGTCTGTTCACCGAAATTCTTGCGGGCAACGGCGAAGGCGGATTGCGCGCCCTGCTGCAACGTCACGAGGTAGACGCCAGCGAGGTCGACGTATTTGATGAAGGCATCCTGCTTGATATGGACGAACCTGAAGACTACGAGCGACTGGCACAACTGGCGCCGCGCCGCCACGTTCCGACTGCGGCTGAGTGCAAAGCCATTCTCGCCATGCTGGCAGTGCCGGCTCCTGTCTGCCGCCACAGCCGTGCCGTAGCAGCGGTCGCAGAGGCCATGACAAAACGGCTCAACGCCCATGGTGTCATCATCGCCCCGGATCTGG
>CAYOJU010000397.1:0-1998 GCA_964404355.1 uncultured Sideroxydans sp. | reverse complement strand
AACGCGATGATGGAACCGGCCGAGGCAGTGTTGGCGAATTTGTCCAGGATGACGGGCGCTTCTTCCAGCGTGGCGTCGCGCCCGAGGATGCGTTTCGAGATCAAGTGGTTCATGGTCAGGTTGGCTTGGTGCAGCCAGAAGCGATTCACATCGCTTGCCACAAAATCGTTGGCGGCGAGGTGTGCGGAGATGTGGTCGGCGGCCATTGGGCAGACTTCCTTGAACACCTTGCGGCCTTCCTGCATGAAGAGCTTGTCGCGGTTGTCGCGCGAGTCGGGATCGCAGCGGTCGAGGAAGCCGCTGTTGTTGCGGATATTGTTGGAGAAGACGGTAGCGGCTTTGGAGCCGAGTATCTCCCATGCAGACTTCTGACTACCGGAAGGTGCGGCTTCAACGACAACGGCTGTGGCGATGTCGCCGAAAATGAAATGGCAATCGCGGTCGCGCCATTCGAGGTGGCCCGAGGGTAGCTCCGGGCTGATCACCAGCGCGCAGCGGGCGCTGCCGGAGCGCACTGCGTTGGCGGCCTGCTCGATGCCGAAGGTGGCGGAGGAACAGGCGACGTTCATGTCGTAACCGTAACCGCCACAGCCCAGCGCGCCCTGCACTTCGACGGCGATGGCCGGATAGGGCCGCTGGAAATTGGAACAGGCGACAATGACCAGATCAACCTCTTCCGCCTTGCGTCCGGCGTTATCCAGCGCCTCGCGTGCGGCGCCGACGGCCATCTCCGCCATCAGCGAGATCTGTTCGTTCGGGCGCGGCGAAATCACGGGGCGCATGAGATCCGGATTGAGCACGCCGGTTTTTTCGACCACATAGCGCTGTTTGATGCCCGAGGCCTTCTCGATGAACTCACTGCTCGATTCCGGCACCGCGGCAACCTCGCCGCTGGCGATGGCCGCGGCATTGCGCTCGTTGGTACGTCGCGCGTACTCGTTGTACGAGGCCACAAGTTCCTCGTTGGTGATGAGATCAGGCGGCACCCAGAGCCCGCTGCCGGTGATGTATGCCTTGTTCATTTTTCCTCCTTTATATTATTGATCCATGTGTCTTTCATGGCGTTCTGATTTTCCAAAGGTCACTTGCCCGTTTTAAGCAATAAGTCAATCAAGTCGCTGGTACCATCTGTCACCCTTTTTTGCGGATTGGATCTGCAATAGTCATCCATCCAGGCTTCAATGACTTCGGGTCTCACGCCCTTCAGGATATCCACATTCGCACCTACCGATACCCCGGTCAGGTAGCCAAGAAGCCAAGCGGTTTGATGCTGCTCATTGCGCGCTCTTGCATCCAGCCAAGCGGCGCAAGAGGCATCTTTGATGGTTAATGAAGTGACCGCCCAAGCGGGTATTGAAACAGGCAGGCAGGAGACAAGCAGTGCGATGGAAAGAATTATCCGTTTCATATCCTTGGCCTCTCTATGTAAGCCCGCTCGATGTTGTGCCCATATTATCGAATTGCATTGTCATTTGATCGAAGTGTTCGCTTCGCAGCCCTATTTTTTCACGCAATCCTCAACGCCGTTGTTGCCGCCCTTGAACTCCGGCTCGTAGTAGAACTTGTGAAAGGTCAATTTGCCGTGCCTGTTCTTTGACATGGTCGCGATGCCGGTACCGTAGTCTTTTGACTTCGAATCGGAGAGGGCGAAGTGGATCGCCAGCGTCTTGCCCAGCGACACGGCCTGTCCGGGATAAGTACCGTAGTCCGGCACGACCAGTTTGAAATTATAGGCGCCGTAGGCACCACTGCTCTGTTCCGGGTTGAGTTGCAGGGTGACGACGCCGGTGTAGTCGCCTTCCTTGCTGTCGATGCCGGTACAGTCGTAGGTTCCGCTGTAATCGGTGCCGGTGAAAGGTTCACCGGCGTTGGAGGTTAACGGTAATGCAAGTGCGGCAAGCAAAACAAATCTGTTCATGTTTCTTCCATTGCTGATCGAAATGACGTGTGTCCTACCCCAGCCAGATGAACGTCCCCATGCGCCCGGTCACGCCGTCA
>CAYOJU010000396.1:0-1999 GCA_964404355.1 uncultured Sideroxydans sp. | reverse complement strand
ACTTGGCGCGGAACACAATACGCGCCCTGCTCAAATCGTAAGGCGACACTTCCACGGTTACCTTGTCGCCCGGCAGTATGCGGATGTAATGCATGCGCATCTTGCCGGAAATATGCCCAAGTACTACAAAACCATTTTCCAACTTCACCCGGAACGTTGCATTCGGCAACGATTCCTCAATCTCACCCTGCATCTGGATGACGTCTTCTTTCGCCATGTTTCTCTAACGTGTCAGTCCGGCCTTGAAATTGGCCTTTTTCAACAGGTTTTCATACTGGTGCGTCATCATGTAAGACTGCACCTGCGCCATAAAATCCATGGTCACCACCACCAGAATCAGCAGCGAGGTACCACCGAAATAGAACGGTACGTTCCACTTCACCACCAGAAACTCAGGCAGCAAACAAACCAGAGTGATGTACACCGCACCGACCAAGGTCAGGCGCAACATGATCTTCTCTACATACTTCGCAGTCTGTTCCCCGGGACGAATACCGGGCAAAAACGCACCACTTTTCTTCAAATTGTCTGCTGTCTCTTTCGGGCTGAATACTAGCGCCGTGTAAAAGAAACAGAAGAATACGATCGCCGCCGCATATAACAGCACATAAATCGGCTGTCCAGGCGACATCTTATCGCTCACATCCTTCAACCAGGTCATGTTCTGACCGGAACCAAACCAGCCGGCCAGCGTTGCCGGGAACAGGATAATGCTGGAAGCGAAGATCGGCGGAATAACCCCGGCCATATTCAACTTCAACGGCAGATGCGAGCTTTGTCCGCCATAGATCTTGTTGCCCACCTGACGCTTGGCATAATTCACCAATATCTTGCGTTGGCCGCGCTCCACAAATACAACCAACGCCGTAATCGCCACTGCACCAATCAACAGGAACAGCACCAGCGGAATGGAGAATGCTCCGGTACGCGCCATTTCCAGCGTGCTACCTATCGCACGCGGCAGACCGGCTGCAATACCCGCAAAAATGATCAGCGAGATACCGTTACCCAAGCCGCGTTCAGTAATCTGTTCGCCCAGCCACATCAGGAACATTGTTCCAGTCACCAGTGTGATCACTGTTGTCATCTGGAACAACATGCCCGGGTGCAACACCAGGCCAGCCTGGGACTGCAAAGCCACCGAGATACCAAACGACTGGAACAATGCCAGAACCAGCGTGCCGTAACGGGTGTACTGCGTAATCTTGCGGCGCCCTGCCTCGCCTTCCTTCTTCAACTGCTCCAGTTGCGGTACTGCAATCGCCGCCAACTGCATGATGATGGAGGACGAAATGTACGGCATGATGCCCAGTGCAAAAATGGTGAAGCGGGATAACGCGCCGCCCGAGAACATGTTGAACATGCCCAGAATTCCACCAGTTTGTTTCTTGAACAAATCCGCCAAAACATTCGGATCGATTCCCGGCACAGGGATATGCGCCCCGATACGGTAGACGATCAACGCAAGCAGCAAAAACCAGAGCCGCTGCCCCAGATCGCCGTACTTACCTTTGCTCACAACGTTGGCCACAGACAGCTTACTCCGCGATGCTGCCGCCGGCAGCTTCCACTGCAGCACGAGCACCCTTGGTCAACTGCAAACCCTGCAGCTTGACTGCGCGCTTGATCTCACCCGCCAGGATAACCTTGGCAAACAATGCTGTTGCAGGCACAACACCCGCTTGCTTCAAAGCCAGCAAGTCGATGCTGTCTACAGGCATGTTCTGCAGGTCGGACAAGCGCACTTGCGCTGTGTCATCGCGAGTCAACGAAACAAAGCCACGCTTGGGCAGACGGCGTTGCAGCGGCATTTGACCGCCTTCGAAACCGACCTTGTGGAAACCGCCCGAGCGCGATTTCTGACCTTTGTGACCGCGACCGGCAGTTTTGCCCAGACCGGAACCGATGCCGCGACCGACGCGACGCTTGGCATGCTTGGAACCTTCAGCAGGTTTAATTTGATTGAGTTGCATTTACGCCTCGCACTTGACCAGGTAAT
>CAYOJU010000395.1:0-2015 GCA_964404355.1 uncultured Sideroxydans sp. | reverse complement strand
CCACTAGTTTTCTCCTCTATTTCTCCCTTTCTCTTCTCCAAAACCCTAGTTTTCAACTTCTCACAACGGTTTTTCGTTTTTCGGCTTAAAACTCGAATCCCGTTGGATTTTCTTGCAATTTTCACGATCTACAACAAGGTTTGATCTCTCCTTACTCTTAATTTCAATTGTATGTAGTTAGATCTGTGATTTGGTACCAAAAATCGAAGAATTCGACCAAAATCAACCTAAACGGTTAAAATTACCACTGGTGCGGGTCATCCCGGCCGCAGTGCGCCCCAACCAGCCGCACCAGCCTTGCACTGTCCCAAAAATCTTCTAAGTACCCACTGCGGGTCATACCACCCGCAGTGCGGATGGACCAGTCGCACCAGCCATGTACAGACCAACTTACCCTTTAAAAACCCACTGCGTGTCAGACCACCCGCAGTGCGGGTCAACCACACGCATCAGACTTGTGAAAACCCAACACCAAAAATCGGTTAAGTCCCCAGTGCGGGTCAGACCACCCGCACTGAGAGCCAGTGCGGACGCACTAGGCTCGGGAAAAACCAGAACACTGCAAAATGGTCTCCAGTGCGGGTCAGGCACCCGCAGTGCGGGTGGAAGTCATCCGCACTGAGCCAAAATTACATTGTTTTGTTCGTAATTTCTCACACTTTCCAAATTTTGATTGTAATTAGGATGGCACCAAAGGGAACCAAGCGTCAACGGACCGGCAAAGGAAAGGGGCAGTCAAGCAACCCAACCCTTCCTTATCCACCCGCCTTGGAGTTGAATGAGAACCAACAACTCCGCAAGGTCGCGTTGGAGACTCATCGGTTTCTCGAACCATCTCGATGGATCTGCCAGTATACTCTGAATCAGTTGGGCATCACCGACACGGTTCAAATGCTCACCGAGCGCCTAGGATTATGGGACTTCCTTTGTGAGGAGGTCAACGCATACAAGGCCATCACCATCGAATTCCTCTCCTCTTACGAATTCGATCGGGCCTCGAGGACCATGAGCTTTAACTTGGGAGGGTATTTCGTGTCACTGCACACCACCGAGCTATTGGAGATGCTCCACCTCCCTCAAGAGAATGTGAACCAAATGAGGTGTAGGCTCGGGTTCTACCAAGACATGAATGAGCACCAATTCCGCCACCTGACAATGAATGACACCCTCAATGATCAACGAACCAAGAACATCTCTCATCCGGTGATTCGCTATCTCCAACGGGTACTTTCTCACACTCTTTTTGCTCGAGGAGAGACCGCTTCGGTCTTCAATGAGGGAGATATGAGTTATGTTTGCAGCATGCTTAGGCGAAACAACGGGGAGGTGGAGTACATGCCGCACCTCACCTACAACCTTGCCAAGCACATCAAAACGGTGGCTAACAATGTGCAACCGGGCGGCATTGTGCGCATTGGAGGGGTTATTACAAAGATAGCCCGAGCACTCAACATCCCAACCGGGGAAGATGTGATACCGGGCTACACTTTGGTGGACATCGACGGTTTGGTGAGGGCACGGCTCATCCGGTGGGATGATATCGAAGGGGCATGGATCAATTTGGGAGTCAACAACATCAATCACCGATTGCCTCTCCCAACCGCCCTCGATCCATTGAACCATGCTACATGGAAGATAGTTGATCCGCCCCTTGAGCCACAAGCACCACCGCCACCGCCCGTTCAACCACATGCTCAATTTGGCGCCGGCAATGATCAACCGCAAGGAGACCCGACAATGCAACAAATGTGGGCGTTCATGCAAACCATGCAACAATCTATCTCCAACCTCCACCTTGACATGAGCAACCGCATGAATGCATTTGATCGAAGGTTAGATGAAGTTGAAACACATGCCGCGGCGGGCCACCACTATGCGCGTCGAGGAATGATGAATGATCCTAACTTTGAGGATGACCCACCGACGCCACCACACGTAAGAAGGGCTGCTCTAAGGAGGGAGGCGGAGATAGCAAGGCAGCGAGCCGAGGCTCAAGCCGCTCAAGCTGCACAAGA
>CAYOJU010000394.1:0-2017 GCA_964404355.1 uncultured Sideroxydans sp. | reverse complement strand
ATCCGGTCGACGGATGAAAACAGCTGTTTCATCCCGGCATCGAGATTGGTGTTCATGGACGACGTACGGCTGGCCAGGGAATCTGTAAGTTGTGCTATTCCAGCGGCCGCCTTGGTAGACATTTCCGACAGCTTTCGCACTTCGTCCGCCACCACGGCAAAGCCGCGGCCCTGCTCACCCGCTCGCGCCGCTTCGATTGCAGCATTCAATGCCAGAAGGTTCGTCTGCGTGGCAATTTCCTTGACTTGACCAGCGAGCGTCTGCACGCCGGAAAATTCCTGGTTGAGCTCGGTCAGTTTGGTATTGGTTTCTGAAATCGACTGCCCCGACTGGGCAAGGTCGGTCATTGTTCCTTCCACACCCGCTTTGACTTCTTCCAGGCGTGCTTTCAGTTCAGCAGTCTGAAGTTTGAACGCCTGCAATTCGAGCGTTTCTTTTCCGACTTCCTGTTCTGCCGAATCCGCACGTGCTCGAATGCTTGTGTCGTCTTTTTGCAATGCCACCATCGACGCCCGTTCCTGTTCCAGCGTTCGTTGCAGATTTGCGAGTTCCGACTGCAAGCTCTCGACGCGTTTGCGCTCCGCTGCCAGTTCGCCTTCCAAGGTGCGGTTGCGAACCAGTGCTTCGTCCAACTCGGCTGCCTTCAGTTTTGCGTTCCCGAACAAAATACTCACTCCTCCAATATTGTCAAAGCCAGGCTGTATTCGCTGTGCTGTCGCGCATCGAAGCTCAGCGTAATGCAAGTATGGTTGCGGTCTGGTTCATATGGCCGATATAGGCCTCGCCGTAGGTTGAGAAACCGACAACCGGCTGAGTAAACAGTTTACCGAAGGCTTCGGTCTTGCCCTGATCCTTCAGTTCCAGCGTACGCAGGATGCAGTTGAATACGACCAGTCCGCGATGCTTGGAACCAGTGAGCGCTTTTTTGGTATCGGCAACAATGTCGGTGCCCTTCAATACAGCCAGCTCGACGCCTTCTTTTACGCCGCAGTAGAAATATAACTTGTCCTTATCGATCCGTTGCGGTGAGCGAACGTAGGGTTCACTGCCGGCCATCAGTCCGAGAGGTGCATCCATAAAGGCATGCGCGGCATCATCTGCCGACTTCGCACCAACTGCTTCGGCATAGGCCTGTGCTGCGGGCTTGCCGTTGAATTCCAGCACGGCGCGCGTTGCCTGATCCACCCGTGTAGGTGTCAAGGTCTTGCCGGTGGCGCAGAAGCTCTGTGTCTTGATCAGGTCGAATCCCGCTGGTACCTCCAACAAGGCCAGCGCACCGGAACCACTCACAATCTTCCCATTGGCAGCAACGAAGGTCTTGGCGAATTTGAGATCGTCCCCCGCAGAACCGCCGACAAACGTCAGGTCGGTGCAGTCGCCGAGAGATTCCATGATCTGTTCTTCCTTGCCCGATAAACCATCCATCAGGATGATGCCCACATGTGTGGCAAGATCGACCTTGTCGAACTTGGCCGTCAACGTGGCCAACGCTGCCTTGACGTCGTTGCCAACGATACCCACCACTTCTACTTTTGGCACCAGTTCAGAGGTAAATGCGGCAACCACCAGGCTGCCGTCCAGCATGTGCCCGGTGACAATTTCTCCCGCCGTGGAGCAGCCAATCGAGGGGATGCCGGGATAGGTCTTGGCCAGCGTTGCTGCCACCGCAGCGGCATCGAATGTCGCAGAATGGAAATACAGCAACAGCGTCGGCTTGGCTGGCAAGCTATTCTTGATCTGAACAGCAACAGCAGCCATATCGGTGTTGGAAGTGGAAAATGTTTTCATGGTCGTCATGGTCGTGATCCTCTGAGAGTTAAACCGATACGCCGAATTCGGTGGCAGCCTGCTTTACTTTTTCCAGCATGGCAGGATCATCAGCAGAACTGTCCCCCCACTTGGAACAGTCAATACCTTTCATCAGCAGCTTGGTGCTGGTTGCCTGAGCCAATGCCGGATTGCCATGCGAGCGGCTGTCGATGATTTTCTGGATTACTTGATGAATTTGTCCGGACAC
>CAYOJU010000393.1:0-2020 GCA_964404355.1 uncultured Sideroxydans sp. | reverse complement strand
TCAGAATAGGAAGTATCTTTGGAAAATTTCAAGCGATTAATCGCATCGGATATGGCGGCGGTGGATGCGGTGATCCGCGCCCGTCTGCATTCCGAAGTGGTCTTGGTCAACCAGGTCGGCGAATACATCATCAACAGCGGCGGCAAGCGGCTGCGCCCGGCGCTGGTGCTGCTTTCCGCGCAGGCCTTCGGCTATAGCGGCAAGCATCATCACGATCTGGCGGCGGTGGTGGAGTTCATCCATACCGCCACTTTGCTGCATGACGATGTGGTGGATGAGTCCGAACTGCGCCGTGGGCGCGAGACGGCGAATGCCTTGTTCGGCAATGCGGCCAGCGTGCTGGTGGGCGATTTCCTGTATTCGCGCGCTTTCCAGATGATGGTGGACGTGGGGGAGATGCGCGTGATGCAGACGCTGGCCGATGCAACCAACGTCATTGCCGAGGGCGAAGTCCTGCAATTGCTCAACTGCAATGATGCTGACGTGGATATCCCCAACTATATGCGCGTCATCCACTGCAAGACCGCCAAGCTGTTTGAGGCGGCAATGCGTCTGGGAGCAATCATCTGCAAGGCCTCTGCTGCTGACGAAGAGGCGGTGTCGAAATACGGCATGCATCTCGGCACGGCATTCCAGTTGATCGACGATGTGCTGGACTATTCAGCCGATGAGGCGCAGACCGGCAAGCATCTGGGCGACGATCTGGCCGAAGGCAAGCCGACGCTGCCGCTTATCTACGCGATGCAGCATGGTTCGAAGGATCAGGCTGTTGTAGTGCGCGGTGCGATCGAGCAGGGCGATGTGGGCAAGTTTGCCCAGGTGCTGGAGATTATTCACGCTACCGGCGCGCTGGAGTTCACGCGCCAGCAGGCTTTGCGCGAGGCTGATGCGGCTTGTGCAGCGATTGCATCGCTTGCCGATTCTAAATACAAGCAGTGTCTGTTAGAATTGGCAAACTTTGCCGCAACGCGGCAATTTTAGTTTTATCGATTCGGGGTGTAGCTCAGCCTGGTAGAGTACTGCGTTCGGGACGCAGGAGTCGGAGGTTCGAATCCTCTCACCCCGACCAATTTTAGCCGCCTGTGTGCGGCGTTCTGTGGAGTAAGACGCATGAGTCGCTTACTTTTTCTGCTGGCTGTCGCAGTGGTTGTTTACCTGCTGTTGAAGTCTTATCGCAGGCCGGCACCGCGGCAGGACAAGGATGCATCCGCTCCGGCAGAGGAGATGGTGCGTTGTGTGCAGTGCGGGGTGCATCTGCCCAAGAGCGAAAGCATTCTGGCAGGCGGTAATTTCTACTGCAGCGATGCCCATCGGCGCCAGCATACCTCCAAGTAGGTCCGATGCGGGATAAGCTATCCCTCACCGGTTCTTTCCCCTTCTTGCAAACGGCCGCGCCGTTATCGCAAGAAAGCCGCTGGCGTTCAATCAGTTTCTTCAATATCTACCGCCTGATGCTGGGCGGTGTGTTGTTGCTTATGGCGGCGGTCTTCGGCAGATCCTTGTCGTTGAGCGCGGCGCACCAATCGTGGTTCTTCTGGATCAGTGTCGCATACACTGTATTGGTGCTGGTCTCTGTCGTGACGGTCAATCTGCGCAGGCCGCGCGCAGGACTGCAGCTAGCTTTTCAGGTTTGTACCGACATCTCCGCGCTCTCCTTGCTGACCTATTTCAGCGGCGGAGTCCAAAGCAATCTCGGCATGCTGATGCTGGTGTCGCTGGCGCTGGCCGGGATGATCAGTGGCGGGCGTATTACCTTGCTCTTTGCCGCGCTTGCCAGCATCTCTATTCTGTTGCTGCACGGCTACGCAATATTGGTCGCCGATGCGACCGTGGCGCAGTTCTTTCAGGTCGGTATCCTGTGTATTTCCTATTTTGCGGTGGCCTGGCTGGCACATGCGCTGTCCAAATATGCCCTCGCCAGCGAAAACCTGGCTTTTTTGCGCGGCGTGGATCTGTCCAACATGGCCGAGGCCAACCGGCTGATGATCCAGGATATGCCGGATGGCGTGCTGGTGGTGGA
>CAYOJU010000392.1:0-2023 GCA_964404355.1 uncultured Sideroxydans sp. | reverse complement strand
CGATGCGAAGTCCAGGCCAGGTGCTCGGTCTCTTCCCACGCGGCCTGCTTCAGTTTCTCCTGCACCGCCGGGTCGCGCGCGGTCAGCGCCTGGCCCTGATACAAAGCCTGCGCGCAGATCTCACCGGTATGGTTGATACGCATCAGCGCGGCGGCGTGTTTCTTCTCCGCCTCACTCAATTCCGTATCGGCGATATCGGCATCGGGATAAGGCCGTGCCGTCGGCGCTTTGGCAAAAAGTGTGCGCAGGCCTTTGTCGAATTCGATGATCAGGCTTTCCAGGTTCAGCATGGCTTCTTTCCTGTGGGTAATGGGCCCAATTTAGGCACTCGTCGATACCCTGTCAAATAAAAACGGCCACCCGAAGGTGGCCGTTCAGTTTGATACACCGGTAAACCGGTTTAATGCTGCTAAAGCCTAGATCAGAATACCTTCTTCAGACCAACAGCGATCAGAGTGGAGCTGCCGCCGTTCGTCAAAGTGCCCGTACCAAGGTTGGCCAGAGTGGGAGCCACTGCGTTGCTATCCACGCTGAACAGATTGGCCGTGTTGTTGGAAATCTTCTCAATCGCTGCATAAGCTGTTGTCTGCTTGGACAGAGGTTGCAGCCAAGCAACGGTTTCGCCGCTACCACCGAAATCGCCGCCGGTATAGGTCGACTTATTCTTGGCATAGGTGAATACCACAGCGCCAGGACCGACTGGAGCAACTGCGCTGAAAGAATACACTTTGGCTTGGAAATTAAGGACCGCTGGGGCAACAACAGCGTCTGTCTTGTTGTTCTGGTAAGTAGCGAACAGCTTGGCCACGCCGAGGTCATAAGAAACACCCAGAGCGTATTCCTTGAAGTCATTTGCCACAGCAGTGCCTGAATTCTTGGTCTTAGCATACACACCGCCAACGGACAGCGGGCCGCCGTTGTAGGTAGCGGACAGCAGGTAAGCTGTTTCCTTGGTTTCTACACCGCCAGAAGCGATTGTCAGGTTACCCAGGCCACCGGTCAGATCGGTAGTGTAGTTCACAGCAACGGTTACGCCGCCCAGATCCGGGGAGATGTAAGCCAGAGCGCGAGGAGCACGTGCGCCAGCAGTCACGGAACCGATCACGTTGGTGCTCTTGGTCATGCTTTGCAGAGGAGACACGCTGGAACCGGTGGTCGGGTCGAACTTGACTGCGAAGTCATAGCCGGTGGTTTGCAGGTAGCCAGTTGCAACAGTACCAAAGTCGCCAGCCACTGCCAGCATTTGTGTACGAGCAGCCAGTTTGCCAGCAGCGATGCTGGTTGTGGTTCCGCCAACGGTGGAGTTGGTTTCATTGTCCAGAGCGTATTCCAGAACGCCAACTGCCTTCCAGCCGTTGTTCAGGTCTTCTACAGTCTTCACGCCGAAACGGGAAGTGGACAGGCCACCAGCAACAGCTTGAATATCGCTCTTTTGACCATCAGCAGAAATATGGGCAACAGCAGCGTCCAGAACGCCGTAAGCAGTCACATCGGCAAATGCCGGTGCAGAGAAAGCAGCAACTACAGCCAAAGCAATGAGTTTCTTTTGCATTTAATAATCTCCTCAGAGTTTACATTTTCGTATCGGGCCAATCCCTAGCGAAATATACGGATCGGTGGGTATTCCCGCCTAGTCCGAGGCGCAAAGTAACACCCTCACATGGGCGTTTCAATGCTTGGTTGGTAATAACACAATATTTTGTATCTTTTTTGCGACAGATTGATTCATGTCAAATTGCATGGGATTTAAAGAAAGCGAAAGCCATTCTTGCCTCCATTTTGATTTGCCAATACAAACTGGCCTCCGAAGAGGCCAGTTTGGGTAAAAATGACAGTGAGTTGGGTGAGGTTGCCAAAGTGTTGTAACAGCCCCACCCGCGTCAAATCAGAACGTGTGACGCATGCCCAGAGAGAAGACCGAAGGCGATGCCCCGGCACCGGAGGTGGTTGCCTGGGTGGCGCTGGTACCGTTGCTGGACAAGCCGTAGTTGGAAGCCGTGCCATTGGTCAGCTTGCTGTACAA
>CAYOJU010000391.1:0-2024 GCA_964404355.1 uncultured Sideroxydans sp. | reverse complement strand
GTTACTACCCGGAAACACTTTCTTGTTTGGCAAGAAAAGAGGAGACGCCATTGAAAAAGGTGTTCTGCCCTTTTTTTACTGTTACTTGATGCTCCAAGGTACAGCTGACTATTTCGCAGAAGCGGTACATCTGCTTCAGTTTGCGCTCGGCTTCATCTTGATCTTTGCCTAAAAACATCAGGCGCGCGATTGGCAGGCCGTCGCGAGTCCTTATGGAAAAACAAAATTTTTGCATGAACTCCCCTCCTGAGGGTTTTTCACTAAAACGGCGATCTTGTTTTTTTGTGTTTTCGAGCTTCTTGCACGATCTACGATCAGCCGGATAAAGACCGTATCATATTTATGGTTTTGTGTCTGCTCTCTAAAGCAAGTAGTTGAGGGTTGCGTTGCGGGTATTACGTATTTCGCGCTGATGATCCGGCCAAAAGAAGTTTGAAGTCAGCAGACGTAGGGGGCGCTTGCGCACCCTACCTTTGACTGCTTCCCCCTTTAGATAAAGGGGGAGTGAGGGGGATTTGAAAATGCTGAGTGATCGCCATTCTTCCGCAAATCCCCCAGGCCCCCCTTTTACAAAGTGGGGAACGTCCGCGACTCTCTCCACTCTGCATGACTACCGCATAGGTCAAACCTTGTTGAGTTCCCCGGCATAGCTGGGGGTTTACATCACTAAATTACGGGTCTCATACTTTATTCGTGCCGGATCACTATCAATTCGGCGACACCACGGTGCCGGTGTAGATCACTTCGCACGCCCCACCGGGCAAGAGCTTTCTTCCTTTCTTGAGCAGCTTGATCGCCGGTCCGGCGAGGGATTTGAATACGTTCGGTTGCTCCACCACCGGCTTCTCAAAGGCGCCGCTGATCTTTTGCTTTACTTCGACGCAGCCTTTGGAATCAATCAGTGCCAGCGTAACGTCAACAAAGCGTGCATTGGCGATGTCGAGCCCGCCCAGGAGTGCCATGCGGTGCCTGTTCGTGGCCATCGCCACATCCTGCGCATACATCACGCCGCGTTCAACTTTCCAGTGGGAGACAAACATGGGGATGGCGCTGACGCCTCCCGAGCCTTTGAGGACGTTCGCAAAGTCATACCCCTTGGTGAGCGCCAGGCCAACAGGTCCGGCAAAGAAATAGGCGCCCACGTCCACGAGGTTGAAGTTCTGGCTGGTCTCAAACCGGTTGAACTCGAGATCGAGATCGTGACCGTTGAGCGTGAGATTTTCGCCCCGAAGTGCAGCCTCTCCATTCGCGCTCTGCTTCATCTCTTGTGCAGCCTTGCCCTGCAAAGTCAGATTCATTGAGAAATCCATCCGCCCTGCCGCGATTTGTTCCGGTGATTGGGTTTTGAGCAGTTCTTCGATGCGGAACTGCGGCAAAGAAAAAAGAACGTGGTAAAGCGGGACCGCGCCGGAATAGTCCGCCCGCAGGCTGCCCGAACCTTGTCCATCGAAGAGTTCCATCGAGATGGACTTGAAATCGAAGACTCCGTTTTTTGCATTGGCCGAGAGCTTCAGATCGGTCACCGCGTAGTCCCGTGTCAAAATCTTGTTGCAGTGCAGTTCCGCCGCAAAGGAGATGTCCTTCACGATGTCGGTGCCTCCGCCCGCAAGCAGCAAATGGCGCAACTCCAGGTTGCAATCTCCGGCATCGAAGCCTCCGCCGGTTTGCCTGTCCGCGTAGTGGAGTGTTCCGCCCGCAAGAGAAATCTTCGGCAAGTCCACGGCTGGCAACGTTGCTCCGGCTGCCTGCGGCTGCTCGAAGTTGTATTTGCCGTCGGTGCCCAGCTCGATGGTGATTTTGGGGTGTATCAGCGAGATTTTCGTAATGCGGAATTCGTCCCGCAGCAACGGCAGAAGTTCGAGTCCGAGTCGGGCATGTTCGGCGGCAACAAGCTCCTTGCCCCGGTTACGGATGTGCACATCATTCATGGTGAGCAACATGCCCGGAAAGAAGCCAATGCCGAGCCGACCGCCGATGCTGACTTCCATACCCAACGCTTCCGAGGCTGCCGCTTGCAAGCGGGG
>CAYOJU010000390.1:0-2026 GCA_964404355.1 uncultured Sideroxydans sp. | reverse complement strand
ACCTGAAATGGTTCGCGGACACGCGGCGGGTCGGGGATTTTTCGCTGAATACCGCCAACCGCATCACGGCGGAACATTTCATCCACCGCTACGGACTGGAGCGGGTGACGGCGAGCTACGATTTGAATTTCACACAGTTGGAAGCCTTGTTGCAAGCGGCACCAGCGGCGTGGTTTGAGGTGACCCTTCACCAGCACATGCCCATGTTTCACATGGAGCATTGCGTGTTCTGCGCGTTTCTTTCCAAAGGCAAAGACTATCGCGATTGCGGCCGCCCATGTGATCATCATCAAGTGCTGCTGCGCGATCGCGTGGGCGCGGAGCATCCGCTCAAGGCGGACGCCGGCTGCCGCAATACCGTGTTCAATTCCCAGGCGCAGACGGGTGCGGAATATGCCGATCGCATGCTCGCCTTGGGCGTGCGCCATTTCCGCGTGGAATTCATGCACGAGACACCGCTGGAAGTAGAGCGGACCCTGGCCAAGTACCGGCAGTTGTTGCGCGGGGAAATCTCCGGCACGCAACTCTGGCGCGAACTGAAGTTGTTCAACCAATTGGGCGTCACGCGCGGGCAGATGGGGAAAACCTCCGGTTAGGGCGGTTTCCAGCGGCGACTACGACTGGTTGCGTTCCGAAAAGTAGCGGTAGCGATTGATGCGATAGACCCAGGCGAGCACTTCGGCCACGGCTGAGTACAGTGAGGACGGCACTTCGGCCCCCACCTTTCCATGTTTAAAAAGCATGCGGGCCAGCGGTTTATTCTCCAGAATGGGCACCTGATTTTGCGTGGCAATTTCGCGGATTTTTTGGGCATTCAAGCTGATGCCTTTGGCGACAATCTTGGGCGCCTTCATGGTTTTGCGATCGTAGCGCAGGGCAATGGCAATATGCGTGGGGTTGGTGACGATCACATCCGCCTTGGCCACGTCGGCAAGTTGTTTGGCCTTGCTCGAGGAGCGGCGGCGACGCCGGGCATTTTTCATCTGCGGATTGCCTTCCGTGCTCTTGGCCTCTTCCTTCACTTCATCCTTGGTCATCATCAAGTCGCGACCGGTGCGCCAAAACTGATAGCCGTAGTCCACGGCGGCAATCACGATCAACGCCAGGGTAACCCGGAGCAGGATGCTGATACTGGTCTGGCCAAGAAATTCCGCCAACCGCCCCACGCTGACCGACGTGGTAAAAATAGGGTCCAGCAAAATGGAACGGATTTCCGAATACGTCAGCGCCAGCACCACGGCGAACTTCACGGCGGTAATGGCGGTGGGCACCAGCGTGCGATTGGAGAACAACCGCTTGAAACCTTCCACGGGGTTGATCCGGTTCCAGTCCGGGTTCAATACTTCCGAGGAAGTTTGAAACCGGTTCTGAATGGCCCCGGCAATCAAGCCCGCAAGCATGGTGCAGAGAACGAAGGGAGCGGTGCATTTCACCACGGTCATCACCGCCGTCACCCCGTAAGCCTGAAGGGAATCCGTGGTGATGGTGGTGCTGTGCAGATGGCTGAAGACCTGCACCTCGGTGTTGACGAAGGTCTGCCAGATTTCGCGGCCGCTGAAGGTCATCGCGGCGATCCCCCCGAGCAATACGAACACCGTTTGCACTTCGGCGCTGCGCGGGGTCTGCCCGTGCTTGAGGGCTTCTTCCAGCTTGCGCTGTGTCGGCTGCTCGGTTTTCTCGCCTGTCTCTTCGGCCATATCAGCCTCCGTTGAGAATCTGGCCGAGGCCCATCAAATCATCAGGCAGGCGGCGCAGGTGGTTGGCAATATATTGGGCGGCGATTTGCAGGGTAAAACCGAAAACGATCAAGCCACCAGCAATGCGAATCCCGAAACTTTCCGCGAACACATTCATCTGGGGCACCGCCCGGCTCATGATCGAAAAGAAGACGGTGATGCAAAATGACACCGCCATGACCGGCGCGGAAATTTGCAGCGCCACCATAAAAATACGCCCGGTCTGTGCCACGATGGTTTCAAACAGGGCCGGACTCAGGCGACCACTCCCCAGCGGCAGCACCTCGAAG
>CAYOJU010000389.1:0-2044 GCA_964404355.1 uncultured Sideroxydans sp. | reverse complement strand
CTGATATTTCTGAATCAGTTATGCTACCTCATTAAAAACCTTACTAAGAAAACCCAGTGGGACAAAACTTAGTGAAGGGAAAAAGAGTGCAGTGTGTATAATACTCCCCCTCATTTTAATGTATATCTTTTAAGCGACGGATGCCGATCTTCTGTGAAAGTTGCTCAAAAACTTTTCTTGGCAATGATTTTGTGAATAGGTCTGCCAAATTGTCGCTTGATCTGATTTGACAAACATCTATCAAGCCATCCTTTTGTAGATCATGAGTTGAGAAGAATTTTGGCGAGATATGCTTGGTTCTGTCACCTTTAATATATCCTTCTTTGATTTGAGCAATACATGCTGCATTATCTTCATATAGTACTGTCGGGCTTCCTTTGATTGACTCGAGCCCGCATTCCTCCTGGATGTGTTGGATCATTGATCTTAACCAGACACATTCTCGACCAGCATCGTATAGAGCAATTAATTCGGCATGATTTGATGATGTTGCCGTCAGTGTCTGTTTTGTCGATCGCCATGAAATTGCAGTACCGCCATATGTAAACACATATCCGGATTGTGATCGAGCTTTATGCGGATCTGATAAATATCCTGCATCTGCATACCCAACTAATTTGGACTTTGTATCTTTTTGATAAAATAGTCCCATATCACGTGTCCCGCAAAGGTAACGAAATACTTGTTTAATTCCGTTCCAATGTCGGCGTGTTGGATCAGAACTATATCTTGCTAGTACATTTATAGAAAAAGCAATATCAGGTCTCGTATTATTAGCAAGATACATCAAAGCCCCAATAGCACTTAAGTATGGTACTTCTGGACCAAGAACTTTCTCATTCTTTTCTCGGGGACGGTAAGGATCCTTTTTTATATCAAGTGATCGGACAACCATTGGTGTACTCAGAGGATGAGCTTTGTCCATATTAAAACGTTTCAACATCTTCTGGATATAATTTGATTGATGGACAAAAATACCATTATTCAAATGCTCGATCTGCAGGCCGAGACATAATTTTGTTATACCAAGATCTTTCATTTCAAATTCTTTCTTTAATAATTTTGCAGTCTTTTCGATCTCTTCAGGAGACCCAATGATATTTAAATCATCAACATATACTACAATAATTGTAAAATCTGAGTTTGATCTTTTAATAAAAACACATGGACTAATTACATCAGATTTATATCCTTCTTTTAAGAGATATTCACTGAGTCGATTATACCACATTCGACCCGACTGTTTTAGTCCATATAAAGATCTTTTTAACTTTATAGAATACATTTCTCGAGGTTTTGATTTCAATGCTTCAGGCATTTTTAATCCTTCAAGGACTTTCATATAGATATCATTATCAAGTGATCCATACAAATAAGCTGTGACTACATCCATGAGGCGCATTTGAAGGTTTTCAGTGATTGTGAGACTGATTAAAATCTAAGAGTTATTGCATCAACTACAGGTGAATATGTTTCTTCATAATCAACTCATGGTATTTGTGTAAAACCTTGTGACACAAGCCTTGCTTTATATCTCACAATTTTATTTTTCTCATTCATTTTTATTGCAAATACCCACTTGTAACCTACAGGGTTAACATCTTTGGGGGTTAAACTACAGGTCCAAAAACATTGCGCTTTTCAAGCGAATCTAATTCAGCCTTCAGGGCATCTTTCTATTTTTGCCAATCATTTCTGTGCATACACTCTTCAGGAGTTTTTGGCACATAATCTTCCTCATTTAGCACATCAATTGCTATAGCATATGCAAAAATTTCATCAACACATGTTTCATTTCGATTCCATATTGTACCATTCTGTACATAGTTTATTGAGATATCATAATCACTAGGTTCCTGAGTTTCTTCTGGAACTTCATCCACCTCTTCTGGGGTTTTATCAATCTCTTCTGGGATTTTATTAATCTCTTCTGGGATTTTATCGGTAACCTCTTCTGGAGTTACACCAACTGCTTTATTCTGCTCTTTTTTTTTCGTAGATTTTTATCTTTGGAACCAGTTGGTCTTCCACGATAAAAATCTAC
>CAYOJU010000388.1:0-2047 GCA_964404355.1 uncultured Sideroxydans sp. | reverse complement strand
AAATTGGCCGTCGAGCCCGTGCCCACGCCCACGATGCAATCGTTCGGCACATAGGCAATCGCCGCCTGGGCAACTGCGCGTTTCATATCATCCTGCGACAAAGCCATCATTCCCTCAATTCATAAATAGTATTATTGTTTCGCACGGGGATTATTGCAGGATTTGGCCAATTTAGAAACCTTCCCGGCTCTTTCCATCAAACCCTTCCCAAACCGGCAGTTTGCCTTTAGGATTCGCCTGCCGTGGGGGTGTAGCTCAGTTGGGAGAGCGTCTGGTTCGCAATCAGAAGGTCGTCAGTTCGATCCTGATCACCTCCACCAAGTCAAAGGTCTTAATTTTTCGACTTGATTTCCTCTACGTCCCAACACGCATCAACGGCAACAGCATCCAAAATGCCGAATTGCGAACCGAAATGTTTCAGATAGCACGTCAGGAAAGACGCGGCATTGTGAAGAACTTCGCCTACATCAGGCTCGTTAGCGCGCTGCGTCCAACTTGGGCCATCAGGCCGGAGCCGTAAAGATCGGTTCGCGAGGCGCACGTCAGCATGTGTAAACGAAGAGAGCTCAGAGTAAAAAATGTCGTAGGCTTCTTCGTGTGCCACCTCAACCGCAAGTTGACGAATTGACTTGCCCGACCAGTTATGGAACAGCCGTCCGTTCTTCCCGCTACTAGTGAAGAATGGCGCAAACTCAATGAACTTGTCGTTGATCTCCTGCTCTCGCTTTTCCCATTTCGCTTGCCATTCGATCTCCATTGCCTCTCGCCATGATGGATCGACGCTTCTTCGGTGCTTATTACACACATCCATCGCCTGTTTATTAAGAATATGCTCAAACAGAATGTACTGGCTAGCACGCTCCTGCGGCGATTGAGAGATATAGTGAGCCGCGACATCGACTTCGAACATCGTGCGCGCGATGCCATAACCAACTGTCACTGGAAACCACTCGACGCCTGACAATTCATATAGAGCAAGCAGGGACCGCGCTCCCGACACGTTGTGCATCAAAAAAGAAGACATCAGGGATGTGTACTCAAGACCAGCAGAGTGAGTGCGAACGCCCTTGATGCTCTGGGCAAGCATGGAAAGTGTATGCAACACCTGTCGGTGATAGGGAGCATATTCCTCCAAAGTCAAACCTCTCATGATCGCCTACCCCCTCGGATGATGCATCGCATGCAGCGCCTTCAGACGTTCCCGCGCCACATGCGTGTAAATCTGTGTCGTCGAAATATCCGAATGCCCCAGCAGCATCTGTACCACGCGCAAATCCGCGCCGTGGTTGAGCAGGTGCGTGGCGAAGGCGTGGCGAAGGGTGTGCGGCGATAGCGGCTTGTGCAGGCCGCCTTCTTTCGCATGTTTCTTGATGAGATACCAGAACATCTGCCGCGTCATGCCTTCGCCGCGCTGGGTGACGAACAGCGCATCGGTGAGCTTGCCCTGGAGCAAGGCAGGACGGGCGTCTGCGAGGTATTTCCTGACCCAGTCCAGCGCTTCTTCGCCCAGCGGCACCAGGCGTTCCTTGCTGCCCTTGCCCATCACGCGCGTCACGCCCATGTCCAGACTCACTTGCGCCACGCTCAGGCCGACCAGTTCCGACACGCGCAGGCCGCTGGCATACAGCACTTCCAGCATAGTGCGATCGCGCATGCCGAGCGGCGTATCGACATCCGGCGCATTCAACAATAGCTCGACATCGTCTTCGGTGAGACTCTTGGGCAGGCTGCGCGGAAGTTTGGGGGTGGCAATCTGCAGAGTCGGATCGACCGTGATCTTGTTCTGGCGCAGCAGGTAGCGGAACAGGCGTTTGAGGCTGGAGATGGCGCGCGAGGTGGAGGTGGCTTTGGCTTTTTCGCCGCTGACCAGATGCGCGAGAAAACCCTGTATATCGGCATGGGTGGTAGCCTGCAAGCCGCATCCACGCTGCTTTTGCAGCCATTCGGTAAATTTGTTCAGGTCGCGGCGGTAGCTTTCGAGGGTGTTGCGGGAGAGGCCGTCTTCCAGCCAGAGGGCGTCGCTGAATTCGTCGAGGAGGTCGGTGTC
>CAYOJU010000387.1:0-2048 GCA_964404355.1 uncultured Sideroxydans sp. | reverse complement strand
GGCACTCCCGCTCCCCTGGCAGGGCTTGCGGCTTGCAGCGTAAAGTCAAAACTCCCGGGATTCGTGAATAAGGGATCGGTCGTGACAGCATTGCTATTGAGACCATTGAACTGGAACAAGCTGCCCGCACCGGTACCGTTGACATAGTTTGTGCCGGCAGCATCGCTGTTCCAGTAAAAGGGACCGGTTGCATTGGCTGTAAAGACAAGATTCCTGTCTATGGTCAGTTTCGCATCGGGCACGGCCGTGTACTTGGTGATTATTCTTTTCGACGAACTGCTGTTCGTAAAAATATTGTTGCGGATACGTATGCCCGCCAATTCCGCACCGATCAGGTTAACCGGTCCGTTGTTTGAGAACGTATTGAACGCCACTTCAAAATTCGTGGTGGTCGCATCGACCCCGCCGGAATTGCGCTTGGAGATGATTGAAAACGCCCCCACATTGCCATAAACAACATTGTTAACGAATGATGAATTGGTGTTGCAAGCGAACTCAACGCTCTGGGTGGCGCTATTGCTGATGATGTTTGAGTAATACTGCATATCATCAAAGCTTTCATTGGAAGCATAGCCGTCGTTTGCTGCAAGGCCGGTGTCATTGCCGTCAAAATGATTATGGTGGACACGATAGTGACTCGCTACGCCGTGCACGACCAATCCACTATTGCCGAATGAAGTGCTTGTTCGATAGACATAATTGTAGGCAATTTCGACATTGGTTCCGCTCGACATATAGATATTGTGAGACTGCACACCATTGCCATTGTCATAGATCGTATTGTGCAGCGCCCTGAAGGCACTGGACACCGACCCGCCATCGACCCCGCTGCCACTGAAATTTATTTTGCAACTGTCGTGAATGATGCTGTTCTGCAGCAGCACGTTGTCGGAAGAACCCGCAGTGCCGTTGCCTATCAGGAATCCGTGGTTGGTCAAATTGTATGACTCCGAGTTGAGCACCTTCCAGTTAAAAGTGGAGACGCTAATGCCGGTGATGTATCCATCATTCTTGGTGATCGTTGCGGTCTTTGCCGAGCCTGCGGTATGCACAACACTTGCGTTTGCAAATGCCGTACCGCGGTTTGGTGTCATTGCCACCGAAATGACGATGGCCGAAATGTCGGTAGCCGAATCGACATACACAATCCTGCCCGAAACGGTTTCATCTGCACTGTAGAGGACATCGCCTTGCGCTAGTGTACCGGTGCCTGCGGAAACCGTGTACATATTGATATCCTGTCCATCCACACGCAGATTGCGAACTCGGAGCCCCGGTCGATTGGACCAGATCACCAGCCCTTTGCGCTGAGTCATGTCCTCCTTGAATTTGATCAGAGGACGCGCGTCACTACGGTTGCCATAGGCACCAAGATAATAGCGTCCATGGGCGGATCCTGACTGCCCCTCCGGATCGGCAGCACTCTGCTGATTGACCTGGATGACACCTTCCCACGTTGCGCCGCGCTTGAACATAACCAGGGTATACGGCGGGCAGTTAATTTTGTCACCGAATGCGCCATTTCCGGTCAGGCAATCATCAACGCGAGTGAGACCAGCAACCGGATTCTGCTTTGCGATCGAAGGATCGGTGTTGAAGGTATTTGCATTACTACCGGCCGGGTCCACATAAAGAAAGCCCGCTGCCGGCCCCCACCATTTGGATTTGTCTGACAAGGCATTCCCGGCGTTGTCATCTGATTCGGAGATGTAATACTGACCGCCAGAGACGACCATTTTCCCGATGGAATATGTAGTGCCCGAGGCATACGTTGTCGCATCGACCAGTGGATCGTCCGTCTCACCTTGATCAGCCTGCGCTCCGTATATACCGTCAAAGGGTATGTTTGGCGGTCCGGCCGGAGAATCGGGGTTAATGCTTGACCCACCGCACCCGCCAACCATAGTCACGATGATTACGGCAGCAAACCAAACGAGCGCAAGACAACGTTTGTGTGGATGCAACCAGCCTGCTGTCACAAGAACATGCATATTCGTCATCCATCGATACCGAACAAAAAAATAAACAATATCGCAGGCCTCTTTGAT
>CAYOJU010000386.1:0-2050 GCA_964404355.1 uncultured Sideroxydans sp. | reverse complement strand
AACTCCGGATACTTTTCTCGGATGCTCTCCTCGAGTTCCCACGTCGCTTCCTTATCGGAATGGCGTCCCCATTTTACCAATACAAGTCGGATCACCTTACTTCGAAGCCGTTGCTCTTTTCGATCCAATATCTGCATTGGTTCTTCCTGATACGTCAGATCATCTTGCACGTGTAAACCCGAATGATCAATACAATGCGACGGATCTCGCACATATCTGCGTAGCTGTGATACATGGAACACCGGATGAACCCGGTCTAGTGCTGGTGGTAGCGCAAGCTCGTACGCTACCGGCCCAACTCGTCGCAAAATCTGAAAAGGCCCAATATATCGGGGACTTAGCTTACCCGAAACACCAAATCTGTGCACGCCTCTGACAGGCGAAACTCGAAGCCATACATGATCACTTTCTTGGAATTCCAACGGTCTTCGATGAATATCAGCGTATTTCTTTTGTCTTTCTTGAGCCGACTTGAGCCGACTCAGAACCATTTTCGTTTTCTCAGCAATTTCTTCTAACATTTGCGGTCCCGTAGGTGGATATGTACCCGCTGGTCCCCACCACAGCGGAGTACAGCACTGCTGTCCTGTCAGCGCTTCTTGCGGTGACATACCAATACTCGAATGATAACTGTTGTTATACGCAAATTCCACCAGATACAAATGATCAACCCACGAACCTTGTAAACTTAGCGCGCAGGAACGCAACATGTCTTCTAATGTCTGAATAGTGCGCTCAGACTGACCGTCAGTCTGCGGATGGTGTGCAGTGCTAAATCTCAACTTGGTACCCATTGTTTCTTGAAAACTCTCCCAAAAATGAGAAGTAAACCGAGGATCTCGGTCAGAAATGATATTACGCGAGCAACCGTGGTATTTAAACTGATATTTCAGAAACAACTCCGCCAATTCTTGCCCAGATGTCTCAATTCGAAGCGGAATGAAATGCGCTATCTTCGTCAGCCGATCCACAATTACCCAAACTGTATTATACCTTCCGACCGTCCTCGGAAATCCACTTACGAAATCCATTGTGATTGATTCAAACTTCCTTGTAGGTATCTCCAGCGGTCTTAGCAATCCGGCTCTTCTCTGCCGATCCGCTTTAACCTGTTGACATATTTGACATTTTTCAACATACCTTTGTACTTCCCGTTTCATTTTCGGCCACCAGAAATACTTCTTTAAATCTTGATACATTTTTACTTCTCCCGGATGAATAGCGTAACCCGAGTCATGCGCCTCCGATAAAATCAGATCTTTCAACTCCGGATTACTTGGTACACAAATACGGTTGTGAAACCGCAATATGCCATCTCTTTGAACTTGAAACGGTGAATCAGCATTTGACTCGTAGTGCAGTTTAAATTTCTGACATTTCGGATCATTTTGTTGCTCTGCACGAATTTGCTCGTGTAACTCTGATCGGATCTCAACCGCTGCTAGTACAACTGATGTAATTGCGGGTGTACCCGCCTCAACTCCACCTCCAATACACTTAGATGCGATATCCAACGCAAAATCGCGTGATGCGCCAACATGTATTTCCAATTTGCGCATTTCCTCAAGAAGATGCGTTTCACTTGTAATCACTGACGCCAGGTTTACCTGACTCTTTCTGCTTAATGCGTCTGCTACACTGTTCGCTTTTCCTGCATGATACTGGATATCCAAGTCATAATCTTTCATCAATTCTAACCACCGCCTTTGTCTCAAATTCAGCTCTTTTTGCGTGAAAATGTATTTCAAACTTTGGTGATCTGTAAATATACGGCATCTCACGCCATACAGATAATGCCGCCAAATCTTTAGCGCAAATATCACCGCCGCCAATTCCAAGTCATGAGTCGGATAGTTTTGCTCGTGCGGTCGTAATTGCCGAGATGCATAGGCAATTACATGATCATCTTGCATTAACACACAACCCAAACCCGATTTAGAAGCATCGGTGTAAACCGTATACTCTTTATCTGTAGTCGGCATAGCAAGGACTGGTGCGGATACCAGCCGACTCTTTAATTCCTCAAAACTTTTATCTTGCGCGGTACCCC
>CAYOJU010000385.1:0-2067 GCA_964404355.1 uncultured Sideroxydans sp. | reverse complement strand
TACAGCATCTTCTCCGTAATTGAATCGAATGCAATGTTCTTGAGCTGCTGATCGATGAACTCCGCTGCCTTCTTGTCGATCAGTTTCTTGCCGCCCGGCATCACCTCCCAGGGTTTCGATACGACGGCCCGCAACCGTTGTTCAAAACATGCCTTGACCTGTTCGTCGCGCAGCACCTCCTGATAGATCAGCAGATCCCCGTTTCCCTTGAGGGCTAACAGGCGATCCGTATTCGGCAACAGAGGCAGGCCATCTACGTAGCCGCGCGTGATGTCACGACCGTCTCGTGTCGTGGCGATTTCGTTCTTGACGTCTTCCATTTTCAAGTTCTGTTCCATGCTTACCCCAGAATCGTTAAAACGCGATTGGCTGCGTTTTTTCCGCCTAATCCATACATCCACCGCACTTCAACCGCCTTCGCCGTTTTTAACGGTGCTCTAACGGCATCTATTCGGCTACGCGCATCCTGCGTCGATACGCAAATCACATAAAACCTGTCAAACCACCCGAGACGGCCGTCCTCCGATCACCGGATCCGCGCAGTTCCATCGGCGCACTGCGCGACACCGCGATCATCCACAGGATGTGCAGCGCGCACAGGCCGTCGTAGTGGTGGGAAGATTGCTTTTCCGGCCAGCTATCCATCTCGGCCAGCAGTAGTGTCAGCGCCGGGTTGAACAGGATGCGCGGATCGAGCGCGTCGGTGATGTATGGCTCCAGAGAATCGATGCGCACCTCCGGATCGACCGTGGCTGTGACCGCCACCAGCGGCAGCGCCACGCCCTTGGCCAGCCCGGCCGTCACGAACGACTGGCGCATGTGTTCGTAGGCGTTGTTGTTTTCAAAGCCGATGGCCTGGCATCTGAATTCCTGTTGAAATGCGATCAGGTCGGCTTCCAGCTTGCTCGGCACACGGCGCTTGATGGCCGCGTAATCAACGTGCAGCCGCTGGCGCTGCGTGTCGTAATAGCCGCCAACGATTGCAGATGGATCGGACTTCTCGCCCTTGCCCATCGACGGGTCACAAGCGCCGAATGGCTTCCAGTGCTGCAAGCGCGACACGAAGAACTGCACCGGGCTGAATACCTTATCCTCGTCGCTGCGTGGGTCGCCCTGCATTTCGGTGGAGAACGCCTTGATGTTCTTGGCGCGCTGACGCATCAGCCAGAACAGGCTGCGTACGCCCGGCCAAGAGATCTGGGCCCCTTCGTCCATCTCGGCCTTGTGCGCCTGGTAGAACAGGTGCGACGGCAACTGGCTTTCCTCCAGCACCTCGCCGCGTTCGTTGGCGGCTTCCTCGGCGGGCTTGTCCTGGTTGAGCATCAGCGCCTGGCACTCTTCCCACAGATCCATGCGCTTGGGCAGCTCGATCAGCGCGCGGAAGTGATGCACCAGATGGCCGATGGCGGCCTTTGCCCGACTGATCGGATCGTTCTTGTTCAGTACGGTACCGACGCCGACGAATTTAACGGTGCCGTCCGGTGGGCCGAGGAAGTCCACGGCCTTCTCCAGCCAGTCCCAGCGGTTATTGCACTCGGTCGGGCTTTTCGCTTCCTTATCGGTGATCAGATCGTCGCCCAGAAGCAGCTTGGGGCGGCTCGATCCGTGGAAGGTACCGCGAATGGCCTGCTCGGCACCGAAGGCTTCCATCTTCACGCCGCTGCGGGTGGTGAACTCGCCGATCTTCCAGTTTTTGGTTGCGCCGCATGCCTCTGGGAAGTCTAGCGCCAGCGCCGCGTTAACCGTCAGCTCGACTTTGACGACTTCAAGCAGCTTGGTCGGAAGCTTGGTCTCTGCGCCCAGCATGGTGATGTAGTCGATGAAATACGGAAGCTGATTGGACTCAATCCATCCGATCTCTTGACGGACCAGAACCTTTTGCAGCAACGCTTGTATTGCCACCCAGCACGGGCCGACCTTGGTGGCCAGTGAGGACTTGGCCTCTCCGCGCGGTGCCACCCACCATTCCTTCGCGCCGCCCGGCTTAGCCAGCAGCTGTGGGAATCGCTAGAAAAAAAGCAAGTGAAACAGCGACGCAGGCGGGCCCCTATAGTGCGGGAACTAGGA
>CAYOJU010000384.1:0-2076 GCA_964404355.1 uncultured Sideroxydans sp. | reverse complement strand
AAAGACTGCGTCCTGGCTTTGCGCGGCGTGGTAGATGTCGAGCAGGTCTGCTGCGTCGGCCAGAGGGCTGATGCCCAGGGCCAGCAGTACGCTCAATGCTGTTTTGGATAATTTCATTTCTTTCTCCATTCTTGAAAATTGGTGACTGCCATGAATACAGTTAAACCTCTTGCGTGGCGGGTTGCGCGGGTTGGGTTGGCTTGAAACGCGCGAACAGCCACTGCACTACATCATCCACATAGGTAAATACTACCGGGATCACCAGCAGGCTGAGGAACGTCGAAGTGATCAAACCTCCGATCACCACGATGGACATCGGCGAACGGAAGCTGCCGTCGCCCATGCCGAGGTCGAGTGCGACCGGCAGCATGCCCGCACCCATCGCCATCGTCGTCATCACGATGGGACGTGCACGTTTCTTGCACGCATCCAGCATGGCTTCCGTACGGTTCATGCCGCGCTCACGGCGCGAGACGATGGCGTATTCCACCAGCAGGATGGAGTTCTTGGTCGCGATGCCCATCAGCATGATGATGCCGATCATCGACGGCATCGAGATCGAGGTATGCGTCAGGAACAATGCCAGGAAGGCGCCCGGGATCGACAGGATCAGCGCCCACAGAATTGTGACCGGCTGCATGAAGTCCCTGAACAGCAGCACCAGCACGATATAGATGCACAGCACACCGGTAAACATGGCCAGACCGAAGCTTGCGAACAATTCCTTCATCATCTCGGCATCGCCGACCGGCGCCAACTCCACACCCTGCGGCATATTCTTGACGGACGGCAATGCCAGCGCAGCAGCCTGCACCGCGCCCAAAGGCTGGCCGGCCAACTCGACCTCGAAGGTCACATTGCGTTGCCGGTCGAAGCGGTCGATCTGCGCCGGACCGCTTTCCAGACTCAAGCTCGCCACATTGCCCAGCATCACCGGCCCGCGCGAACCCTGCACCACCAGTCGCGACAGCAAATCAAGATTCTGCCGCGCGTCGTCGCGCAACTTCACCACGATCGGCAACTGCCGGTCCGGCAGATTAAGCTTGGCCAGCGATTGATCGTAATCGCCGTTGGTCGCCACGCGCAACGTCTCGGCGATGGCGCTTGAGGTCACGCCGAGATCCGCCGCCTTGGCGAAATCGGGACGCACCACCACCTCGGGACGCAGAATGCTGGAATTGGACACCACGTTGCCTATGCCCGGTATCGTGCGCAATTCCTGGCCCACCTTCAGCGCATACTCGTTCAACAAATCACCGTTATCGCTGGTCAGCACGAGTTGGTATTTGTCCGAGGACGCCCCCATCCCGACCTTGACGCGCACGCCCGGCAACGCTCCCATCGCTTCACGCAATTCGTCCTCGATCTGTTGCTTGCGCAATGACCGTTCCTTCTTCGATTTCAGTTGTATGGACAGTGTCGCCTTGCGCGCTTCCGGCGCAGTGGTCGGCTCGAACGCATTGCCGCCCGACGCCCCGCCGCCGATCGCGGTATAGACCAGCGTCACGTTCGGGTTCTGCATGGCGATGTTGCGCGCCTGTTCGGCCAATGCGTAAGTCTGCTCAAACTTGCTGCCCGGCGGCAGCGTCAACGACACCTGTGTTTGCGACAGGTTGTCCTTGGGCTGGAAAGCCGTGGGCAAAGTACTGGCCAGCATGAACGAACCGACGAAGAAGACCGCAGTGAAAGCCAGCGTCTTCAGCCGATTCTGCAGGCACCATGTCGCCCACTTGAGGTAGGTTTCCAGCCACTTCGGCGTTGCATGCAGCGCGCGCGGCCGCAAAAAATAGGCAGCCATCATCGGCGTCAGCAACCGCGCCACAACCAGCGAAAACATCACGGCCACGGCAGCAGTCCAGCCGAACTGGACGAAGAATTTTCCGGGTATGCCGCCCATGAATGCAGTCGGCAGGAACACCGCCACCAGCGTGAATGTCGTCGCGATCACCGCCATGCCGATCTCATCGGCAGCTTCCATCGCAGCCTGGTAAGGCGTCTTGCCCATCTCCAGGTGACGCATGATGTTCTCGATCTCGACGATGGCATCGTCCACCAGCACGCCGACCACCAGCGACA
>CAYOJU010000383.1:0-2080 GCA_964404355.1 uncultured Sideroxydans sp. | reverse complement strand
AAGCGGCCAGTTTCAAATGACATGCGCGGTAGTCCACATAATCGGTCGCCACTTCAGCAGCAAGGCTGACGCGGGCGCCATGCCAATCGGCCTCTCTGGCTTCCACTGTCGCCTTGGCCGATTCAACGCTGCGGCGCACGCCGCCGAACAAATCAATCTCCCAACTGGCATCAAGACCGCTGCTGGTCGTAGTAGCTACCGAGGAACGTGTGCCGATATCGCCGGAACGCGTCGCCGAGGCCGCAGCAGTGAGCGACGGAATGCCGCTGGCGCGGCTGGTGGTGACACTGGCGCGTGCCGAACGGATTGCGGCAACGGCCTTGTCCAGCGTCGGGCTGTCGTTCTGGGCCGCCTGCTGCAACTCGGTGAGTACTGGGTCTTTGAACTGGCTCCACCAGTCGGTCATCTTTTCAATCTTGCCACCATGCGGCACAGGCGCCTGCCAGGTGGTTGGCAGGCGCATGTCCGGTCGAGCGTAATCCGGGCCGACGGCGCATCCGGCCAGACAGGCCGCCATCGAAATGAGCTTAATACGTTTGATGCTCGCACCCCGATCTTTCTGTGCGGCAATGCAATTCGAACCGAGTTGTAAAATTATCATTTTTTTAAGAAAGCTATAAATAAACCATACGGTATGGTTATAATGTACGCCAATGCAGAGTAGCGGGCAACGAACGAACATGTAAATTCGTGTAAAGAATGGAGTGAAGGCTATGAGAATAAAAACTGAATCACGCAGGAATGCGATTCTGGATACAGCTGCACAAGCGTTTCTTGAAGCTGGCTTCCAGAACACCTCGATGTCGCAGATAGCCTTGCGCGTCGGCGGTTCCAAGGGAACACTATACAACTACTTCACATCCAAGGAGGAAATCTTTCTCGAAGCCATAGACAGGATTGGAGAGAGACAATTTTTTGCGGCATTCACAAACTTGAAAATGTCGGAAGACATCGGAATGGCGTTGAAAAAATTCGGTGCGGCTCTGATCCTGTCATTTTGTTCCCCTGAGGCCATCGCCCTGCGTCGCATCCTGATTGCAGAGGCGGGACGTTCCAATATAGGCCGCCTTTTCTTCGAGCAGGGGCCGCAGAAGGCCGCGCATATGGTGGAGAGTATGTTGAAGGCCGCCATGGATGCCGGACAGCTGTGCAAGTCAGACCCGCGTATTGCGGGTGATCACCTGAGAGGCTTGCTTGAATCCGAGTATTTCGAGAAATGCCTGCTCGGAGTAATTGCGAGTCCGGATGCCAGACAAGCCAGACAAGCAGCGAACCGCGCAGTCGAAATATTCCTCGCTGCCTACAAGCCGGCAGAATGATTTCCCTTGGGCTAGTTCAGCTCGCCTGCCATGCCGTGACGTCCACCACGGTTCCTATGGGAACGCGATCAAACAAGTTTATC
Organism: uncultured Sideroxydans sp.; assembly: GCA_964404355.1. Classification (GTDB taxonomy): domain Bacteria; phylum Pseudomonadota; class Gammaproteobacteria; order Burkholderiales; family Gallionellaceae; genus Sideroxyarcus. The sequence goes on along the minus strand of CAYOJU010000383.1, from coordinate 678 downwards.
AACGTTCTTGCCCAATTTGGACGAGTCGGATTTGGTGATTTCAGTGGTTGAACCTGACGAGTGTCTTATGGCGTAAATGGCGGCTTCCTGGGCGGAAACCACTCCATCTTTGTTGGTGTCAGCAGCATCATAGGTTTTGGAAGAACTGCTCGTGCCGCCAGCTCCTCCAGATTTTCCTGCACCACCAGGGCCACTTGCGCTGCGAGAACCACTCTGCGGGCCGTCTGAAGGGGGCTTCAGGTTGCCATTCTTAATGGAAGTTTCAATATCCGACTTTGAAATGCTGCCAGATCCCTTGGTATCGATCGAGTCGTACATCTTGGTGGCGTCAGTCAACGAAACGCCCTTTGCCGTCAGAGTAGAAATGAATTGATCTTTGGTAACTTTACCAGTGTTGTTTGGATCGAGGTCGTTCATCATCTTGGTGGCCATCATGGAGGCCATCTTGGATGGATCAAAACTGCTCGAACCGCCACTTGCGACAGAACTAATAGAAATAGACATACTGAACTCCTAGTATCGTTGGGAGACCCAAACACTTGGATCCCTGCCACCATTAACGGCAGTCTGGTACAGCCGCTGAAGGTGCTCAGGTGTAAAACGGTGTAAATCTGTGTTATCTCGTCAGAACTTGGCCCACGTTCTCCCCTAACACTTGAACGCTATGGCACGTTTTGA
>CAYOJU010000382.1:0-2083 GCA_964404355.1 uncultured Sideroxydans sp. | reverse complement strand
ACCGCCGGACCTTGCGCACGCAATACGCGGTCGCAAATCTCGGTCATTTCCAGATGGGTGGAAACGGGCGCGGTCACGCGCTTGAGTTCGCCGATATTCTCCAACTGGGAGATGAAGTCGCGCAGGTCTTTATATTTCATAACTGCTCCTTAAGCTTGTAGCTCGTAGCCTGTAGCGGGTAGCAAAACCGGGTTGGCTACAAACTACAGGCTACCCGCCACGTGCTCAATAGAATCTATTTTCACCCTCAGGCCGTGTTTTAAAGCGCTTGTGCAACCAGAAATACTGCTCCGGCATTTCGCGAATGCGGTCTTCGATAAAGGCGTTCATCTTACGCGCATCGGCAATGTCGTCACCGCTCGGATAATTCTCCCACGCGGGGTAGAAAGTCAGCACATAGCCCTCTCCGCCGGGCAGCACGCGCGTAATGCTGGGCACCACCTTCGCGTCGGTCATCTGCGCGATGCGCGGCAGCGAGGTCATGGTCGCGGCAGGCACGCCGAAGAAAGGAATGAACGCACCGTCCTTGATTCCCTGATCCTGATCCGGCGGATAGACGAACGGCATGCCTTTGCGCATCCCCTTGAGAATGGGACGCAGCCCTTCCTGCCGCGAATAGAGGTGCTGGTTGCGGAAGCGCGCGCGCTTGTGCAACAGCAACTCGGTCAGGTACACGTTCTTCTGGTTCGCATACATGCACACGGTGTCGGTGTGTTGCGCAATCCATTGCCCGCCTGCATCCATACCAACAAAATGCGGGGTAAGCAAAATCGACGGTTTATCCTTGATCGCGTCAAAATGCTCGACGCCTTCGACGCGTATCAAGCCGTTGATGCGCTCCGCACTCGACCACCACAGAATGCTGCGCTCGATGAGGCCGCGCATGAACATTTTAAAATGAGCGCGCAACAACCTTTTGCGCGACGGCTCATCCATGTCGGGAAAGCACAGTCTGAGATTGATGTCGCCTACCCTGCGTCGTTCTGCGGCAAACGGATAGGCCAGCGTACCCAGTGCATTTCCAATGGCGACAATGATGCGGAACGGCAAAAAATGGATCAGCCAGAATATAAAAACGCCGAGTCGTGCCAACATCAATGCTCCTTGACTGCATCCGGCGGCAACGCGCCGCGCGGAACTTTGTAACGGTTATAGCTCCACAGATACTGTCCGGGGTGATTGCGTATCACTGCCTCCAGCGCCGCATTCATCTGTCGCGGGATAGAAATACCCGCTTCGAAAGACATTGGCGTGAAATGCAAGGCATAGCCTTCCCCGCGCGGCAGGCGCTCGCAATGGCACATCACTACGGACGCGCCGCTGGACTCGGCAAGGCGTCCGATCAGCGTCATGGTGTAAGCGGGACGCCCGAAGAACGGCACCCATTCGCCCTCACCATTGCCCGGCACCTGGTCCGGCAGCACGCCGATGACTTGTCCCTTCTTGAGTGCCTTGAGCAACTGACGCACGCCGCCCAGATCGGTTGGCGCCAGCGCCATTTGTCCGCGTTCGCGCCCTTCATGCATCAGCGTATCCAGAAATTTCCAGCGTGGCGGTCGGTACATGCAAGTCATCGGCATGCGTGCGGCAATATACAAACCGATGACTTCGAAGCAGCCAATGTGCGGCGTGAGCGTTATCACCCCCCTGCCTTGCGCATGTGCGGCCTCGAAGTGTTCCCAACCGTGACACTGTTTGACGCTGGCGACCACCTTCGCCAAAGGACGCCGCCACACCCAAGGCAATTCCATTATCCCTTTGCCCATTTCACGGATGTTGGTGTGCAGCAATCGGCGAGCCTCGGATTCCGTTCCCGTCACGCCTGCCTTTTGCAGGTTTTCACGCAACCGGGACGAATAGCGGGAAGAAGACAGATAGGTCACCCAGCCAATTAGCGCACCGAGCCGGTGCAATACCGACAAAGGCAGACGCGCTAAAACATCAAACAGAATAACCATTCAAGAAAACCCGTTAAATCAACAATGCAAGGATTTGATATACTGCGCGCCCAATAAATTATTCAAGAAACAATCGGAGAGCCATGAGCGAATACTTTTTTACATCCGAATCCGTGTCCGAGGGC
>CAYOJU010000381.1:0-2088 GCA_964404355.1 uncultured Sideroxydans sp. | reverse complement strand
GAGGCACAGGAAGTAGCCGGCAAGATTGCCGCAGGCGATCTGACCAGCACCATCGAAATCACGAGCAATGATGAACTGGGGCAGTTGCTGACTTCTTTCAAGGCGATGCAAAGCAGCATCCAGGGACTGATAAGCGAAATCAAGGCCTCGACCGACACCATCAGTACCGCATCGAAGCAGATTGCCGCTGGCAACAGCGACCTGTCGCAACGCACGGAAGAACAAGCCTCCAGTCTGGAAGAGACCGCCTCCAGCATGGAAGAGTTAACCTCCACCGTGAAGCAGAACACCGAGAATGCCAAACAGGCTAACCAGCTTGCCATCAGCGCCTCCGACGTGGCGGGCAAGGGCGGTGAAGTGGTCAGCAAAGTAGTGGTCACCATGGACTCGATCAACGAATCCTCGCGCAAGATCGTGGACATCATCTCCGTGATTGACGGCATCGCCTTCCAGACCAACATCCTGGCGCTGAATGCTGCAGTGGAAGCAGCCCGGGCAGGCGAACAGGGAAGAGGCTTTGCCGTGGTGGCTGGCGAAGTGCGCAATCTGGCACAACGCTCGGCAGCAGCAGCCAAGGAAATCAAGACCCTGATCGGCGACTCCGTGGAAAAGGTCGAAGGCGGCAGCAAACTGGTGGCTCAGGCAGGGCAGACCATGGAAGAAATCGTCACCTCGATCCGCCGCGTGACCGACATCATGTCCGAGATTACTGCCGCCTCGGTCGAACAAAGCCAGGGCATCGAACAAGTCAACACCGCCATCACCCAGATGGACGAAGTAACGCAACAGAATGCCGCATTGGTGGAAGAGGCGGCTGCGGCAGCAGAATCGCTGGAAGAACAGGCGCAGAACCTGTCGGCGTCGGTAGCGACCTTCAAGGTAGATAACAATGCGACACAAGTCGTTGCCGCGCGCGCTTCAACTGTAGTCCATCAGGTGGAACACAAAGCGATCACGGCGCGCAAGGCCGGTACAAGCAAATCGACCACAGTCGCCAAATCCAGACCGAAACCCAAGTCCGGCGAGGATGGTGAGTGGCAAGAGTTCTAAGTGAGAACATTAGACATACTGTAAATTCATGAGATTTTACTCTGCAGATGAACGCATGATTATCGCGATGGATATTGCGTAACGAATGATTAGCCGCTACATGGAGATAATCGGATGGTGTTAGTTAAATCAAAAGAATCCATGGAGGGTAATCATGTTTAAAAACCTGAGCATCAAGTTGCAGTTGGTTGGCATGGTGGCTGGAGTGGTCGTATTCCTATTCACCTTTGCAGCCATTGTTTGGATTGCAGTTGGTACTATTTCGGATGCGGCAGATGGTATGGGCAGAGGCAAGGACGTGGTGGCCGATATTTTGCCACCTCCACTGTATGTCCTTGAAGCCGAGCTGACGGTACTTCAGCTCCAGTCGGCAAAAGGGGAGGGAGTACAACCACTATTGGCAAAGCTGGAGTCACTAAAGAAGGACTACGATGAACGCAACGTCTACTGGGAAAAAGAAGCGCTTGACCCTGCCGTCAAGAATGCACTGCTCGGTGAGCAGAAGCTGGCGGCGGACAAATTTTGGAAATTGGCTCTGGGCGACTATGCCACTGCTATAAGGCAGGGAGACGGTGCGCATGCGCGCGAACTTGCTGCGGATATTGACAAAATATATGCCGCTCATCGCAACGGTGTTGATGCTACAGTTAAAGTGGCTTCGGCTTATGCCGACAACACCCTTAATTCGCTGCGGGACACTGCCGTACGCGAACGCTGGTTGGTGGTGTTGCTGGCCTGTGGAGGAGCGCTACTCTCTGCCTTCATCGGCATGATGTTGATCCGTGCCATCATGCGTCCATTAGCGGTTGCGCAGGAAGTGGCTGGCAAGATAGCGGCTGGCGACCTGACCAGCGATATCGAAATTACCAGCAATGATGAACTGGGCAAATTACTGACATCGTTCAAGGCGATGCAGAGCAGCATCCAGGGGTTGATCAGAGACATCAAAGAGTCTACCGATACTATCAATGTCGCTTCCAAAGAGATTGCCGCTGGCAACAGCGACCTGTCGCAACGCACGGAAGAACAAGCCTCCAG
>CAYOJU010000380.1:0-2106 GCA_964404355.1 uncultured Sideroxydans sp. | reverse complement strand
ACTCGTTTCCGCATGACGACCCACCCGGTCGAGTTTGACATGTACTACAGCCTCTAAAGTTGTTTTAGGATGGCAAAGAACGGAGCCCTCGCGGGCTCCGTTTCTTTTTTGTGACAGGCTTCTCAGCGAACCAGCGTTAACCTATACTGTAGCTATTGTTATCTGGGTAAAACCATGAAACCACGTTATATATTCGTTTTGTGTTGCTCGGCGGCCTTAGCCTTCAGCGCAAGCGCCGATATCTACAAGCGTGTTGACGATGACGGTCATGTCACCTATTCAAGCAAACCCATCAAGGGTGGCAAGAAACTCCACCTTGAGCCTTTGCCCACCATGGCTCCTACGCCAACGGACAAAACGTCCGAAGGATTTCCGCGCGTAAATTCGCAAACACAAAACCGTCGTGACGATGCCCGGCGCAAGATTCTGGAAGACGAGCTCGCCACCGAACGGAAGGCGCTCGGGGACGCACGCACCAAGTTGAAGGAAGGCCAGGATAATCCGGAGGTCCACCAACAAACGGTAGTTGTCGGGAAAACAAAAGATGGTGCCCCCATCACGCAAACAGTAACAAACCGGGATGTTGCCAAATACGAAGAGAAAGTAAACGCCCTGCAAGAGGAAGTAACCTCGCACGAAAAGAATGTCGAAGCACTCCAGACCGAGCTTTCCAATCTCAAGTAACATTTTCTCATGGCATGTTTTCTGCTTTGTAGACTGACATGCCAACCTCGCCGCTCCCCTCACTGGAACACATTACGACTGCAGTCATCCTGCTGGATGACCAGTCGCGCATTGCTTATCTTAATCCGGCTGCAGAACACCTGTTCGGGCTGAGCAACACCAACCTGATCGGCCATCCGCTGCAATACGCTTTCAGCCACACCGAGCAATTGTTCGTAACAATACAATCCGCACTGAACAGCCATGCCAGCCATATTGAACACGAGCTGGTGCTCGGCACTCATGCCAATGCAAACAAGCTCTACCTGAGTTGCACAGCCACACCGCTGCAACTCAGTCCTTACGCACTTCTTCTTGAATTCCATACCATCGATCGCCCGCTCAAGCTGGCGCGCGAAGAACAAATGTTGGATCAAACGCAGGCCAGCCGTTTGTTGCTCAGGAATCTGGCCCATGAAATCAAGAACCCGCTGGGTGGCATACGCGGAGCAGCACAATTGTTGGAACAGGAACTGGAAAAGCCTGCCCTGCGCGAATATACCCAGGTTGTCATCCAGGAAGCAGACCGTTTACGCTCCCTGATGGAGAAGCTGCTCACCCCGCAGCACGTGCCCCATTTTAGTGCGCTCAATATCCACGAAGTGCTGGAACGGGTACGCAGTGTGGTCCTGGCTGAACTGCCAGAAGGACTGGTCATACAGCGTGATTACGACCTCAGCTTGCCGGAACTGCTGGGCGATAAGGAGCAGTTGATCCAGGTCGTGCTCAACATCGTGCGCAACGCAGCCCAGGCCATGAAAGGCAAAGGCGAGATTATTCTGCGCACCCGCATCACACGCCAGGTCACACTGATGAAGAAACTGCATCGACTCGCGGTGATGGTGCAGATCATCGACAATGGACCCGGCATTCCGGCCCATTTGCGCGACAAGATTTTTTATCCGCTGGTTTCCGGCCGCGCCGACGGTCACGGTCTGGGCCTTACACTGGCGCAGGATTTCGTAAGCCAGCATCAGGGCAGTATCGAATTTGAAAGCGAACCGGGACGCACCTGCTTCACGGTGGTACTTCCGCTCCCCAACTCAGGAAAATAAAAATGACCAAACCTGTCTGGATCATCGATGACGACCGCTCTATCCGCTGGGTGCTGGAAAAGGCACTGGCACGCGAAGAGATCGAATACAAAAGCTTCGCCTCTGCCGATGAAGCGCTTGCCGAGCTGCCCGGCAACATGCCGCAGATGGTAATCAGCGATATCCGCATGCCCGGCAGCTCCGGGTTGGATATGTTGCAGAAGCTGCGCAACGACTTCCCCAACCTGCCCGTCATCATCATGACCGCCTACTCCGATCTGGAGAGCGCGGTATCAGCATTTCAGGGCGGTGCGTTTGAATATCTGCCGAAGCCTTTCGACGTGAATCA
>CAYOJU010000379.1:0-2109 GCA_964404355.1 uncultured Sideroxydans sp. | reverse complement strand
GCCGTTTTCTGTACCGCAGTCAGGTCATTGAAAGCGACATCGATGCCGATCAATTTGCCGCCGAAGACTTCCTGCAACATCGGCGAGGCCATGCCGATGATGCCGATACCGGCTGTCACGTTGAGACACAGCACGCCCCATAGCAACCAGAACTGACGCGTTTTCCACGCGGTATCCAGATGCACGTGATTATCGGTGATCAGGGAATTCCTGGCTTTGGCAGGCGGTACCCAGCCGGCCGGTTTCCAGTTTTCCGCAGGCACGCGATAGCCCAGGGCGCCGGACATCATGAACACGAAATAGATCGCGGCCAGTGCCAGGAAGGTTTCCATGACGCCCACCGAAGTCGGCGTTGCAAAATACGTCATCAGCTTGTTGGCCAGCGGCGCACCAATCATGGCACCGCCACCGAAGCCCATGATCGCCATGCCGGTTGCCATGCCGCGACGGTCAGGGAACCATTTGATCAGCGTCGATACCGGCGAGATGTAACCAAGGCCGAGACCAATACCGCCGATCACGCCCGAGCCCAGCCACAGCATCCAGATCTGGTGAAACTTCACGCCGAGCGCCGAAATTACCAGCCCGCCGCACCAGCAGAAAGCCGCCACGACGCCTGCCTTACGCGGACCGGCTTTTTCCAGCCAGCCGCCCCAGAGTGCGGCGGAAGAACCGAGGAGCACGAAGAACAAGGTGTACATCCAGCCCAGTGTTGAGATCTTCCAGTCGCAGTTGGTCGCGAACATCTGCTCGAAGAAGCCCATATCCTTGGCGCAATCGACCGCAGTCGTAATACCGATCGCATGCGACAAGGGAAGCCAGAATACGGAAAAGCCGTAGGCCATACCGATGCAAAGATGGATGGCCAGCGCGGCCGGTGGAACCAGCCAGCGATTGAAGCCGGGTTTGGCGATGGTGCGTTCCCTGTCGAAAAAGCCGGGCTTCGCGGGTGCTGCAGAGGCTGTTGAGGTCTCCATGTATTCTCCCTTTTGTTATGAATTAACCCGCCCTGTCGGCATACGACCGGTGGGGAAGTTGGTGTTACTTGCGGCGGTTCGAATTATGTCCCCAAGGCTCAAGCTACGACAATCCATAAGAGGAAGAAAGCGGGAAATTACGAAGTATCATTCGGCTTTATCGAACGAAGCGTTCAGATAATGTGCCTCTGCCAGCAGGGCTTCTATCATGGGCGGCCGCGGTTCGCGCTCCGGCACGACAAGACCTGTCGCCCAGGCCACTGCCGGTTCGACCAGCGGCAACACCCTGACTCCGACAGGGATACCGATCAGATCGAGCACGCTGTGCGGCATGATGGACGACCACGAGCCGGAACACACATGCGCCAGCATGCTGACAATGGAGTTCGTTTCCAGGGTCGGATGGACTTTGCAATCAAGTCCGGCAAAGACGGCATCGATGGTCTTGCGGTTCTGCATGTCCGGCGTAAGCAGGCACAGCGGCACTTGCACCGCCTCCAGCCAGGTCACACTGTCGCGCCCCTCGAACTCGCCGCCGGACGGGGTCAGCAGCACATGGCTCTCGTTCCACAACGGCACAGTCAGCATCTGGCGCGCAGCCATGCCGGATTCGACGTAAACAATACCGGCATCGAGTTCGAAATTCTGCAGCCGGGAAAAAATCTCGCTGGTGGGAATCGAGCGCACCTCTATCGTCACCAGCGGATGGCGGCGCGAAAAAGCGGAAGTGAGCGAAGCCACCACAGTCAGGGCGGTCGGGATCACACCCAGACGCAAATGCCCGCTCAGACCATGACGCAACTTGGCCAATTCCTGGCGCAGCCCCTCCTCCCCGGCAACCATGCGCTGCGCATAGTCGACAACGCACTGACCTTCAGGGGTGAGTCCGGTAAATTGCTTGCCGCGCTCGACCACGGCCACACCCAGTTCCGCCTCGAGATCGCTGATCGCTGCCGACAAGGTGGAGGGCGAAATATGGCACGCCGCTGCGGCGTGACCGAAATGTTTCTCGCGAGCGAGCGCGATCAGGTAGAGGTATTTGCGGGCGATCATCATGGTGGGGCCCATCATCGCCGAGCACAGGTTATGAGGCAAGCAAATTGCAAAACCGTTCGGAAGCGCTTACGAGCCC
>CAYOJU010000378.1:0-2112 GCA_964404355.1 uncultured Sideroxydans sp. | reverse complement strand
TCCCCAGCTCATTAAAAAGGTCGTACTGATATGCACCCCATGCTCAACATCGCGGTGAAGGCCGCGCGTCGCGCCGGAAACCTGATTCACCGTGCCGCCGACAACCTCGACCATCTCACCGTGACCAAAAAATCCCACGCGGATTACGTCAGCGAAGTGGATCGCGCCGCCGAGCGCATCATCATCGAAGCCTTGCTGGAAGCCTATCCCAGTCACGCAATTCTAGCAGAAGAGAGCGGCGCCCAAGGCGAGTCGGAATACGTCTGGATCATCGACCCGCTCGACGGCACCACCAATTTTCTGCACGGTGTTCCACAATATGCCGTCTCCATCGCCTTGCAGCACAATGGCATACTGACCCAGGCCGTCATCTACGACCCGACCAAAAACGACCTGTTTACCGCCACGCGCGGCCGCGGCGCCTTCCGCAACGACAAACGTCTGCGCGTGAGCAAGCGCAAGGAAATGGCCGACAGCCTGATCGGCACCGGCTTCCCGTACACCCGATTCGAGCACATGGACGCCTATATGGCGATCTTCACCGAAGTTATGCAAAAAAGTGCCGGACTGCGCCGTCCCGGCGCCGCTTCGCTGGATCTGGCTTGGACGGCGGCAGGCCGTTTCGACGCCTTCTTCGAAACCGGTCTCAAACCCTGGGACATGGCTGCCGGATGTCTGCTCATCACCGAAGCGGGTGGCATGGTCAGCGACCTGCATGGCTCGGATACCTTCCTCAAGAGCGGAAACCTTTGCGCGGGCAACCCTGAAATCCATCAACAATTGCTGCACATTATTTCCCCGCATCTGACGTCCGGCTTGAAAGGTTAAGCACGACAGACAGCGCCGGACATCACCATGGAATCCCCACTTTTCGTACTCGCCATCGCGACCATCGTCATCGTGCTGGTCTTCGAGTACACCAACGGATTCCATGACGCCGCCAACATCATCGCTACCGTGATCGCTTCGCGCGCGATGACGCCGATACAGTCTGTACTGCTGGTGGCCTTCTTCGAGTTTCTCGGCCCGCTGCTGGGTGGCACGGCAGTCGCCAACACCATCGGCAAATTCATCACACTGGACGACCTCGACCGCACGTTGGCGCTGACTATCGTGCTGTGCGGCCTCAGCGGCGCCATTGCGTGGAACTTGATCACCTGGTGGTTCGGTATTCCCTCCTCCTCGTCGCACGCCTTGGTCGGCGGCTTGGCTGGCGTGGTCATGGTCGCCGCCGGTTCCAGCCATGTCGCCTGGGGCTTCGGCGACCTGCTACACGGCCACTTGAACGGCGTCGCCAAGGTCGTCGTCGCGCTGATCCTGTCGCCCATCATCGGTTTCTGGGTCGGCTATGCCTTGCATAAGACCATGCTGCGGCTGCTGCGCGGCGCACACCCTTCCATCAACCGCGACCTGCGCCACCTGCAATTCGTCACTTCGGCCGGGCTGGCCTTCTCGCACGGCGCCAACGACGCGCAAAAAAGCATGGGTATCCTCACGCTGGTACTGGTACTCGGCGGTTTCATTCCGACTTTCGAGGTGCCGCTGTGGGTAATGCTGGCCTGCTCCATCGCCATCACGCTGGGCATTCTTTCCGGCGGCTGGCAGATCGTGCGCACGCTCGGATTTTCCATCTACAAGATTCGCCCGCTGCACGCGCTGGATTCGCAGATGACCGCCGCCAGCGTGATCTTCAGTTCGTCGATATTCGGCGCGCCCGTTTCCACCACCCACGTGGTTGCCTCGTCCATCATGGGTATAGGCGCTTCGGAGCGCCCGAAAGCCGTGCGCTGGGGCAAGGCCACCGAGATCGCCACCACCTGGCTGATCACCATTCCCGGTGCGGCAATCATGTCGATTAGCTGCTATCTTGTCGTCCACGCGTTAACCTGAGAAAAGCCATGCCGCTCTCCAAAACCATGCTCGCCATCATCCTGGACCGGGTCTTCCCCAAAGTGCCCGACTTCTTCAACATGATCACCGAACAGACCCTCAAGGTCGCGCACACCGTCAACCTGCTGGTCGAATACATGGAACACGGCGACTCGTTGGTCGCCGATGCGCTCAAACAGGACGTGCACGAAGCCGACCTGCTCAAGATGCGCAACCTGCACG
>CAYOJU010000377.1:0-2113 GCA_964404355.1 uncultured Sideroxydans sp. | reverse complement strand
TCACGGCCAGATAGACGGATGGAAAAACTCGCAGCCGAAACGCATCGATTATATTTTTAAACGCAATGGTAATCCGTTAAGGATCAAATCCATGGATTTGATTTTCAATAACGACTTCTATCCAATCGTTTCCGACCATTACGGCTATCTGGCTAGATTCATGCTGTTTTGATAATGTTAAACCCTCTTTGAGCGGCACTTGTAGTACACCAATGTTGTTTTGACGGTTAGATCAGCCGGAAATCAAATAAATGTAGTCAGCTATAGTAAGCACCAGACAAAAGAGGCGGGAACCTTCAAAATAGAGGTTTTGTTATCAACCAAAAGACCACTAACAGAGGAAGTGTTCCCGCAATGAAGAAGCATACGTATAGAGCGAAAAAAGTCAATGAGATTAATTGGGCGCAAGCCAAGGAAAAGATAGCCGGCGGGCATGCAGCGATGACGGTCGATATTGCCAAAGAAAAACAATACGCCTTATTGAGCACAGCCGATGGCGTATCCGAGCTGTGGCATTGGAACCATCCGATGCAAACACGGGAAGTCTTAACCCAACTGGAAAACCTGGACTGTAAATTAACGGTGATCATGGAATCGACCGGCACTTATGGCGATGCGTTGCGTTATCAATTCCGGCGCTCAGGCTTTGATATTCATCAGATCAGTGCGAAACGGGTCTTTGATGCCAAGGAAGTCTACGACGGGGTGCCGAGTTTGCATGATGCTAAATCCGTGGTGGTGATGGCCCGACTATACCGGGAAGGCTTGAGTATGCCTTGGCGAGAATCCAGTGATGCCGAACGCAGTTTGGATGCTTTACGCCGGGAATACGACCTGCACCAAAAGCCCTATCAGCAAAACCAAAATCGCTTGGAAGCCTATTTAATGCGGCATTGGCCTGAAGTAACGTCTTTTTTGGCGTTAGATTCGGTCACCCTGGAAAATCTGCTGATCGAATACGGTTCACCCGAAATAGTCGCTGAAAATACCGAAGAGGCGGCTGAAAAGATGAAGGGCTGGGGGAAGAGCATGCTAAAAAGCGACAAGATAGTGCGTATTTTGGATAGCGTAGCGAACACCTTGGGCCAACCTTGCACGGAAGCCGAACGGCGCTATATACAAGAACTTGCGTTAGAAATGCGGCATGGCCGCCAACAGCGGGCAAAAGCCAAGCAAGCCTTAGAGGCGATTGTGAATGAGGATAAAGGTTTAACGGAACTGGGAAAGCTGATTGGCTTAGTGACCACCGCCGTCCTAATCAGCTGTCGTTTAGATCCAAGACTTTACGCCAATGCACGAAGTTACCTAAAAGCTTTAGGACTTAACCTAAAAGAGAAAAGCAGCGGTCAATACCAGGGGAAACTTAAAATCACCAAGCGCGGGTGTTCTATCGTGCGGCGTTACCTGTATTTTGCAGCGTTAAGACTGATACACACCGATTCAGTCATTAAGGCTTGGTATCTGGGCAAAGTAGATGCGAAGGCAAAGAACAAAACCGTCATCGCCCTGATGCGCAAGCTGGCAAAGGCGATATGGTATGTCGGACGTGGCGAACCTTTCGATGCCAACAAATTGTTCAGCGTCACGGCTGCCTAGACACTCAATGTTTATCAAACAATTCAATAAGAAACAAGTTATGCAACCCAGAGAAAAACGTCAAGAGAGACCGCCTTAAGCGCGTGATTGATTAACCGAGTTCAACAAAATTTCCGCCAGAGCGACCTTCAACCCGCCCTGAAGTTCTAAAGAAACTCCGCCGTAGTCCAAACGGCGCTCTGACGGATACCTTGTGAAAAAAATACCCAATGAAGCTGAACCGATGCTGCGTTAAGCGGACATCCGATATGACAGGTTAGGCCTACCTCACAAGCAGTATCCCGGAAATAATGATGGATTCAAAAAAGAGAAAACCGCAAAAAGCCAGTCTACCGATTTATGCTGTTAGGTGGAAGGATTTTATGCGGGAAATTGACAGCAATATATTATTAAAATTTGGGGTTGACAAACCTATGACAGGGGCGGATTGCACCCGCCCAAAACCTAACCATTCACAAAAACCTGTAATGGGCATACGCAGTATGCCCCTACGAATGCTCTTAACTTGGTTGTTGGC
>CAYOJU010000376.1:0-2114 GCA_964404355.1 uncultured Sideroxydans sp. | reverse complement strand
TAGCATTACTACTAGCCTAAAAGACATTCCGATGTTAAATGGTACCAATTTCAAGTATTGGCAGGAGAGTGTTATGATAACTCTCGGTGTCATGGATTTAGACTTAGCATTCAGAATAGATCGTCCCAAAATTACTAATACCTCAACTGAGAAAGAAATTTGGGTTGAGGAAAAGTGGGATAGATCTAATAGAGTGAGTCTAATGATTATGAAAAGGACCATTCTGGAGGCATTTAGAGGCTCGATTTCTGATTCGATTACTAATGCTAAGGCATTTTTGGCTGAAGTTGAGACAAGGTTTGTCAAGAATGAAAAGTCTGAAATTGGTACACTCTTGACTAAACTTGTCTCAATGAAGTATAAAGATAAGGGAAGTATTAGGGAGTACATCATGGAGATGTCTAATGTTGTTTCAAGACTAAGAGCACTTAAATTGGAGATCTCGGATGACCTCTTGGTGCACTTAGTATTGATATCCCTTCCTCCACACTTTGGGCAGTTTAGGGTGAGCTACAATTGTCAAAAGGACAAATGGCCACTCAATGAACTCATCGCCCATTGTGTGGAAGAGGAGGAAAGACTGAAACAACATAAGACAGAAAGTGCACATGTTGCTACAACTTCCAAATTTAAGGCTTCAGCTAAGCGTAAGAAATCTGATCAGAATAAGGATAAGGATAATAAGGATGCTGCAGTGACCACCAATAAGAAACAGGATAAGGGCAAGAAAGTTGCCACTTCTGAAAATGTCTGTTACTTCTGTGGTGCGGTTGGACACAAGAAGATTCATTGCCAGAATTATCACGCTTGGCGTGCTAAGAAAGGTAAATCTCTTGTTATGGTTTGTACGGAAGTTAATTTATCTTCTGTATCTAGATATACTTGGTGGATAGATTCAGGTGCAACTACTCACATAAGTATATCTTTGCAGGGCTGCCTAAATTGCCGGAAGCCAAGTGATGATGAGAGATTCATCTTTGTGGGCGATGGCAATAAAGTTGAGGTGGAGGCTATTGGGACTTATAGATTATTGTTAAAATCAAGATTTTATTTGAATTTGTATGAGACTTTTGTTGTACCGTCTTTTAGACGTAACTTAATTTCTATTTCTGCATTGGATAAGTATGGATTTACTTGTACTTTTAGAAACGGAAACTTTAGTTTGTTTCATGATTCAAATCAAGTTGGTTCTGGTTTTCTTTCTGTTTATGATAATCTATATTCTTTGGATGTCAATAGCTCATATATTGAAACCTTGCATGTTGATACAAATAGTAAGAAAAGAAAATTAACTAATGAGAATTCGGCTACATTATGGCACAAGCGATTAGGTCACATTTCTAAACATAGAATTGAACGCCTTGTGTCAAATGACATTCTCCAACCCTTAAATTTTTCAGATTTTGGCGATTGTATTAATTGCATAAAAGGGAAACAAACCAATTTCAGAAAATATGAAGCCAATAGGTGTTCGGAAGTCTTGGAATTAATTCATACCGATATCTGTGGTCCGTTTCCAACGGCTACAAGAAATGGTCACCGGTATTTTATTAGTTTCATAGATGACTATTCAAGATATGGCTACATATATTTAATTAAGGAAAAGGCTCAAGCCCTTGACATGTTCAAAAGTTTCAAAGCGGAAGTTGAGTTACAACTTAACAAACGCATTAAGGCCATTAGATCTGACCGTGGTGGTGAATATTACGGCCGATATGATAGATCAGGTGAACAGTGTAAATGACCTTTTGCACATTTCATAGATGAATGCGGGATTGTGCCTCAGTATACATTGCCCGGTTCGCCGGCAATGAATGGTGTTTCTGAGAGGCGCAATCGAACGCTTAAGGATATGGTAAGAAGTATGATTAGTCGCACTACTTTACCAAAGAATCTATGGGGTGAAGCCTTAAAAACAACATCATATATCCTAAATAGAGTACCCACTAAAGCAACTAACAAAACCCCATATGAGATGTGGAATGGGCGAAAGCCTAATTTGAAACATTTGCGTGTGTGGGGATGTCCAGCTGAAGCAAAGCCTTATAGGCCACATGAAAAGAAACTGGATGAAAGAACAGTTAGTTGCTATTTTATTGGGTATCCTGAGCGGT
>CAYOJU010000375.1:0-2121 GCA_964404355.1 uncultured Sideroxydans sp. | reverse complement strand
AAGTTATTCTGATGGAAAAAGTGATCAACCTCGGCCAGTTGGGCGACGTGGTCAAAGTAAAGAACGGTTTCGCGCGTAACTTCCTTATCCCGCAAGGCAAGGCCAAGCGTGCGACGGAAAACAATGTGGCGGATTTCGCGGCACGCCGTGCCGAGCTGGAAGCGGCTGAAGCTGCTAAGCTGGTAGATGCGCAAGCTCGCGGTGCCAAGCTGGAAGGTTTGACCGTGCAGATCGTGCAAAAAGCAGGTGTGGACGGCAAGCTGTTCGGTTCTGTGACCAATGCCGATGTTGCAGCAGCACTGGTAGCCCAAGGCCATAAGGTTGAAAAGAGCCAAGTGCACATGCAGACCGGCCATCTGAAGCAGATCGGCGATCACTCGATCACCGTTTCCCTGCATCCGGACGTAGTTGCAAATGTCACTGTGACAGTAGTGGGCGAGCAGTAAGCCTTCGCAGTCATGTAGTTATGAAAAAGGGCTGGCGACAGCCCTTTTTCTTTTTCCAAAAGAGGTAGAATCTCCCTCCCGAAATTTGCGGTTACACCATGCAAAATTTTTCTGCCCCTGTTGCCGATTCCCAGCTCGAAGCCATCAAGCTCCCGCCGCATTCCGTTGAAGCGGAACAATCCGTGCTGGGCGGCATTCTGCTGGATACCAGCGCCTGGGACAAAATCGCCGATCTGCTGAGCGAACAGGATTTCTACCGTCACGAACACCGCCTGATCTGGCGCCACATTGGCCGCCTGACCGAGCATGCCAAGCCTATCGATGTCATTACCGTAGCCGAATCGCTGGAAAGCAATGCGGAGCTGGAAAAAGCGGGCGGTTTGGTTTATCTGGGCACGTTGGCGCAAAACGTGCCATCTGCGGCCAATATTCGCCGTTATGCCGAGATCGTGCGTGAACGCGCCATCATGCGGAAGCTGGTGGAGGTTGGCAGCGAGATTGCGACCAGCGCCTACAATCCCGGCGGGCGCGATGCAGGGCAGTTGCTGGACGAGGCAGAGAGCCGCGTGTTCGAAATATCCGAGCAGGGTGAGCGCGGACGCTTGGGGTTTACACCTCTGCCGCCGTTGTTGACGCAAGTGGTAGAGCGCATCGAGACTTTGTATAACCGTGACAATCCTAGCGATGTCACCGGCGTTTCTACGGGCTTTGCCGATCTGGATCGCCAGACATCAGGTCTGCAGCCCGGCGATCTGATCATTGTTGCGGGACGTCCAAGTATGGGTAAGACCGCGTTCTCCATCAATATTGCCGAGAACGTAGCGCTGGATTCGAACAAGCCCGTAGCCATTTTTAGTATGGAAATGGGCGGCACGCAATTGGTGATGCGTATGATCGGTTCGGTTGGGCGGCTTAATCAGCATACCTTGCGCACCGGAAAACTGGAAGACGATGATTGGCCGCGCATGACACATGCATTGGGATTGTTGAACGACGCCCCGATTTTCATCGACGAGACGGCTGGTCTGAATGCGCTGGAACTGCGTTCGCGCGCCAGGCGACTGGCTCGTCAGAGCGGCGGACTCGGCCTGATCGTCATCGACTATATTCAGTTGATGTCTTCTCCGTCCGGCAAGGCGAGCGAGAACCGCGCAACAGAAATATCCGAAATTTCCAGATCCCTGAAATCACTGGCGAAAGAACTGCAAGTGCCGGTGATCGCACTGTCGCAGCTTAACCGCAGCCTGGAACAACGCCCGAACAAACGCCCGGTGATGTCCGACCTGCGCGAATCCGGCGCTATCGAGCAGGATGCCGACCTGATCCTATTTATTTACCGCGATGAAGTCTACAACCCGGATACGCCGGACAAAGGCAAGGCCGAAATCATCATCGGCAAGCAGCGTAACGGCCCCATCGGAAAAGTCGAACTCACGTTCCGCGGGGAATATACGAGATTCGAAAACTATGCCTCAGCTCAGTATTGAGTTTAGGCATGGTTTCGGTGAAGGCTCTCGTACCCGTAAGGGTGAACCTGCGTAGCAGGTTATGCCGGAGCCAAAACTATGCTTCTACCCAGTATTAGGTAAACCCTGCATTAATTTCTTGGCGCTCCCAATCTGTTCGGTTACAATGCGCGGCCTTTTACAGGCGCGTAGCTCAGCTGGTTAGAGCA
>CAYOJU010000374.1:0-2125 GCA_964404355.1 uncultured Sideroxydans sp. | reverse complement strand
AACACAACCTCGCCGAACTGCGCACCATGCAGGACTGGTATTTGCGCTATCAACTTACGAAAGCGCACGGCGTGGCCGAGGTCGCTTCCATCGGCGGCTTTGTGCAGCAATACCAGGTGACGGTCGATCCGGTGAAGCTGCGCGCCTACGGCATCCCACTCAGCAAAGTCTCGCAGGTGATACGCGATTCAAACCGCGATGTCGGCGGACGCACGGTAGAGATGGCAGAAACCGAGTACATGGTGCGCGGCAAAGGCTATCTGCACGGTATCAGCGATATCGAAAATCTGGTGGTGAAATCCGAGCGCGGCACACCGGTGCTGCTGCGCGACATTGCCCGCGTCGAACTCGGCCCGGATGAGCGGCGCGGCATTGCTGAACTCAACGGCGAAGGTGAAGTGGTCTCCGGCATTGCCATGGCACGCTACGGCCAGAATGCACTGGAAGTGATCCAGAACATCAAGGACAAGATCGCCGAGATCACACCGGGCTTGCCCGAAGGCGTCAGCATCAAAGCGGTGTACGACCGTTCCGAACTGATCTATCGCGCAATTGCCACGCTCAAACACACGCTGCTCGAAGAAGGAATCATCGTCGCGCTGGTGTGCATGATCTTCCTGATGCATGCGCGCAGTGCGCTGGTCGCCATCGTGATGCTGCCTATCGGTGTGCTGATCGCGTTCATCGCCATGCATGCGCTGGGGCTCAATTCCAACATCATGAGTTTGGGCGGGATTGCAATTGCGATTGGTGCGATGGTGGATGCGGCGATTGTGATGATTGAGAATGCGCATAAGCATCTGGAGCGCCTCAACCACTCTTCCCCCTTCAAGGGGGAGGCTGGGAGGGGGATGGGGGAAGGTATTTCGCCTTCAACCCATCCACATGACCCCCACCCCCATCCTAACCTTCCCCCTGAAGGGGAAGGAACAATGCGGGAGCGAGCCGCCGCCATCCTCGCCGCCTGCAAGGAGGTCGGCCCCTCCCTCTTCTTCTCCCTGCTCATCATCACCGTCTCCTTCCTGCCGGTGTTCACATTGGAAGCGCAGGAAGGCCGTCTGTTCGCCCCGCTCGCCTACACCAAGACCTTCGCCATGGCCGGTGCAGCCTTGCTCTCCATCACGCTGGTGCCGGTGCTGATGCTGCTGTTCATTCGCGGGCATATCCGCTCCGAAGCCGAGAACCCGCTGAACCGCTGGCTGATCGCAGGCTATCGCCCGCTGATCGATGCGGTGCTGCAACGCAAGAAGACGACACTCGCCATTGCCGCACTGGCATGCGTCATTAGCCTGTATCCCGCAATGAAACTGGGCAGCGAGTTCATGCCGACGCTGAACGAAGGCACGCTGTTCTACATGCCGACTTCATTGCCCGGCATGTCGGTGACCAAAGCGGCGGAATTGCTGCAAACGCAGAACAAGATCATCAAGAGCTTCCCCGAGGTTGCTTCGGTGTACGGCAAGGCAGGACGCGCGCAGACCGCCACCGACCCGGCACCGCTGGAAATGTTCGAGACGGTGATCAACCTCAAGCCGCAGGAAGACTGGCGCCCCGGCATGGACACCGATAAGTTGATCGCCGAGATGGACAAGGCGCTGCAGTTCCCCGGCGTGGCCAACTCGTGGACCATGCCGATCAAGGCGCGCATCGACATGCTCTCCACCGGAATACGCACGCCCATCGGCATCAAGGTGTTCGGCAAGAATCTGGATGAGATGGAACGTCTCGCCAAGCAGATCGAATCCGTGGTCAAGAAGATACCGGGCACCAGCTCCGCGTATGCCGAACGCATCACCGGCGGCTATTACCTCGACATAGCACCGGACCGGCTGGCGCTGGCGCGTTACGGGTTGTCGGTAGGCGAAGTGCAGGATGTGATCGCCACTGCACTCGGCGGCGAGAACGTCACCACCACCGTGGAGGGACTGGAACGCTTCGGCGTGAGCGTGCGTTACCCGCGCGACCTGCGCGGCACGCCGGAGCAGATCGCACGCGAAGTGCTTGTACCCACCGAAAGTGGCGCCATGATCCCGCTCGGGCAGATCGCCAAAGTGAGCCTCAGCAAGGGCGCACCGTCCATCCGCACCGAGAACTCGCTGCTCTCCGCCTACATCTACGTGGACAT
>CAYOJU010000373.1:0-2130 GCA_964404355.1 uncultured Sideroxydans sp. | reverse complement strand
TCGTGGAAGTCGGAACCTGTCCAAGTAATCGAGGTACCGGAGATCCCTCCGACCGTCCAACCAAGAAGTCCAGAGATGAACTTGCCGGAGAATTTAGAGTTCGACTGGAATCTGGACGATTGGGACTTAATCAATTCGCTGATGACAACCCCGGAACCTACATCTACAGTGGACATGTCATGCTCAGAAATCTTCTCGGACTTAGAGGAGCAGTTGAAAGACCAGCCATTGCTGTCACCTGGCTCTATGGGAAGCCAGGAGTTGGAAAATCTATGCGGGCACATAGGGAGCTTGAATCCGCGTACATTAAAGATCCGCGAACAAAATGGTGGAACGGATACTTGTTAGAAAAAACGTGTATAATTGATGATTTTGGGCCAAATGGTATTGATATAAACCATTTGCTCCGTTGGTTTGATAGATATAAATGTTATGTTGAAGTCAAAGGTGACATGGTCCCTTTGTGTGTTGAAACTTTCATTGTAACTTCTAACTTCCATCCTAAGGAAGTATTTACTTGTAATCTTGGTGTTGAACACCCACAGTATCCCGCCCTTGAGCGAAGAATAAAGATTGAAGAATTATTATAACCTAAACTATTGACTTTAGTATTTGTTGGAGCGACAGCGACGCCGGCCCCTAGAGCGAGAAAGCCGGAGGCGACCTGATTGAGCGGTGCAGGGGGGCCGGGGCTGCCAAGGGTCGCGCCAGCGGCGCGGATGTATACCCCTTAATCTAATTAATTGTAGCGTAGCGACTAATATTTAAAGATCTATATAACACTTGATCTATGCTCAAAATGGTTGAAGTATGGCGTTCAAGCGCAAGCGAACGTATGCTCCTCGAAGGGCTGCTTTCAAACGTAGAAGACCTGCTCGTGCAAGACGATCTAGGAGGTCCAGAATCCGTGCGTATGCTGGCAATGACAAGCCTTACAGTTATCCAAAGAGTAGATCAAGAAGACTTTCGCGTAGGGCGTTTAAATCATTATTGTGGAGGCAGACAATTACTGCGACAAAATATAAGAGTATTCTGTCTCAAGCTGGAACTGTTGCTACTCCGGCGTCATATAGTAATGCTACGACTACTGCTATGTGGGCTCTCGGCCTCTATAATGCTTCTACTTCACCCTTCTTCACTTCAGCTGGAGGATTGAATCCATTGAGTTCAACTATACCTACAATTACAGATCCAACAGAAACAACTGCCCAATTTGATTCTGATATTATTGTTAGAGGTGGATTATGGTCTTTCGAAGTGTATAACAATACAGAGACTGGTGACGTCAGTAACGATCTTATTCGTTGTAAGATTGTGTTAGTTAGAACACCCCAGACTAGAGATGATACTATTTTTCAAGCGAATTTACTTCCTGGACAACCTGCACAGTATATTAGTGCTGATCAAGCTAGAAAGGTTGGAAAGATTATACTTGAGAAAGATTTCGTGATTAAAGATGCTGAATCTGTTAAAGTTGAATTTAGAATTCCTTGTCAAAAAATAGATGTAGGTTCATATATGAACGAATTTAAGGCGTATATTGTTTATTTGTGTGTTGCGAATGGGTTTGATACTGTTGCACAGACAGTTAGATATAGGATGAATCATAATATTGCTTTTTGCGGTGACGCAAGCACTTAGGTCATGTAATATATATTTTAAGGGTGAGCATAGACAAAGTCACGGGGGTATAGTATTACCCCCCGTGACTCTTCTCACTCACCCTCCAGTTGTTCTCCAGTTCTTTTGTATATATAAATAAAGAGGCGCTCCCTCATTGTATTTTATGCCTTCTTCTTCTTCTATTCAAACTTCTAGATATTGTTTTACTCTTAATAATTATGGCCCCGAAGATTTATCAGAAATCTGTGAAAGACTTAGGTCTTCATCCAACTACTTTATCATCGGTAAAGAGATTGGAGAGTCGGGTACGCCGCATCTCCAAGGATATATCTGCCTCAAAAGCAGAAGTCGATTACGCACAGTCAAAGATCTCGTATCACCAAGAGCTCATATCGAACCTGCAAGAGGAAATGCATCTCATAATCGAACATATTGCTCTAAAGAAGGGGACTTCGTGGAAGTCGGAACCTGTCCAAGTAATCGAGGTACCGGAGATCCCTCCGACCG
>CAYOJU010000372.1:0-2135 GCA_964404355.1 uncultured Sideroxydans sp. | reverse complement strand
ATAATGGGCGTCCTTTGACGCTCTGGGGTTCGCTTACGGCCCCCATTATCCGTCGGCCCGCGGATTTGTTTCTGTCTATCGATCCAGTCCTGTCGAAGTGGTAGTGTTTTTCGGTAAACTTTGCCTTTGCCATTATATCGTCTGACATTCTGCTCATAGAACTCCTTCCGGAGGTATCGGATCAATTCTCCTGCTCTTGCCATCTTTTCTAACACATCTTTCAATTGGCCACACTCTTCGGTGTCGTGGCCGTACCGCCTGTGGAACTCGCAATAACTGTTGTCACTGGTTACCTCGAATATGTCCATATCCAACGGCGCGGGCCGCGAATACTTCTCGGTAAGAATCTCGAAGATTTCGTATTTTGGCCTGTCGAACTTGGCATAAGAGGTGAAATGCGGCCTATACTCCATTCGAGCCTTCATCTTTTCCTTTGGACGCTCCTGCCTGGGATGATCTCCCTGTTTACCCAACTGCCGCTCTCTTTGTATTACCAGGGGCCGCTCACTCCGCGGAATGACAGTTTCTTTAGGGCGGCCTGTCTTCACCTTCTGTGGTGAGCGAGAACGCGACCTTCGAAACCGCACAGCATCTTCCTCCGCTCGCATGTAGCCTTCGGCAAATGCTACAAACTCCTGCAGAGTGCGAAATTCTTTTTTGAACGCGTCATAACGCAGGGAACCCATCCCGCCGGGTAACAAGCCATTTCGGACAGCAGCGAGAGCAAAATCCTCATTATAATTCTGTACTTCTCGTGCAAATCGAACAAAACGATTTATGAACGAGCGTGTCCCTTCTCGGCTTCCCTGCCGAATGTCGAGCAACGCGGCGCAGGTGATCTTGGGGGGCCTCACCCCGGTGTACCTTTCCAGAAACTTTTTAGCAAAATCTTCAAAGTTCTTGATCGAGCCCCTCGGGAGCCGGATATACCATTCCCATGCCTCGTCCGTTAGGCAAATAGTGAACACCCTGCAGATTATGGCCTCGGGTACCCCATGCAGCCGAAGCCTTTCATAGAACCCATAAACAAAGTTCCGCGGGTCTTGGGTATCGCCACTCCCTCGAAAACTAGGGAGAGAGGTAGGGTATTTGAAATCTTCCATGGAGACCTTGTAAATTTCAGGGGCAAGGGGTCCTTCGGTCAGACTCAGCAGCTCGGGGCGTCTCCCGGCTTTTTCGAGCTCGAGTTCGGCCACCTTTTCCGCTACTCCTTTGCGGATAAGCTCCTGGATGGCTTCTCGGCTCATGCCGGCGTGGGTCTTTTCGGTAGGGCCACCCTTGCGGGTTGTTTCTCTGTGGGAACGATCTTGCTGTTTCCTCTGGACTCGGGTCGTGTCAGGACCCCGACTTCCGTCCTTCGAACTAGCGGTTTGCGAGTGGCAGGAGATTGCCTCCTCAAAATCTAAATCTAAATTTCGTCCTTGAACCTCGGTTCGAGCCGCCGGGCCTTCGCCTGTCGGTCCTTCTGGCCGAACCGCTGCAGGTATCTGTTGCTGAGGTTGCGGGTTGAGGGGTCTCGGGACCGGATTAGGGTTCGTGTGGGCATGCTGGTACTGGGGTACCGCATACGGGGTCTGGAGATACGGTGGGTACATATACTGGGGCGGGGGAAAATAGGGGTGCGAGGGCGCTGGGGTATATGACGGATACGAGTATGCGTATGGGGGGTAGGCATACTCGAGAGCTGGTGTGAACGGTTGCTGCCACGGCTGGGTCCCGTTCGGGGGCGGGACGGGGCCGAAGGGTCGGGACCCACTTGCCAATAGATCTGGTGCCACGGGTTGAAGGTCGGGGTGAAGAGGGTTCGTCAACCCCCAACCAACAGGCCTACTCGCACTCTCGAGAACCCCGGGCCCTAAAGGGCGGGTTATCGGTGTGGTAGGGTTCTCGGTAGGGTTTATCCTCGGGTGGACCTGAGCACTTGGCACGGATGAGGCGGGTACATCCGGGAGGGGTATCACCGGAGCCGGGAGCTGCTGGACGACAGGCTCCTCATTTCGAAGGTCCCTGGCTGGGACCGTTGTGGCTTTACTTGGGCGCGAATCTGTCATAGCTCACAGAGAGGGGGCCCCACGGTGGATGATACGTGTCGGCCCTCGAGACCGTAGGACGGGGCTCTCGGGCGGTAACACACG
>CAYOJU010000371.1:0-2135 GCA_964404355.1 uncultured Sideroxydans sp. | reverse complement strand
AGTTTCAATGACATATCCGGTTTTCGGCCTGCGGATGTCGATTTTTTCGGCAGCTCAAAAAAAACATTCGATAATCCATTGGCTAAGGGTGTAGTTTATGAGTCGAAAACGGCTCTAAGGATAGCAATCAATGAGTTTCATCTTGAAATGAATTGTGAGTGCATGGTTATTAGGAGCGAACCTAGACGTTACGAGGTGGGGTGCAGAGATGCTTTTTGTAAATTTAAGTTGTCCGCGAAGCAGAACGGTCTTTCAGAATCTTGGATTATTACCAAACAAGCACTTCCCCATACGTGCACAGTATCGGCAACACGTACTGATCATCGTCAGCTTACAGCAGAGATGGTTGCCCTTGCGATTGATAAGACCATTAGAAGGGATGTGTGCTCTTCTATAAATCATATTCGAGATATCGTCATGATGAAATATGATAAGGTAACCCCCAAGTACAACAAATTATGGAGAGGCCGTGAGCTTGCTATTGCAAATCTGTTTGGGAGTTGGGAGAACTCGTACAACTTGCTTATTCCACTATTGGAAGCCATCAAGAGAAACAATCCAGGAACTAAGTATTGTGTGATGTCGATCCCGAGTGACAAAGAAACTGATAGGTACTTCCACAGAGCGGCATGGGCATTTGGAGCGTGTATTGCAGCGATACCGTTCCTCAGACCAGTGATTAGTATCGATGCATGTTTCATGTCGGGACGGTACCAAGGTAGGCTGCTGATGGCATGTATGTACGATGCCGAAAACCAATTGCTTCCAGTGGCTTTTGCAATTGTGGAGAAAGAAAGCGCTGACAACTGGGGTTTTTTTATGAGATGGTTGAGGCTGGAAGTAATTGGAGATAATCGATTCTTTTGTGTCATATCGGATAGACATTTGGGAATTAAAGCCGTGTTCCAGGATCCAAATCTCGGATGGGATGAGTCTACCGATCAATGTGTGCATCGGTATTGCTCCCAACATGTTGCCGAAAATCTCTACAAGCACGTGGGCCGTAAGAGAGAGGTTAGCGACAGGTTCATAGCTGGAGTGAACAAATGCAAACCTAGGAGGTTGCAGGAGATGTTACAAGACTTTGAAATTGGTTGTCCGGAGGCTATCGACTACCTTAACAAGGTGGGTAAGAGGAACCCTAATGATGAAGACGAGCTTCCATGTCCAGAGAAGTTGTATCAAGCAGAGGACGGAGGTCACCGGTGGGGGATAATGACAACAAATGGGTCAGAGTCACTGAACGCCGTGTTCAAAATTAGTCGGCGATTACCGGTTGCAGCGGTCGTGGAGGATACGTTCTATAAAATGAATAAATGGTTTTTTGAACGATGGAACAAAGCTCAAATGGCATGTCAGCATGGTCAGGTGTGGTCCGACAGGGTAACTAAGTTATTGCAAAAGCGTATCGAGAAAGGAAGGAACATGACTGTGATTCCTTATCGTACCGGTAATAATAGGCTTTTTGAGGTCCTAGTTAAGGGTGAAAAAATTCCAGCAAGGCGTAATCAGCCGAGACTTGAGTATACTCGTAGGGATTTCGGGTATAGGGTTGTTGTTATGGACAACAACAAGGTTGAATGTGAATGTCAGAAGCCTCAATTGACCGGCATACCATGCTCTCATTTCATGGCCGTTGTCCGTGAAATGAGATATAATGAAAATTTATACGTCAACCCATTGTACCGTATGTCAATAGTGGCACAGACATGGAGTGGACATTGGGGACCGAAAGGCAACCAATGTGATTGGCCTGTGTATGACGGCCCGAAAATTATACCTGAGTCGAGGCTGATCAAAAAAGGAAGGAGACGGCACGACCGCATACCGATGGAAATGGACAGAATGCGTGGTCGAAGACTCGGACACCAGCCTCATCGTGAGACAATTGATCGGAATGCTGCAGGTATAACTGATCAATCAACTATAAATACTTGTTTTAACTAAATTCACAATTTAATACATGCTCTACACTACATGTAGAGGAGACAGCAAGACAGGCGCAAGCAGCGACAGAGCAACTGTTTGGCGTACCCTCGGACAACATTTCAGTCTGCGTCGTAGAAATTAACTTGTGTGTTATTTTATTTGTATGTGTTGAGAACTATTTTATTTGTATGTGTTGAGAACTATTT
>CAYOJU010000370.1:0-2153 GCA_964404355.1 uncultured Sideroxydans sp. | reverse complement strand
TTCGAGATGCCGGACGACCTGGCGATATTGAAGGAACAGGAAAGACTGATCAGCGGCCTCAACCCGCCGCAGCCGGTGATCTTCCGCTCCAACCATGCCTCCAATGCATTGGCGCTCGCCGGTAATCTGCCCAGGGACAAAGAGAAACTGCTGCTGCAATTGCGTGAAGCAATGGCTGGGCAGCGGGCGCTGCGGCCGCATTTCATGCGCGGGCTTTGAGGCTTATGAATAAACGGGAACCAAGCGCTAACCCATCTACATCCCTGCGCGACACGCTGCTCACCGCGCTCGCCCCGTGTGTTTGGGGCAGCACTTATATTGTCACCACGGAATTGCTACCCGCTAATCACCCGCTGACCGCCGCCGTGATCCGGGTATTGCCAGTGGGAATCATCATGCTCGCCATGGCACGTACCCGGCCGAGCGGGCAATGGTGGTGGCGCCTGATGGTGCTGGGCATGCTCAACATCGGCATATTTCAGGCGCTGCTTTTCGTTGCTGCGTATCGCTTGCCCGGCGGTGTCGCCGCAACGCTGGGCGCAGTCCAGCCGCTGGTCGTGGTGGCGCTCTCGTGGTTCATGCTGAATACCCAACATGGTCGTTACACCTGGATTGCCGCAATCGGCGGTCTGCTCGGCGTCGGTTTATTGGTACTGGGCCCTGCCGCCGCACTGGACACGATTGGCATCGTCGCTGCTCTGATCGGCGCGATATGCATGGCACTGGGAACGGTACTCACCAAACGCTGGCAGACGCCCTACTCCACGCTTACATTGACGGCCTGGCAGCTTGTATTCGGCGGCATATTCCTGTTGCCGCTTGCACTTCACTTTGAAGAAAGCCTGCACCACGTGACACTGAACAATGTCATCGGCTACACCTACCTGAGCTTGATCAGCTCCGGCCTCACCTACGCGCTCTGGTTTCGCGGCATACATCGCTTGCCGACAGCGGCAGTTTCCATACTCGGTTTGTTAAGCCCGCTTGTTGCCACAATGCTGGGATATTTTCTGCTTCAACAAGGCCTAACTGTTGTGCAACTCGTCGGAGCAACATTGGTGCTGGGTAGCGTTTGGTTGGGGCAGCTTGAAAATGGCTCCAAGGCGACAGTCTGATCCTGCATTACCGGACGACCTGGCGATATTGAAGGAGCAGGAAAGACTGATCAGCGGCCTCAACCCGCCGCAGCCGGTCATCTTCCGCTCCAACCATGCTTCCAATGCGCTGGCGCTCGCCGGCAATCTGCCGAAGGATAAAGAGAAACTGCTGCTGCAACTGCGTGAAGCGATGGCCGGGCATAGGCTGCTGCGACCGCATTTCATGCGCGGGCTTTGAGGCTAAAAATCAAGCAGAAGCCCACCACTTCGTTTAATTGTTTTCCGCTTGAATCTTCATCCATGTACTTTGGTACAATATCCCATAATATAAATAGGGTCTAAATTGCCGCCCACTTACTGATCCCCATTGCGCGCCATGCACCCGCACGGCAAACGGTGGCACCCCTGAAACAAGTGAGCTGAAAAAGTATCGTTTCCCGAACCAACGGAAACATAGCCAGCAACAAAACATGTTCTAAAAAGGGACGCACTTGTTTGCTAATTTCCAGAAATTCTCTCTATCCAGACCGGATAAATCAGCCCGTTTCAATGCTTCATTTGAATGCGCAATCCGCATTGAGCAATGCCGAGCCTTTGCCCGGAATCGAATACCAACAATGAACTTGCAGAAAGCTTTCCCATGAAAATACTCTCGAATTTCCTGAAACTGGTTTTGCTTCCTGCCTGTCTGGTTGTGGTGTCCGGTTGCGGAGGCGGTGGTGGTGTAACTGACCCCGCACCAAACCCCAACGCGCCGGTCAAGCCCGTTATTACCTCGTCGGCCAGCGTGTCAAAAACAGGCCAATCAATCAATTTTTCCGGCTCGTCCACCACCACCAAAAATCTGCCGCTCACTTACTCCTGGGATTTTGGCGACGGCACGACGGATACGGTAGCTGCGACTTCGCATACCTACTCGACCAAGGGTACCTACACAGTCACTCTGACGGTTACCAACACCCTCAGCCTGACAGCCGTAACAACTTCCTCGATCAAGGTTTATGCACCGCCAACCACGCCAACGATCACCCCGTCGGTCAGTACGGCAGGCACGGG
>CAYOJU010000369.1:0-2158 GCA_964404355.1 uncultured Sideroxydans sp. | reverse complement strand
ACTTCATCAAGCGCGTGGATAGCGGATTCAAGAGAGGAGCAAGTGTAGTTTGCGGGTACACCGTACGGGGCCTGTTGTGCTTCCACGAGCACAACGGGAATTTCAGCATGCACAAGGTTTATATCCCTGAGCGGTGTCGTTGTGGCATCCGCTACAGCCGACTGGTTTTTTGTGGTGCAGGCCGCTGACAAGATGAGAAGCAATGCAGCTGCGGCACGACTGAGATATGAGTCCATTATTCCTCGATGCCCAAATGTGCGACAGACCCTTTGCCGCGCCGTAACAAGACCGGCGTAGCCTCTGTCAGATCGATCACCGTGGTCGGCTCCATCCCGACTGAGCCACCTTCGATAACCAGTTCGACCAGACGTTCCAGGTGTTCGCGTATTTCATCCACATCGGTCAGCGGCTGATGCGCTTCCGGCAAAATCAATGTAGAGGTCAATATCGGCTCGCCCAGTTCTTCCAGCAACGCCAGCGCAATCGGATGGTCCGGGATGCGCAAACCCACGGTACTGCGTTTGGGATGCTGCAAGCGGCGCGGTACTTCCCGGGTTGCGTCCAGAATGAAGGTATAGCTGCCAGGTGTGTTGTTCTTGAGCAGTCTGAACTGCGCGTTGTCCACGCGTGCATATTTTGCCAGTTCGGACAGGTCACGGCACATCAGCGTCATCAGATGTTTCTCATCCAGACCGCGTATCTGGCGGATGCGCGTAACGGCGTCCTTGTCTTCCAGACGGCAACCGAGGGCATAACCCGAATCGGTGGGATAAACAATCACCGCCCCGTCGCGCAGCATTTCTGCCGCCTGTTTGATCAGGCGCGGCTGCGGGTTGTCGGGATGAATGGAAAAAAATTGCGCCATGATTCAGACTTGCGCCTCCCATTTTGTCCACACCGGAATGCAGTCCAGCGGAAAATCCGGCAAGTGCCCAAGGTCGCGATAACTCTCCTCCGGCCCATGAAAATCCGAACCGCAGGAACACATCAGACCGTATTCCTTGGCATAGCGCGCAAACTCGGCATACTGCGGCGGCGTATGGCTGCCGCTGACCACCTCGATCGCCTGTCCGCCCGATTCGGCGAATTCTTGCAACAACTCAAGCAACGTCGTTTTGCCCATCGGTTTTTTGCCCGCTATGTAACGCCCCGGATGCGCCAGCACGGCAACACCGCCGCTGGCGCGTATCCACGAGATCGCGTCTTGCAAGTTGGCCCATTCGTGATGAACGTAACCCGGCTTGCCTTTCACCAGATAGCGGTTGAACACGCTGCGCACATCCTTGCAGTGCCCGGCTTCGACCAGATAGCGCGCGAAATGGGTGCGCCCGATCATGTCCGGATTGGAGGAATAACGCAGGGCACCTTCCATCATGCCGCCAATGCCGATACGCGCCAGCGATTCCGCCATCAGTTCCGCACGCTGCCTGCGTCCGCTACGGATAGTGCGCAGGCCTTCTGCCAATACCGGATTTTTGGGATCAATGTTCAGGCCGACAACATGCACTGTGTGTTTGCGCCAGGTGACTGATATTTCAACGCCGTTGATAAGCTTGATGCCGTTTTGGGCGGCAGCATGTGCGGCTTCTGCCAGGCCGGCCACGTCATCATGGTCGGTCAAAGCCAGCACCTTCACTTCGCGTCCGGCAGCGCGCGCCACCAGCTCGGCAGGCGAGAGTGTTCCGTCGGAATAACGGGAATGGCAATGCAGGTCGTAATCCAACATTAAAGGTCGCCGCCGCCTTTCTTCATCACTTTGCCCTCTTCGGCGCGCTTGCGGCGCACCTCTTTCGGGTCGGCGATCAGCGGTCGGTAGATTTCTATACGGTCTTTCTCGCGCAGCACGGTATCGGCCTTGCTCAATTTACCGAATATGCCGAATTTGCCCTTTTCCAGGTCAATTTCGGGGTGTTTTTCCTGGATGCCGGAAAGCTTGACCGCTTCGGCAATGGTCGTGCCCTTGGGCACTTCCGACTTGATCAGAAACTGCTCGGCGGGCAAGGCATAGACCAGCTCAATCTTGATTTTCTCGTCACTCATTTTTTACATAAACCTTGTCTGCACGCTGGATAAACGCATCCACAAATGTATTGGCAATATGGTGAAACACCGGCCCCACCAGTTTTTCCAGCAATTTGCTGGAAAACTCGTAATGCAG
>CAYOJU010000368.1:0-2173 GCA_964404355.1 uncultured Sideroxydans sp. | reverse complement strand
AAGGCTCAGGATTATATATGGATATCACCGAACTGCTCGCCTTCGGCGTGAAGAACAAAGCTTCCGACTTGCACCTTTCCGCTGGTTTGCCCCCGATGATCCGCGTGCACGGCGATATGCGCCGCATCAACCTGCCCGCGATGGAACACAAGGAAGTCCACGCCATGGTGTACGACATCATGAACGACGGACAGCGCAAGCACTACGAAGAAAACAAGGAAGTCGACTTTTCGTTCGAAGTGCCCAATCTGGCGCGTTTCCGCGTCAACGCCTTCATCCAGCAACGCGGCGCCGGTGCGGTCATGCGGACCATTCCTTCCAAGATCCTCTCATTGGAAGACCTCAAATGCCCGCCCATATTCAAGGACATTTCCGAATTCCCGCGTGGCTTGGTGTTGGTGACCGGACCGACCGGTTCCGGTAAATCGACCACGCTGGCGGCGATGGTGAACCATGTCAACGAGAACGAGATGGGCCACATCCTGACGGTGGAAGACCCCATCGAATTCGTGCACGAATCCAAGAAATCCCTGATCAACCAGCGCGAAGTCGGCCCGCATACGCTGTCGTTCAACAACGCCCTGCGTTCGGCACTGCGTGAAGACCCCGACGTGATCCTGGTGGGCGAAATGCGCGATCTGGAAACCATCCGCCTGGCGATGACCGCCGCGGAAACCGGCCACCTGGTATTCGGCACGCTGCATACCAGTTCCGCCGCCAAAACGATCGACCGTATCATCGACGTGTTCCCGGCCGACGAAAAGGAAATGGTGCGCGCAATGCTGTCCGAATCGCTGCGCGCGGTTATCTCGCAAACGCTGCTCAAGACCAAGGACGGCACAGGTCGCGTGGCGGCGCACGAGATCATGATTTGTACCCCGGCGATCCGCAACCTGATCCGCGAAGCCAAGGTGCCACAGATGTATTCCGCCATCCAGACTGGCGGCAACATCGGCATGCAGACGCTGGATCAATGCCTGAGCGAACTGGTGAAGCGCAACATGGTGGCTTCTTCCGAGGCGCGCGGCAAGGCAGTGAACAAGGATCTCTTCCCGGCATAAATCCCCATTCAACAAGACAAGAAACGCATCTGCTTTAGGAGAACATCATGGAAAGAGACCAGGCCACCGAACTAGTCCACAACCTGTTACGCGGGATGGTTTCGCAGAAGGCGTCCGACCTGTTCATCACCTCCGGCTTCCCGCCCGCCTTCAAGATCGACGGCAAGATGACGCCGGTTTCCAGCCAGGCGCTGACCTCGGCGCACACGCAGGAACTGGCGCGCAGCATCATGAATGACCGTCAGGCAGCCGAGTTCGAATCCACCCACGAGTGCAATTTCGCCATCAGCCCGCCCAGCATCGGACGCTTCCGCGTCAACGTATTCATGCAGCAGCAGCGCGTCGGCATGGTGCTGCGTACCATCACCACCAAGATTCCATCCTTTGAAGAGCTGGGACTGCCGCCGGTTTTGAAAGATATCGTCATGTCCAAACGCGGTCTGGTGATTCTGGTCGGCGGTACCGGTTCCGGCAAATCCACCTCGCTGGCCGCCATGCTGGGCCACCGCAACCGCAACAGCTTCGGCCACATCATCACCATCGAAGACCCGGTGGAATATGTGCACGATCATGACAAGTGCATCATCACCCACCGCGAAGTCGGCGTGGATACCGACAACTGGCACGCCGCACTAAAGAACACCTTGCGCCAGGCGCCGGACGTGATTTTGATCGGCGAAATCCGCGACCGCGAGACCATGGAATATGCCGTTGCCTTCGCCGAAACCGGTCACCTGTGCATGGCCACGCTGCACGCCAACAGCGCCAACCAGGCACTGGACCGCATCATCAACTTTTTCCCGGAAGAACGTCGCGAACAGTTGCTGATGGACCTGTCGCTGAATATCAAATCGCTCATCTCGCAACGCCTGATTCCCAAGCGCGATGGCAAGGGCCGCGCTGCCGCCTTTGAAATCCTGCTTGCCTCGCCGTTGATCTCGGACCTTATTTTCAAAGGACAGGTACACGAGATCAAGGAAGTCATGTCCCACTCGCGCGAACTTGGCATGCAAACCTTCGACCAGGCACTGTTCGACCTGCACGAATCCGGCGCCATCAGCTACGAAGAGGCCCTCAAGAATGCCGACTCGGTCAACGACCTGCGCCTGAAG
>CAYOJU010000367.1:0-2175 GCA_964404355.1 uncultured Sideroxydans sp. | reverse complement strand
CCCAGGTTAGATGAAAAATTTGCTGAAGGTCAAATGTTTGAATCTAAAGCCAAACTAATATCAAAACTTGCCAAGTTTCACCTAAAAAGCAACACAGAGTTGGAAGTGCTAAACAGCAGCAAAACTAAGTACAGAGTTAAATGTAAATCTTCTAAATGCAAATGGAAATTGTATGCAATTGTAGTACCAACAGGTGCATGGACAATTTCCACCAACCCGTTTATCCACACATGTTTGGGAAGTGCTGAAAGGTTGGATAGTCATCAAATGACTGCCAGAGTAATTGCTGATGTTATTAAACCGGCTTTGAATGATGATCTGGAGTTAAGCATTAAAATGGTCAAGCATCTGGTGAAAGTTAAATTTGGGACAGTAGTGCCCTCGTATAACAAGTTGTGGAGAGGTAAGGAACTTGCAATTGCGGACTTGTTTGGGAGCTGGGAGAAGTCCTACGAGGTGCTGCCATCGTTGTTGGGTGCCATCAAAGCATCTAATCCAGGTACACAGTACCTAATAGAACATGAACCATCAACCAAGTGGGGTGTCAATATTTTCAACCGGGTTGCATGGGCATTTGGGCCATGCATTGAAGCATGGCCTCATCTTCGACCCGTTATCAGTGTTGATGCCGGGTTCTTATCTGGAAGATACAAGGGTAAACTTTTTATGGCTTGTGCTTACGATGCAGAGCAACAACTATTGCCACTTGCATTTGCAATTTGTGAAAAAGAGTCTATAGAAAATTGGGGTTGGTTTATGAATTGGTTGCGTATCAATGTTGTCGGGCCAGGAAAAATATGTGTTATTTCGGACCAGCACCTTGGTATACGAGGGGTGTTTGAGGCTCCTAATCTGGGATGGTGTGAGGAAAATGGTGAAGCTGTCCACCGACTATGTTCACAGCATATTTGTGAAAATATTTGGAAAAAATACCCTCAAAAGTGGATCAAAAAGGTATTCAAGAAATATGTTGCGAAGAAAAAAATCTGGAGATTTGAAGAGGGGATGGATATGATTAGGCAAAGAGATGCAGCCGTACATGACTACATTATGAAATTTGGTAAACGTCTCCGCAATTCTGATGCAGAGCCTTTGGCTCTGCATAAGTGGACACAAGTGCATGATGGATTCCTCAATCGATGGGGTATAATGACAAGTAATGGCTCTGAGGTACTAAACAGTGTATTTAGGATTGCCAGGCAACTACCTGTGAGTGCAATAGTTGAGAAGACCTATTATAAGTGCGTCGACTGGTTTGTAAATAGGCGGGAGGCCGCGGTTGGATGGGAGGCAACGGGATTGGATTTTTCGATGAACATTACACTGATTTTACATCGTCGTAATGAGAAAGCAAGGAAACATCTTGTAAGATCGATGTATTATGGCCATAACGACTATGAGGTTATTGATACAAATGGAATTCTCGAGACAGTAAGTCAATAATTCGATAAATCTAATTATTTACTTTCACGTAATACATTTGATGTAAATATTATTTTTTAATTGAAGGGTGTTCGGGGCGAAATGAAGTACGCTGTTACCTTCCCTCCAGAAGGAATGCCTACATGTGTGTGTCAGAGACCTCAATTAACAGGAATCCCATGTAACCATGTTCTTGCAGTTTGCTTCGTAAGGAGGATAAATCCTAACGTATATGTTAACCCATATTACAGCTTACAAAATTATATAAACACTTGGTCTGGTCATTTCGCTGGATTTGGAAATAAACGGGATTGGCCATTGTATAATGGGCCCATTATAAGGCCAGATCCAGATAAAGTAAATAAGGGTAGGAGAAAACACCAGCGAAGAATAATGACTATGGACAAAATGGAGGCCCCTGCCAGGAGGCTAAATTAAGAGTCAACTACAGCAAGACATTCGGGTATAAAAATTCAAAAGATAATTCATTTGCATAATTACCATTTTATTTGAACTAAGTTGTACTCATTTTGTAACAGGTGCAGCGACACGATAAACTCGAAGGATTTAGGGATTTCTAAGTTTACGACATGCATTAATGTATCTTATTTAGACATTTTTATTGTATTTTAAGAACTCATGTTGACATTTTTAGGATCTGTAGGAATGTATCTTATTTAGACATTTTTATTGTATTCTAAGAACTCATGTTGACATTTTTAGGATCTGTAGGAATGTATCTTATTTAGACAT
>CAYOJU010000366.1:0-2180 GCA_964404355.1 uncultured Sideroxydans sp. | reverse complement strand
CCAACCCGTCGTTCAAGCGGGACGCGCTAAAGCGCGCCCCTTAACTTTACGTTAGGTGTTCTGATGAAACTAGCGAAAATCAATCTCAAGTTATTCGCCTTGTGGCTCGCCTTGTGTGCCTTGGGCGGCGCTTTGCTTGGCTGGTTGTCTGGTATGCCGTTTTGGGGTGGTGCGGCAATTGTTGCTGCCGCGCTTGTTATCAACGGCGTAGTCGCCGAGGTCGAGGATCGCGCGCAGGGTGGCTTCCTCAACCCACGAGGCAAATCCAAGTGAGTTGCCTCGTGGTCACACCTAACCCAGCGCTCAAGTTCGCTCCCTCCAGTCGCTGGGACGCGCCTGCGGCGCGCCCCTTGTATCTTACCTCCAGCTCAGAAATGAGCTAAATTGCTCTGGCGCGAAAGAGCAGGGAGAAGGGATGCCGGGCGTGCCCCTATGGCCATTGAGCCTGTAGCTAAGATTGGTGACCTTCTCCCATCCTGTATTCATCAAGATCGAACGGTATCTTAGGACGGGTTTTCACCATGATCCTGCATTCACAAGGTTGATCTGAATCGGGGTGTTGTTTCCGCCTGGAGTGTTTCCTTTGGTTTGCTTGGAAGGAGATGGCAATGACTGACTTGAACAATGGAATTCTGGGAATCGATATTTCCAAGGCAAAGTTTGATGTCGCCCTGATGGTTGCGGGTAAAGTCAAAAAGACCCATATCTTCGAGAACGCACCGGACGGCTTTGAGACGCTGACGAGTTGGCTGCTGAAACAAGGCATCACCAGCGTGGCAGCCTGCATGGAGGCCACGGGTTGTTATGGCGAGGCACTGGCAACTTATCTGTATGACCAGGGTATCGAGGTGAGTGTGGTCAATCCGGCACAGATCAAGAGTT
This sequence comes from uncultured Sideroxydans sp., assembly GCA_964404355.1. Classification (GTDB taxonomy): domain Bacteria; phylum Pseudomonadota; class Gammaproteobacteria; order Burkholderiales; family Gallionellaceae; genus Sideroxyarcus. The sequence continues at coordinate 1,298 of CAYOJU010000366.1, read as the reverse complement.
TTAGTGGCGCACAGTTGAAGCGCGCCAAGACTGACAAAGCGGATGCCAAGCTGATCGCACAGTTCTATCTGCAAATGAGGCCGCCCTTCGGGCTGGGACTGCGCTAAAGCGCAGCCCCTTACCTTCACGTTAGACCCCATCAAAAATCGCCACGCGGCTCGTTTGACAATCTCATTTATTGTAGCTACAGTAAAGATATGAAAATCGAGTTCGATCCCGCCAAGGACGCAGCAAACCATGCGAAGCACGGTGTGTCTCTGTCTATGGCAGTCGACCTCGACTGGGAAGCCGCGCTGGTGTGGGTTGATGAACGGTTCGAGTATGGCGAGACGAGGATGATCGCACTCGCACCAAAAACCGAAGTTCTGTACTACGTGGCATTTGTAAACCGAGGCGAAGTGCGAAGGGTCATCAGCCTGCGCCGCGCCAATCGTCGCGAGGTGAAATGCTATGTCGAAAATCTCTAAGCGCCCAACTATCCGCATGCCCACTGCGGAAGAGGATAAGGCCATTACTGCTGCAGCTAAAAGTGATCCTGACGCACAACCGCTTACGCCAAAGCAATTGAAAGCCATGGTGCCAATCCGAGCCCTGCGTGGTCGTCCGAAGTCTGAAAACAAGAAGCTGCTTGTCTCGGTGCGTTATAGCCCAGAGGTTGTTGCCTACTTCAAGTCAACCGGTGAAGGTTGGCAATCACGAATGGATGGTGTGCTTCGTAAATACGTGACACGCCATTCACGTAGTGCGTGATATGAGGCCTAACCCTACGCTCAAGTTCGCTCCCTCCGGTCGCTGGGCGGCCCCAGTGGGTTAGCAGCAGTGCAAGCAATGAAATGAGAAAATGATGCGACAGACACCATTGGCATTTTTCTTGAGCGTATTTGTTCTCACGTCCTGTGCCGGAACCTCTAAGCATCTAATGTACATGCTGACCTCCCCGGAACAAATGAAGAAAACAGAATTGGTTGGACATACCGTCGAATATTGTCTTAAAGGGAAGCGGTGTATTCACCAAGAAATATCCAATTTTGTTTTGGTAACCAAGCAAGATGAATGGGGTCTCTGTTTACAAGGCGGAGAAACCATTCTGTACGATGATATTGACCATCTATTCTTGGCAGCGTCCAAGTCAGATGAAGTCAAAAACGACATGTTGAAAGCACTTCTTATTCCTGCTGCTGCAGCCTGTTCGGTAATGAGCAATAGTTGTGGAAAGTAATTTGGAGTTTTGACGAGGGAAAGAGGCCAGGCTCGAATTTAATTTCGGGATAAAGTGAAGATGGAATGGGTGATGCGGT
>CAYOJU010000365.1:0-2182 GCA_964404355.1 uncultured Sideroxydans sp. | reverse complement strand
GCATCTAATCTAGATGAATAGAAGGTCACAGGGTTATCTGTGACAAATACTGGCATGCTTGTCGGTGTAGCTGGCTCTCTAATTGGATTACGGCAAAAATAAAATTAGCAAGTCAAGCGAGCTCCTAATTAAAGAGGACGTTTTAATCCAATCCAGCTGCCAGCTTATTATACATATATATGTTAGTGTTGGTGTCCTAGACCCAGATCATATCTATGATATGTTTAGTTTATTAGTGAATGATTTTATCATTTTGTACCTTGAGTATTCATATTAGTGGATCATTTGAGTTGATGACTTAAATTGTAGAACTTCACAATGAATAAATTTGTTTACTCTTAAATGTCCCTTATCTTGGCAATCAGCAAGGTACACTGGTTGACCATATAAGATAAGTGTAGTGATTAGATGATGGCCATGTTCTACAGGTTATACGATAAGGAGTTATCGATCTAATCACACATGTGCATACATGGAGATATATGGCACTGGACAGACCCAAGAATGAAATGTCATATGGATTGTGTTCTGTGTCATTGATATTTCATTGTGTCTAGAATTATTTGGTTGAGATATTTATTTTTCTTACATAAGGAATGTGTATTGTTGGTACTGTCCAACGCTCTCTTTAACCAGGAGTTATATAGGCAGTTACTGCAGTGCATATAACTTATGCGGAAGAACGATACGTATCAAGAAACCATTGTCCCTTATATGTTAATATAAGCGATGATATCTCTGGGCCCCTTGATAAAGTTTATATTATGTGCATGCAATATGATTATATATGATAATCATATCATAATTAAACTTTAGGAAATCAAGAAAGAATAATTGGTAAGGATGACACATTCCTACCTTACAATTATTTGGATATCATGTGACAAGGAATTGACACAACAACATTTTAATGTTACAGGGATCGTGATTCTGCATTGTGCTTTTTCATCCACATCATCTGGGTAATCAATATACCATGGCTAGTTGTATAATTGATTTATGGAATTAAAATGTTTAATTCCATTGCCATAATGATGGGATCCCATAGGGTCACACCATATGAAAGATTAAAAGAAAATATATTAATAAAGCATATGTGATATGTATATAATATGTGCTATGTTAATTATAAGAAGTTATAATTAATTTGTACAAATTATATGTTATTAATATATGAACAATTTTATGACATGAAGATGTTATAAAATAATCCTAGTAATATTTAAAGTATGTGTGACATATTTTAAATGACCTTTTACACATGAGAGATGCATATAAATTAACATAGAATATTAATTTATATGTTGGCCTTTTAATGTATGGGATTGTGGACTTAATTAAATATTAATATGATTAGTATTTTTTTAAGCCCAAAGCCCAAATATATGCTGGAGAGAATTGATTAGTGATGGCATGATTTAAGGGATATTTAAATATGTCATTAAATATAATCAATCTCATTAAAGAGGAAAGAAATTTCTGGACAGATTTTTTAGGTAACTTTGAACTGGAATTTGAAAGGGCAAATACTAATAATTTTGGACGTACTACCTATGTAATCTGTAGCCCTTGGAGTCTAGAATCCAACGGTGAAGATTTCAAGTCGTTTGGAGTTACCTATAAAAATCTGTCCAAGATTTAGTACCAATAGTTCAGAAATTCTGTGAATTATATCTTGGCCGAAATTTGCTCTTTTCTCCTCTCTCTCATTTTTCTCTCATGTGTTGAGATCTAGAAATCCTCTAAGTATTTTTCAGAAGTTAACAAGAGGGTTAAACTAGGATTAAGGTTCTACTTGTTAATCTCTTACTAGCCTTAGAGATACAAGTATTTCTTTAATCTCTCGGTGGATACCTAAGGAGGCTCGTCATTTGAGGGGCTAAAGCACAACCACCATTGAAGGAGAAAGGGAATAAGAAGTTGCTAAGCAAGACAACCCTTCTTGATTTGATTTGGAGATCAAATCCAAGGTATTATGTTTTCTTTTCTTCATTAGGCTAATTAAGATTGTTTCTTGCACTTACAATAACTAGATCGTTTGTTTTGAGTCGAATAAATTTTTTGTTTCATTCCTTGCTATCTAAGCATCAAAACTTTCACTTTCAACTTGTCAAATCCATAGTGGATACACAAAGACCCAAACCGTTGTTTTCTTTCTTGGTTTGAAACAACGTGGTTGAGA
>CAYOJU010000364.1:0-2183 GCA_964404355.1 uncultured Sideroxydans sp. | reverse complement strand
CGTTGCATACCACCAGCCCATTACCGGGCACGGTACGCACCAGATGGTGGAACTGAGTCTCGATGGCTGCAAGATCGGGAAAAATATCGGCGTGATCGAATTCAAGGTTGTTCAGGACTGTCGTGCGCGGATGGTAATGCACGAACTTGGAACGCTTGTCGAAGAAGGCGGTGTCGTATTCGTCTGCCTCGATCACAAAGAATGCAGAGTCGGTGATGCGTGCTGAAATGCCGAAGTTCTGCGGCACGCCACCGATCAGGAAACCGGGATTCAACCCCGCATGTTCCAATATCCACGCCAGCATGGACGAGGTCGTGGTCTTGCCGTGCGTGCCCGCCACACCCAGCACCCACTTGTCGCGCAGCAGCGTATCCGCCAGCCATTGCGGGCCGGAGGCGTAGGGCAGGTTGCGGTTGAGTATCTCCTCCATTAGTGGATTGCCGCGCGATACCACGTTGCCAATTACGAATACATCCGGCTTGAGTTCCAACTGCTCCACGCCAAAACCTTCAATAAGTTCGATGCCCTGCGCTTCCAGCTGCGTGCTCATCGGTGGATAGACGTTGGCGTCGCAGCCGGTGACGCGGTAGCCGGACTGTTTGGCAATGGCCGCGATACCACCCATGAAGGTGCCGCAGATGCCGAGGATGTGGATGTGTTTTGGTTTGCTCATTGCATCTATGCCCTAAACATGAAGAAAACGGCACCCATCAGGCACAGCGCCGCATACAGATAATCTATCTTCAACGGCTGGTCCATATATAGCACCGCGAACGGCACGAAGACCGACAGCGTGATAACTTCCTGCAATATTTTCAATTGTCCCAGATCGAGCTGGGTGTAACCGATGCGGTTGGCGGGCACCTGGATCAGGTACTCGAACAGCGCAATGCCCCAACTCGCCAGCGCCGCCACATACCACGGAGATGAGGCAAAATTCTTCAGGTGCCCGTACCACGCGAAGGTCATGAACAGGTTGGACACGGCGAGCATCAGTGCCGTGACCAGCAGCGGGTTGGAGATCAGATTCATTGCTTGATTGCGAAGTGCTTAATTCACACCCAGCAATTCAACATCAAACAAGAGTGTCGCATTCGGCGGAATCACGCCGCCCGCCCCGCGTGCACCGTAGCCAAGGTTCGCGGGAATTACCAATGTGCGCTGTCCGCCCACCTTCATCCCTTGCACCCCTTGATCCCAGCCCTGGATGACACGACCCGCGCCGAGAGGGAAATTGAACGGCGTGCCGCGGTCGCGCGAGCTGTCGAACTTGCTGCCCTTGTGACCGGGCGCGGCTGCGTCATACAGCCAGCCGGTGTAATGCACAGACACGTACTGTCCTGCCTTGGCTTCGGCACCTGTGCCCACCTTGACGTCGGTCTTGATGAGTTCGGTCACTGGACCGCTCGGTTCCGCGCAGGCGCCAGTTGAAATAACACCAAACGAAAATAACAAGGCGAGTGTCGATAATGCGATGCGTTTCATTAGATTCCTCCGTTGACTCAATTAATTTCCAGTAATTCGACTTCGAAAAGCAGCGTTGCATTCGGCGGAATCACGCCGCCCGCGCCGCGCTTGCCGTAGCCCATTTCCGGCGGAATTACCAGCGTGCGCTGACCGCCCACCTTCATGCCCTGCACGCCTTCGTCCCAGCCCGTGATCACATGGCCCATGCCGAGCGGGAAATCGAACGGCTCGTCGCGGTCGCGCGAGCTGTCGAACTTGGTGCCTTTGTTTTCCGGCGCGTTCTTGTCGAACAGCCAGCCGGTGTAGTGCACGGTTACGGTCTGCCCGGCATGCGCTTCCGCGCCCTCGCCCAGTTTGGTATCGACCATGTCGGTCTTGATCACCTTGAGCAGCTTCACGTCGAACACCAGCGTCGCGTTCGGCGGAATTGCGCCGCCTGCGCCGCGGGGGCCATAGCCCATCTCCGGCGGGATCACCAGTGTGCGCTCGCCTCCTTCTTTCATGCCTTGTACGCCTTGATCCCAGCCCTTGATGACTCGGCCGCCACCGAGTGGGAAGTCGAACGGATCGTTGCGATCAAGCGAGCTGTCGAACTTTTTGCCCTTGCTCTCGGGTGCGCTCTCGTCGAAGAGCCAGCCGGTGTAATGCACGATCACGGTTTGTCCGGCTTGTGCTTCGGCGCCTTCGCCCAGTTTGGTGTCGGTTTTGATGAGGTC
>CAYOJU010000363.1:0-2195 GCA_964404355.1 uncultured Sideroxydans sp. | reverse complement strand
AATTTCTTTATCTGTCTTCAATCAATTAGGCTTTCGTCTAATATTACTTCATCATTGCTTTGCCAGCACTGGCACAACTCAATTTCATAATGCACACGATAGTTTATATAGTAAGAGCACACAAATCAAAAACACACAACAGACAAAAAATAGATGAAAAGACCATCTATAATCAGCTATTTAAAAGAGATTTTCCAGCTAGAATATCAGAATAATAATTCAATAATAGTAGAACCATCGAGCAATGATTGAGCAACGATTAAGCAACGAATAATATTTATATATATGGCAAGAGTGGAATTATCAGGTCTGATAAGTAACATCAGCGGGAAGTTAAATGGTTCAGTATTTCAACGCAATCAATCAGGATTAATAATAAGGAATCAGGCAGGGAAAATAAATAGTAACACAGCTCGGAGTAATTTCCAAAGGACAGGAATAGCACAGTTGCAAAATGATTGGAAGAGTTTAGATGATGCAACACGTAATTCATGGGAGAATTATTCTAGGTACTTAAATCTCAAGCAAAAAAGAAATCCAACGTTGAATATTAATGGACATCAATTATTTATAAGAATTAATTCAATCCGTTATTCATTACAGGATGTAAGTAGTATTATGTCACCTTATTTATTATCAATTCCGATTTTTGCTCCACTTCCTCAACCACTTCAAATCCTCACGCTAGATAATACCATGGATTTATTATGGGCTACATTTAATTTTGAAATCAATCTTTCAAATAACGTAGTTATTCTTCTAGCGTCCCGCCCTTTAACTGGTTCTCAAATTTCAGCTAATCAAAAATTAACTTTAATGCGTACAGCAACCACAGCAGTGGGTCATTTTGATTTTACCAGTTATTACACTGAAGTATACGGTAGATTACCAGCGGAAGGGGAATGGTTACAAATAAGAGCAGCCCTATGGGATTCTACTACTGGAAGTTTTTCTAATTATACAAATCAAAGATTACAATATCCATAACATGGCATATCTGTATATCCTTGGTTTAAAAGATGGAACACACTACTGTGGGATAACGAGTAAATTAGTTAAGAGAATTATTCAACATCAGTCAGGAAAAAGTAAATCCACAAAATATAAATTACCATTAGTAATAAAATACCTGAGAGAATTTCCTGATATGAAAACAGCTAGGATGTTGGAAAAAAGAATTAAGAGTCAGGGAGTAACTAGATATTGGAATAAATTAAATTTCACTCGAGATAATGGTAATGTTTTGCATCACTACACTGCCGCGCTCGCAAAGCCTCGCTTGGCTTGCGTTGTGCTGCTTTCCTGCTGCTTGCGAAATCAAACGTTTTGCTCATAATGTATTCGTCTGCGGTTTTTCCTTCCTTTATTTTTCTTTATGGAAGTAAAAACCTACGCTCATTCCCGTACAGTGTTTTTCCTAGTCTATTTGCCTCCACTGCGTTCTGGCACCGACTTAAGGAAAAAACACTTCCCTCCTTTACTTGCTTTGCGCCCTCTCTGGGGCATAGGCAGGCTGGCACTTCACGGCCTGAACAGCCTATGCAGGCCGTTCCGTGTCCCGTTGCCGGCTGCCCGTTAATTGCGGACATTTCCGTACACCATCTTAAGTTTTTTCGGTCGACCGTAATGCATCCTTGCAATAGGTCGCGCAGCCTTCGGATGCACTCAGTGCGCTCCCCCCTGCATGCCCTGCGCCCGTCAGTCGCTTTCTACGTCCGACATCAGGAAATTAAACATGCTCCTTCCTCTCCCTGCGGGGCGCGCAGCCATCAGCAGCCCATCCGCTCTATCCCATACCTACAAAAGCAAAAGTGAAATAAGGCTGACGCTGTTGTTTTGGTGTTGTTCGTTACTTTGTTTGTAACTTTAGTACGTCAAATCTACAATGGTTTGAAAATTTACATAATTTCGGCTCATATGAGCGAAGAAGTATATCTCTTACAATTCAATGCAGAAACATTATTTGCTTCACGTAACATAACTGTTCTTTGGCACAGCCTTTACAATCGCTGCCGGTCTGATGCTCAAAGGCAGCCCGAACCATATCACACAGTCAGGATGCGGATACTTGCAGAAGGTAAGTACGTTCACGAGCCAGTTTTAGGATATAAATATCAGATAATTTCAAGGCAATTAATACACAAACCTGTTCAACATCGGCTTGGTTTGTTCGAAGAAACTGTGGTGAAGCAGAG
>CAYOJU010000362.1:0-2195 GCA_964404355.1 uncultured Sideroxydans sp. | reverse complement strand
ATCGCGACCGGCACAAACAGGCTGCAGCCTGCCACCAGCACTGCGCGTAATACCTCGCGACGCGACAGCATTTCGTCTTGCCCGGTGCATGTGGTTGCTGGATGTGTATCCAGGATATTTTTGCTCATGTAAATCTCCTTTGATTAATACGATTGGCGGAATAGCCATCTTGCGTTGCATAGCTTGTCAGCAGGCGACGCAACGCTCTGTGCGTTACAGAACGGAACAGAGATTGTTCCTGATGCACAGTCCATACGGGAATTTCTTATCATCATTTATCAAGGAGCCAATCATGAGCACAATCACAACCAGGGATGGCACACAGATTTACTACAAGGACTGGGGAGCAGGACAGCCTGTCGTGTTCAGTCATGGCTGGCCGCTAAATTCAGATAGCTGGGAAGCGCAGATGATGTTTCTTGCATCCCATGGTTATCGCTGCATTGCCTATGATCGTCGTGGTCATGGCCGGTCGAGCCAGCCCTGGAATGGCAACGACATGGATACTTATGCCAACGATCTTGCTGAACTGATCGAAAAGCTCGATCTGAAAAATGTTGTTCTCATCGGATTTTCAGCGGGTGGAGGCGAAATCGCCCGCTACATCGGTCGGCACGGCACGAAACGATTGGCCAAAGCAGCATTGATCTCCGCCGTTCCTCCGCTAATGTTGAAAACTGCCGCGAATCCTGGTGGCTTGCCGATTGAAAAGTTCGACGAGATAAGGAATGGAACAAGCGCGGATCGCTCGCAGCTTTACAAAGATATAGCCAGCGGCCCGTTCTTTGGCGCCAACCGGCCCGGCGCCAAGGTCTCGCAGGGCATGATCGACACGTTCTGGCACCAGGGTGTCATGGCCGGCCACAAAAATACGTTTGATTGCATCAAGGCATTTTCCGAAACCGACTTCACTGAAGACCTGAAGAAATTCGATGTGCCTACACTGATCATTCACGGCGACGATGACCAGATCGTGCCGATAGGTGCCGCCGCGATGCGTTCTTCAAAGTTGATAAAGGGGGCGAGTCTCAAAATATATGCGGGCGCTCCTCACGGTCTTGCGGAAACGCACAAAGAACAACTCAATGCCGACTTGTTGGCATTCCTGAAAAACTGAATTTAACAGCCGGACATATTCTTTCCGGAAGCAACGGGGGAAGTCCGTGCCAACTGCAGTTCTGCTACGGCAGCGTTCTGGCCATGCGAAAGCCAATATTGCTGAGGCGGCGCGTAGGAGTGTCTCGGCCTCGTTTGGCTGCACGCACATGGTTGGGGCCACTATTCCACGAACCGCCGCGAATCACGCGTTGTTTACCATCTCCCTCCCAGGCCTTGCCATCTGCCGGGGCTTCTTTATAGCTGACGTGAAAACTGTCCTCAGTCCATTCCCATACGTTTCCCAGCATGTCTTTCAGCCCGAATGAATTGGCCTTGAAACGACCTGCCGGAGCGGTAAAGGCAAATCCATCCGTGCAGTTATGCAACATCCAGGATTGTGCGCCGGGTATCTTTTCCTTTGCGGTCTTGTCCGCAACATTTGCATATTTGCACGCCTTATCCGGGCTGTCTCCCCAGTAGCGTGCTGTGACGGTGTGGCCGCGGGCAGCGTATTCCCATTCAGCCTCGGTCGGCAGACGGTAATGTTTGCCTGTTTTGTGCGACATCCATTTTGCATAGGCTTGAGCATCGTTCCAGTTGATGCATGCGGCAGGGTGCCGGCTGGTTTGCAGGAAACAGAGATCGCGCCAGTTGCGTCCGTTACGCTTCTCGAATTTACTGCCTTCAAGCGTGCGACAATTACCTTCAACGGAATATTTTGTATCCTTCACGAATGCCGCAAACTGACCGCGGGTGATCTCGGTTTTGCCCAGAGCGAAAGCGGATATTTTGACCCGGTGCACGGGGCCTTCGTCATCACCCCGTTCATTCTCGGAATCAGGTGAGCCCATGTTAAATCTCCCCGCGGGAATGATTACCATCTCAGGGCAGGTTGGGCAGTCGCGAAATATACGAATGGACTTGTCTAAAGGTGGGGCCTTGGTTGCTACTTCACCCGGGTTGACAACCTGCGCGTTGGCAGGCAGCCACGTCAGACAGAAGGTGGTGGCGAGGAGACCGAGTAGGGCGCGTTTGAATGCTCGTGTTATTGGCATCGTGTTCAACCTTTTGCAGTGCCTGTTTGATGCAAGCGATAT
>CAYOJU010000361.1:0-2197 GCA_964404355.1 uncultured Sideroxydans sp. | reverse complement strand
ACCCCCAACCCTCGGTTTTGGAGACCGATACTCTACCAATTGAGCTACTGGCCTATAAACCTACAAATGACGACGGCGGAGCGAATCGCTTCGCTCCGCCAGCATCCCTATATATTACTCGATGATCTTGGCAACCACACCCGCGCCGACGGTACGACCGCCTTCGCGAATCGCGAAGCGCAGACCTTCTTCCATCGCGATCGGGTTGATCAGGTTCACGGTGATGCTGACGTTGTCGCCGGGCATCACCATTTCTGTACCTGCCGGCAGTTCAACCGCGCCGGTCACGTCCGTTGTACGGAAGTAGAACTGGGGACGGTAGCCCTGGAAGAACGGTGTATGACGGCCGCCTTCGTCTTTGCCCAGCACGTAGATCTCGGCGGTGAACTTGGTGTGGGGCTTGATGCTGCCCGGCTTGCACAGTACTTGGCCGCGTTCGACTTCTTCGCGCTTGGTGCCGCGTAGCAGTACGCCGACGTTGTCGCCTGCTTGACCTTGGTCGAGTAGTTTGCGGAACATTTCGACGCCGGTGCAGGTGGTCTTGAGGGTGGGCTTGATGCCGACGATCTCGAGTTCTTCGCCGACTTTGACGACGCCGCGCTCGATACGACCGGTGACAACTGTGCCGCGGCCGGAGATGGAGAATACGTCTTCCACGGGCATCAGGAAGGCGCCGTCGATGGCGCGCTCAGGTGTCGGGATGTAGGTATCCAGGGCTTCGGCCAGGCGGAAGATGGAGGGTTCGCCCAGTTCGCTTTGGTCGCCTTCAACAGCCAGTTTGGCGCTGCCGTGAATGATGGGGGTGTCGTCGCCGGGGAAGTCGTATTTGGTGAGCAGTTCGCGCACTTCCATTTCGACCAGTTCCAGCAGTTCTGCGTCGTCAACCATGTCGCATTTGTTCAGGAAGACGATGATGTACGGTACACCTACCTGACGGGCCAGCAGGATGTGCTCGCGGGTCTGGGGCATGGGGCCGTCAGCGGCGGATACAACGAGGATGGCGCCGTCCATTTGGGCTGCGCCGGTGATCATGTTCTTGACGTAGTCGGCGTGGCCCGGGCAGTCAACGTGCGCGTAGTGGCGGTTGGCTGTTTCGTATTCGACGTGGGCTGTATTAATAGTAATACCGCGTGCCTTTTCTTCCGGCGCTGCGTCGATCTGGTCGTAGGCTTTGGCTTCGCCGCCAAATTTCTTCGACAGGACCATGGTGATCGCCGCGGTCAAGGTGGTCTTGCCGTGGTCAACGTGGCCAATCGTGCCTACGTTTACGTGCGGCTTCGTACGTTCAAATTTGCTCTTTGCCATGATTTATCTCTCCGACTAGTCTGTGTTATTTTTTGCTACTCATAATTGCTTCAGCGACGCTCTTAGGTGCTTCGGTGTAGTGCTTGAATTCCATGGTGTAAGTCGCACGACCCTGAGTTGCGGATCGCAACGAAGTCGAGTAACCGAACATCTCGGACAGCGGCACCTCTGCCTTGACACTCTTGCTGCCACCAGCCATGTCATCCATGCCCTGCACCATGCCACGACGAGAGGACAAGTCACCCATCACCGTGCCGGTGTAGTCTTCCGGCGTTTCAACTTCCACCGCCATCATCGGTTCCAGCAGCACCGGACTGGCCTTGCGCATACCATCCTTGAACGCCATGGAAGCGGCCATCTTAAAGGCATTTTCATTAGAGTCCACATCATGGTAGGAACCGTCGAACAAGGTGACCTTGACGTCCACCACCGGGAAACCGGCCAAAACGCCGCTTGGAAGTGATTCGCGCAAACCCTTTTCCACCGCAGGAATGAACTCGCGCGGAACGGTACCACCCTTGATCGCGTCGATGAACTCAAAGCCTTTGCCTGTCTCGTTCGGCTCCATCTTGATCCACACGTGACCGTACTGACCGCGACCACCAGTCTGTTTGGCATACTTGCCTTCCACTTCGACCGACTTGCGAATCGCTTCGCGGTAAGCTACTTGCGGCGCACCCACGTTCGCTTCCACGCCAAATTCGCGCTTCATGCGATCAACCAGAATCTCGAGGTGCAACTCACCCATACCGGACATGATGGTTTGACCGGATTCTTCGTCGGTGTGTACACGGAACGAAGGATCTTCAGCCGCCAAACGACCCAGTGCAATGCCCATCTTTTCCTGGTCAACCTTGGTCTTTGGCTCAACAGCGACGTGAATCACCGGCTC
>CAYOJU010000360.1:0-2202 GCA_964404355.1 uncultured Sideroxydans sp. | reverse complement strand
GCCCTGCCGCAAAATGTCGCCGTCCTGTTTGCCGATATCAGCGGCAGCACCGCGCTGTACGACAAGCTGGGCAATGAACAGGCCCTGCAGCTGGTGACACACACGCTCGAGATCCTTACCCGCGAAATGGGAACTCGTCAGGGCACACTGGTCAAGACCATCGGCGACGAGATCATGTGCATCTTTCCCGACGTCACTTCCGCTGTCGAAGCGGCCCGAGCAATGCAACAGAAGATCGAGCAGCAGTGCCCCGGCGGCAGTGAGCATCCGATTTATGTGCGTATCGGGCTGCACTATGGCGAGGCCATTCTTGAAGGGGGCGACGTGTACGGGGATACGGTCAACATCGCCGCGCGCATTACCGCCATTACCCGCGCCCGCCAGATCATGACCACCCAAGCAGTGGTGGACATGCTTCCCGAGAAATTGCGCATACAGGCACGCCCGGTCATGCGCACCGAATTTCATGGCAAAGTGGAAGCTACTGACGTATTCCAGATCGCCTGGGAAGAGGAAGACATGACCCGCACACGCGTCGGCATGTCGGCATTCCGCAAACCGGCAGGAACCAGGAACGAGTTGGTGCTGCGCTACCAACAGCAAGTTGTCACGCTGAGTGAAACCAGAAAAAGCATCGTACTGGGTCGCGGCGATGATTGCGACATGGTAATTTGCAACAGCCTGGCTTCGCGCCAGCATGCGCGCATTGAATATAGCTACGGCAAGTTCCTGCTGATTGACCATAGCGTAAACGGCACCTTTATCTGCTTCAGCGACAATCAGGTTATCCTGGTCAGTCACCAGCAAATCGTGTTGCACGGAGCAGGGACGCTCAGCCTGGGTCAGCACTTCTCGGAATCGCCAACCGAAGTAATTGAATACATTCTGCAGTAACCGCTAATTCTTTAATTGTTTATCGAAACAATGTGAAGTAGAAAAGCGGCGTATGGCTCCAACGGGTCAGTGTATGGCTCATACGGGTAATAGACTGGTTTAATCCATGGATATATCTTCTTCCGTCCTGTGTTCAGAAAGGACGGATATGTTCGGGAAAATTATTGCTGCATTTGGCGGATCCAAATCCGAACCGGAAGAAATTACCCAGGTCATCAATATGTACGACGCCATGCTGGCCCATGCAGCCTGGAAAAGACGTCTTAACGATTACCTTGAAGGCCGTTCCAAGGAAAGTCTTGAGCCAAGCACAATAGGGGTGGATCACGCTTGTATGCTGGGGAAATGGATACACAGCGATGGGAGAATCCAGTTTGGCGACCAACCGGCATTTCTCAAACTGGTGGAAGAACACGCCAAATTTCATCAACATGCGGCCAAAGTGGTGGAAGCGCACCAGTTCGGGGATACCAGCCGCGCACAGGAAATCCTGACGGGCAGTTTTGAGGAACAATCCAGAAGAACCGTAACCTGCCTGACCAGACTGAATGCCGTTGTAGAAGAGCACAACCAGAAAACTACACTTCAGTGAAGCCGTTTCAGCAATTTCTCGTGTATCCCGCCAAACCCGCCGTTGCTCATCACCAGAATCTGGTCGCCTGACCTGGCAGCGGCGGCGATAGCCTCGATCAATTCGCTCAGGTCATCTTTCACCACCGCCTTGTCGCCCAGCGGCGCCAGCGCATCGCGCGCGTCCCAGCCGAGGTTTCCGGCATAGCAGAATACAAGGTCGGCATTTTTCAGGCTGCCGGGCAGCGCGTTCTTCATTACACCCAGCTTCATGGTGTTGGAGCGCGGTTCCAGTACCGCGAGAATGCGCGCCTTGCCAACTTTTCGGCGCAAACCGGCCACGGTGGTATCAATAGCGGTGGGGTGGTGCGCGAAATCGTCATAGACGGTAATACCGTTGACAGTGCCGCGCACTTCCATGCGGCGTTTCACGTTCATGAATTTGGACAATGCGGCCAGTCCCTGTGCCACGGGCACACCGGCATGGCGGGCTGCTGCCAATGCGGCCAGCGCGTTCATGCGGTTGTGTTCGCCCATCAGATCCCACTGCAGCGTGCCTTGAATCTTGCCTCTGAGCGTAACTTGCTCTTTGGCATCAATGTTCCAGCCGTCATCGCTGCCGAACTGCTCCACAAGTGTCCAGCAACCGCGCTTGATCACGCGTTGCAACGATTCCTCTCGCCCGTTGCATACCACCAGCCCATTACCGGGCACGGTACGCACCAGATGGTGGAACTG
>CAYOJU010000359.1:0-2206 GCA_964404355.1 uncultured Sideroxydans sp. | reverse complement strand
CTGAAGAATCTGAGCTTCGACGTGGCCGAGGGCGAGATGGTGTATCTCACCGGACATTCCGGTGCGGGCAAAAGCACGCTGCTCAAACTCGTCGCTGCCATCGAACGCCCGAGCAGCGGCGGCGTACTGGTCAAAGGGCAGAACATCCGCTCGATCAAGCCCGCCGCCATCCCGCAATTGCGCCGCAACATCGGATTGATTTTCCAGGACCACAAGCTATTGTTCGACCGCAACGCCTTCGACAACGTGATGCTGCCGTTGCAAATCTGCGGCTTCGAACATCGCGAATCCGCCAAGCGCGTGCGTGCCGCGCTAGACAAGGTCGGTCTGCTTGACCGCGAGAAAGCCCATCCCATTGCACTTTCCGGTGGCGAGCAGCAGCGCCTGTGCATCGCCCGTGCCATCGTGAACCGCCCCACCATCCTGCTGGCGGATGAACCCACCGGCAATCTCGACAGCGAGTATTCGAACGAGATCATGAACATCTTCAAATCGTTCCACCAGGTCGGCGTGACGCTGCTCATCTCCACCCACGACGAAGGCATCCTGCGCCAGTTCCCCGCACGCGCATTGCACCTCAAGAAGGGAGAACTGCAGGCATGAAAACACTGATCGAACACCTGCGCGTGCTCAATTACACCCTGCGCCGCCTGCTGCTCACGCCCAATGCGACATTGCTCAATATCCTCATCATCGGCATCGCGCTGAGTCTGCCGGTCGGCGGTTATGTCTTGCTGAAGAGTGTGCAAACACTCGGATCGAAGATTGCGGGTACGCCGCAGATCAGTGTATTCCTCACCGCAGGCACGGGCGCCGCCGACATCGAACACATCGGCGAGAAACTGAAACAACATGCGGGAATCAAAAGCATCGAATTCGTTTCGCGCGAAGCGGCGTTGAAAAAACTGCAGCAAAGCACAGGCATGTCCGACGTCATCGGCGGCCTATCGCAGAATCCGTTGCCGGATGCGTTTATCGTGTATCCGAAAGACGGCAATGTAAAGGCGCTGGAAACCTTGCGCGATGAACTGAAGAGCTGGCCACACTTCGAGCATGTGCAACTCGACTCGGCCTGGATACACAAACTGGAAGCGCTGATTGATTTCGGGCGCATGGCAGTTGCCATTCTTGCCGCGCTGTTGAGCTTCGCGCTGATCGCCATCACCTTCAACACCATCCGTTTGCAGATCCTCACGCGCCGCGAAGAAATCGAGGTGGCCAAGCTCATCGGCGCAACCGATGCCTTCATCCGCCGCCCCTTCCTCTACTTCGGCCTGACCCAGGGTTTGCTGGGCGGCATCGCGGCATGGCTGTTGGTGGCAATCAGCCTGCTGCTGCTAAATCACCAGGTCGGCAACCTGACCCAGCTCTATGCCAGCAACTTCAGCCTGCAACACCTCTCGCTGGCCGACAGCATCACGCTGCTGGGATTCTCGGCGTACCTGGGCTGGCTGGGCGCGTGGTTCTCGGTGTCGCAGCACCTTTGGCAGATCGAGCCGCGCTGAACGGTATAGTCTAATAGACGGGGACAACGAAGCCCCCATTTCAGAGTCCCAACGGCATCCGGAACCCGCGTTCCGGAAAATAATTTCTCTGTCCTGGAATAAATTGGGTAGCAGGCGTGTTTGCATTTGTGCCACTCCCCAACTCAACCAATATCAGGAGGCTGACATGAACACAATTATCCGTACATTCTGCGTTACAACCCTGCTTTCTCTTTCCACACTGGTTTATGCCGCTCCGGCCGACGATGCCACCGCACATTTCAAGGCGATTGCCGCAGGCAATGTCGATCAAGTCATGATGGATTATGGCGCCACCCCTACCATGCAATGGGTGGGCGGCAAGCTGGATGGCGCCTATGCCGGCAAGGACAAGATCCGCGAGGTCTGGAGCAAGTTCTCAAAGAATTTTGCCCCGCTTGAAGTGAGCATCAGCAAAGTGGAAGAAAACGCCAATCCCAATGGTGCCACCGTCACCGCGAATATCTCGTTCAAGGGTAAATTAGTCAGCGCTGTGCGTTATGTGCTGGTCTACCGCGACGGCAAGATCGTCGACGAAATCTACCAGATCGACCCGAAGCTGATGCCGGCAGCGTACTGAGTTAACGGAGCAGTCACTTGAACGAGACCGACCGCCTGATCGAAGAACACATCCCGCGCCTGCGCCGCTATGCCCGGTCGCTGGTGTGGGAACGCGGTCGCGC
>CAYOJU010000358.1:0-2211 GCA_964404355.1 uncultured Sideroxydans sp. | reverse complement strand
AAGCGCACTGGAGATACCAATGGGCCTACATGAATCAGAAGTGCCGGGATTGATTGATCCCATATGCGGCATGCCTGTCAGCGCTTCCTCACCGCATAGCAGTGTGCACTGCGGTGCCATGTTTTTCTTTTGCAGCGAAGCATGCAGAGCACGTTTCGAGGCCGATCCCTTGCGCGCTGTTGTTATCACTATTCCTGATGTCCCTGCGCCAGTTGAGTCGCAATCTGCTGCAGACACCCCTGATGAGGATGCGGCCGGATCACTTGAAGCTCCGGACATCCAGCAGAACGCCGACATTTGTGTAAGCATGTTCGGCCTGGAAGATGAGCATCCGCAGCCTGGTTGGTTTCAAAGATTGGTTGAGTCATGGAGCCGTACACGGCGCGAGCGCCAGCATGCTGTGCGTACCAGCAACGAATTGATCTCGCTGTATCGCACCGTCTCCGCTGTTCATCCCGACCTGTCCAATCGCGAACACTTCAAGCTCCTGGTCATGGCTCGTAATGGATGCAACTCGACCGCCGCCAACCTCGTGCTCGAGCGCGCTGAAGAAAGTTTCGCGCAATGGCCGGTGACACGCGAACTCACTTTATGCGATGTGGTTCATTACTTGACAGTGTCCGAGTATTTCGCTGCTCACGCAGGTGAACCGTGGATGAGTTCCGACGCCAACATCAAACTCATCATTAAATCGCATATCCCGCATGGACTTCGCGTTGACCACAAGAAAGAGTGATCTTTTTACCTATCCTGTGGACCGATAATTCCCCACGAACGCACACTAATCCGCTCGCCCTGAGCTTGTCGAAGGGTCCCAAGAACGCCCTCCATAGCACCCCTGAATAACCCCTTCAGTACAATTGACAATTCCCGCTCAATACCCCTACAGTTCACCCCACTTGCAAATCCGCTAGTCGCACATCGCACCGCACGCACGGCGTGAGGCTCACAGCGGAATCCCCAGAACAGGATGGCTGGCGCAAGAATCGTATCCCGCACTGTCGGGAAGCATCGCCAGCAGCACATTTGTTCAGCAAAGGGGATAGCACTTGATTGCGAGAATCACCGAACATTCTTCTCTCAGACCAGGTAAATCGTGGCCTGCCCCCTATTGTTTCCTATTGTTTCTCAAAGACAACATCCGGCATGTCTCGTTGCCATTGAAGACATCTTTCATCCTTCATTAGAGGGAACTAAACAGACATGTATCGCAATTGTTTCGGGAACTGAAGGGATACCTGAACATTTAACCGACACCAATAACTTTCGATTACAGCGAGCAAGCGTAATTTCCAAGGAAAACTAATGAACGCCATGAAAGCGATTGTCTACACCAGGTACGGATCAGCCGATGTCCTCCAACTCACAGTTGTGGACAAACCTGTTCCCGAGGATGACGAAGTTCTGGTGAAGATCCATGCGGCATCGGTGAACGCCGCTGACTGGCGTCTGATGCGGGCTGACCCGTTCCTGGCTCGTTTGTTTACCGGGCTTTTCAAACCAACAAGATTCCAGGTACTCGGTGCCGACATTGCCGGGCGGATTGAGGCGGTGGGCAGGAATGCCGTGCAGTTCAAACTTGGCGATGAGGTGTTCGGGGACATGGCCAATAGTAATTTTGGCGGGTTTGCCGAATACAAGTGCGCCCGCGAAAGCGAATTGATGTTGAAGCCGGCCAATTTATCTTTCGAGGAGGCAGCCGCCGTGCCCTTGGCGGCACTCACCGCCTTGCATGGCCTGCGCGACAAGGGGCAGTTGCAGCCCGGCCAGAAGGTTCTGATCAATGGTGCTTCCGGTGGTGTTGGCACGTTTGCTTTGCAGATGGCCAAAATGTTCGGGGCAGAGGTCACAGCGGTGTGCAGTTCGGGGAAGGCGGAGTTGGCACGCTCGCTCGGCGCCGACCATGTGATTGACTACACGCAGGAAGATTTCACCCGCAACGGGAAGCAATATGACCTGATTTTTGCGGTGAACGGAAACCGTTCCATCTTCGATTACAAGCGCGCACTGAGTCCCCACGGGATTTATGTGATGGCCGGAGGCAAACCAACCCAACTGTTCCAGGCCCTGCTGCTGGGGCCCTGGATATCCATGCTGGGCAGGCAGAAGATGTGCGCGGTGTCGTCGGCACCCAACCAGTTGGATCTTCTCTACCTAAAGGAGCTTCTGGAATCCGGCAAGATCAAACCGGTTATCGATAGACGTTACCCG
>CAYOJU010000357.1:0-2222 GCA_964404355.1 uncultured Sideroxydans sp. | reverse complement strand
AAAACATCTCCGCAAACTCCAACTCCGAGGCGAGCCGCTTGCGTTCTCGCCCATCGTCCGCGCCAAGAAACTGCCCGTGGATGCCGCCGCCTCGCTCG
This sequence comes from uncultured Sideroxydans sp., assembly GCA_964404355.1. GTDB lineage: Bacteria > Pseudomonadota > Gammaproteobacteria > Burkholderiales > Gallionellaceae > Sideroxyarcus. The sequence continues at coordinate 2,124 of CAYOJU010000357.1, read as the reverse complement.
GCATTGAGAAATTGGACGGCGAAAACCGACTTGAAATCCGAAATGAATCGGATGAAACCCACCTGTATTTGTCCGGCACCGTCGGCTCGAGCTGGTGGGATGAATCCGGCATCACCGAAAAGGAAGTGCGGGACGCCCTCGCCGTTGCCAAAAAAGGAAAAACCATCCATGTCCACATCAATTCCGAAGGCGGATCAGTAAAAGAAGGCCTCGGCATCTACAACGCCATCAAAGAGCGTGCCGCCGACATTACCTGCCACATTGATGGTTACGCGCTGTCAATCGCTTCCGTTTTCCCGCTTGCAGCCGGCAAGGTCGTCAGTCCGAAGTCTGCCATCTGGATGATTCACAATGCGTGGAGCTGGGCGCAGGGCAATGCCGCCGACATGGAGGCGCAGGCCAAAATGCTCCGCGAGCACGACCAGATGCTCAATGAGATTTACCAGGAACACACCGGCAAATCCGAAACCGAGATCCGCGATGCGATGAATGCCGAGACGTGGATACGCGGCTCGCTCGCCGTGGATTGGGGTCTGGCCGATGAGACCGGCGAGGAAAAATCCGACGATTCACAAGCCCGCTACACCGCGCTGCCCCAGGCGTGGCTGGATCGTTGCAAAAATATCCCTGAAACCATTTTGGCCGCAGTCCGCCGGGAACCAAACCAGACCCAACCCGCGCCGGTATCCACCCTGGCAAACAACTCCGCAGCTCAATCTGCGGTTTCATCCACCCCGCCCACTGCGCCTGCGGCTAATTCAACCCTTTCACCGGCACAACCAACGCCGCCGGCGAATACCAACCCAACCCCAAACCCCACACCAAAAATGAACGAACCCACCCCTCCGGCGGCGGCTCAACCCGCAGCCAGCACCAACGATGCTGTTTTGGCCCTGACCAAAAAGCTCATCAACCAGCGCCTCAACGAATGCGTCAAAGCGCAGAAAATCACCAAGGCCGAGATGCCGATTTACCTCGAAGCCGCGCTGAAGGATGAGGAAGGCACCTTTGCCATCCTCGACGCCAAGGCTTCCGCCATCGCCGCCTCCGAACCTGTCGCCGGCAATGTCTTTGTCACGGCCCAGCCGTCGCACGCGGACACCATCGTGGCCAAGGCGCAGGAACGCTATCCGCTGCTCAAGACCACGGGCGGGGCCAAAGCCCGCTTCACCGCGCTCCGCAATGATTGGGACAGCATGATCGCCGACGCGCTCCGCCAGGACGATGTCCGCGCCCAAGCCGTCCTCCGCACGGGTGCCCTGCCGAACAACAGCAACACCTACAGCTCCACGTTGGTCACGGCTTTCCTCACGGATGGCGCCACCACGGTCCTCACGCCCAAACTCGCGCCGTTCCGCGCCTTCAACCGCGACTTCAGCGCCGATCCCTACAAGCCCAACGCGGTCGCGCAGCACAAGTTCGTCTCCGGCGGTTCCACCACCCAGACGGATGCCACGAACTTTGAGTCCGGCGATAGCGTCGTGGCTCCGGTCACCATTACGCCGCACCAATACACAACCTCCATTCAGATCAGCAACTCCGACCTGAACAACGGACTTCGCATGGAAAACCTCGTGACCATCAACGCCTCCAAGCACGGCACCAAGCTGCTGCAAGTGGCGATGGCTCCCATCACGCTGGCGAACTTCACGGAAACGATTGACGGCTCCCAAAACGTCATCACCGCCGCCAACTTCGGTTTCTCCTCGCTGGCCACCCTGTGGGGCCGCGCGCAGAAATTCAACATGAGAAACTTGGTCATTGATGGCAACTATCTGGCCAAGCTTCTCAACCAGCCTACCTACTTCCAGCAAATCAATGCGGATGAAGGCGCTTTCAAGGCGTTCGGCTGGGACGGCATCTTCCTCTGCTCGGACTTCACCGGCGCGAGCAACAACGCGATCTTATTCGCGTGCGATCCGCAGGCGATTGCCGTCTTGGCGGGCTTGCCGCTCACGCCGCCGACTGGCATCCCCGGCAACACGCTCCAAACCGGCGCGTTCAAGCTGCCCGGCGTGGAACTGAGCACCCAGACCAATAGCTGGTTCAACCTCGCCAGCCGCACCGCATGGATGAGCTTTGACAACATCCTCGGTGCCGCCAAGCAGGATGGCACCGCCGGCA
>CAYOJU010000356.1:0-2229 GCA_964404355.1 uncultured Sideroxydans sp. | reverse complement strand
CGAAAATCCAAACGCCAGCGCCAGTTGTGCGTGCGGTTCATCTTTCTCGGCATAACGATCATGAACATGATCGTTTCCCTCCCTTGCAGGGCGCGTTTCGGCAGAGCCGAAACCGTTCGTAAGGCGCGGAGCATGCTCCGCGAAACCTCTTGCTCACCCCCCGTTCCCCCTCTCCCAGAGGGCGAGGGGTACGGTTGGTCGCTGCGCAATTTTGGATACTAGGAGAACACCATGTGGGACTACTCGGAAAAAGTCAAAGAACACTTCTTTCAACCGCGCAATGCCGGTGTGCTGGCCGACGCGAACGGGGTGGGCGATGTTGGCTCGATTTCCTGCGGCGACGCGCTGCGCCTGATGCTCAAGGTGCAGCCGGAAACCGACATCATTCTCGACGCGCATTTCCAGACCTTCGGTTGCGGCTCGGCCATCGCGTCTTCCTCCGCGCTCACCGAGATGATCAAGGGCAAGACATTGAATGAAGCGATGAAGGTGAGCAACCAGGACATCGCCGATTACCTCGACGGTTTGCCGCCGGAAAAAATGCACTGTTCGGTGATGGGGCGCGAAGCGCTGCACGCTGCCGTGGCCAACTATCGCGGCGAAGTATGGAGCGATGATCACGAAGAAGGTGCCATGGTGTGCAAGTGTTTCGCTATCGACGAGGTCTTGATCGAAGACACCATCCGTGCCAACAACCTGTGCTCGGTGCAGGACGTGACCAACTACACCAAAGCAGGCGGCGGCTGTTCGTCCTGTCACGAAGGCATCGAAGAGATTCTGGTCAAGGTGATGACCGAACGTGGCGAGGCATTCAAGCCCGGTACACCGGCAAAGGAAGAAGCCAAACCAGTCGGCATGACCAATCTGCAACGCATTCGCAAGATCGAAACCGTGCTCGACTCCATCCGTCCGCAACTGAAGCGCGACGGCGGCGATATTGAACTGGTGGACGTGGAAGGCAAGACCATCTTCGTCAACATGAAAGGCGCCTGCGCCGGTTGCCAGATGGAAGCCATGACACTGCAAGGCATCCAGCAGAAGCTGATGGAAGAGCTGAAAGAGTTCATCAAGATCGTGCCCACCAAAGCGGGCGCGTTGAGCAGGGCAACTTGCCATCCCTGATGAATTAACTCCCTTCCCCCGCAGGCGGGGGAAGGGCCGGGGATGAGGGTCTTCGGGTAATCAAGAAAGTAAATGTTACCCGCCACCCCTCACCCTAACCCTCTCCCGCTTGCGGGAGAGGGGACAAAAGATAAAAGGAGCTGAACATGGAAGGCATCTATTTCGACAACAACGCAACCACCCGGGTCGATCCCGCCGTGGTGGAAGTCATGCTGCCGTATTTCACCGAGCAGTTCGGCAACCCGTCGTCCATGCACAGCTTTGGCAACAAGGTGGGCCTCGCCATCAAAAAAGCGCGCATGCAGGTGCAGGAGTTGCTCGGCGCGGAACATGACTCGGAAATCATCTTCACTTCCTGCGGCACCGAGTCAGATTCCACCGCGCTCATCTCCGCGTTGAAGGCGCAGCCCGAGCGCAAGGAGATCATCACCACCACCGTGGAGCATCCGGCCATTCTCACGTTGTGCACGCATCTGGAAAAGGAAGGCTACAAGGTGCATCTGCTCAAGGTGGACGGCAAGGGTCGTCTTGATCTTAACGAATACAAGAAGCTGCTCACCGACCAGGTCGCAGTGGTGTCGGTGATGTGGGCGAACAACGAGACCGGCACGTTTTTCCCTGTGGTCGAGATGGCCGAACTGGCGAATGCCGCCGGTGCGATGTTCCATACCGACGCGGTGCAGGCCGTGGGTAAGGTGCCGCTGAATTTAAAGGATACAAAGATCGACATGTTGTCTGTGTCCGGCCACAAGCTGCATGCGCCCAAGGGTATCGGCGTCTTGTACCTGAAACGCGGCACAAGATTCCGTCCGTTGCTGCGCGGCGGTCATCAGGAACGCGGTCGCCGGGCCGGCACCGAAAACAGCACCTCGATTGTCGGCTTGGGCAAGGCCGCCGAGATGGCACTGGAAGCGATGGCCTTCGAGAATACCGAAGTCAAACGCCTGCGCGACAAACTGGAAGCGGGCATCCTGGCCAAAGTGCCAAGCGCTTTCGTCACCGGCGACCCGGGCAATCGCCTGCCCAATACCAGCAACATCGCGTTCGAATATATCGAAGGCGAAGCGATCCTGCTGCTGCTCAACAAATTCGGCATCGCCGCCAGCT
>CAYOJU010000355.1:0-2242 GCA_964404355.1 uncultured Sideroxydans sp. | reverse complement strand
CGTTGCTGGACAAGCCGTAGTTGGAAGCCGTGCCATTGGTCAGCTTGCTGTACAAGGCGTACAAGGTTGTACGCTTGCTCATGCCATGGTCGTAGCCCACGGTGATCTGCTTGGCATCGGTATTTACAGCGCCGGTGTTGGCACCCTTGTGCGTATAGGCCAGCTTGATCGCATCGGTGCTGCTCAGATTGAGCTTGCCGGCCACGTAGTAGGCGCTGTGACCATAGAAGTCCGAACCAAACGTGCTGGCGTTGTTTGTTGCAGCGGTACCCACAGCAGTGACCAGACCGGTGATCGGGTCGTAGGTCGGGGCTTTGGCTGCTTTGCCGCCGATGGAGGTGCCGCCGAAATCGTCCTTGGTCTTTTCATAAGCCACGCCAACCGTGAACATTTCCTGGGTGAAGCCGAACCCGAACTTGGTGGCAGATTCCTTGTTGCCACCGGCTTGCACGGCTGTGTCCAGGTTGTGGGTCTCATAGGCCAGGGACGCAAAGAACGGACCTGCGTTGAACAGGCCGGCCACAGACAATGCGGTTGCCTTGGGGCTGGTGGACACGTTTTCTGCAACGTTCAATGCCTGATTCAGGTTCACGTAACCGATCGCACCGGTGAAACCGCTGATTGCCGGGCTAATGTAGGCCAAAACGTCAGGTTGACGACCGTCAAAAGCCGCATAGGCGGAACCGGTAGCACCCATCAGGGAGCGGTTATCGGCAATGCCGTCGCCGAACAGATCCAGGCTACGGGTAGCGATCTTGTAGGGTGTGTCATGACGACCGAGCAGAACCGTACCGAAACCTCCGGCCAGACCGCCATAGGTGTTGCGTGTCGCCAGGGTAGCGGTGTTTCCGGAACCGCCGTCCATGTAAAGAACTTGTTCCACCTGGTACACGGCATTCAGGCCATCGCCCAGATCGTCAGTTCCTTTGAAGCCAAACTTGGATGTGTTGCTTGAAATACGGCCGGAGGTGTTTCCGGATGTGCCGGCAGTTGCAGTACCGCTATTGATCCTGTCGTAAGACAGGTTGGCAGCGCCGTAAAAACCCACGTTGGCGTTATCGGCAAACGCCGGTGCGGAAAAAGCAGCAGCCACAGCCAGCGCGATCAGTTTCTTTTGCATCTTTAATACTCCTTAAGTTTATGTCGTTTGCGCCGCGCAGCCATGCTGGCTGGCGGAAACCATCAAATTCCCCCTATTGAGAATTCGGAGCGGATTCTGCCGCGGAAATTTTCAAAACCTGCCGCGTAACAAAAAATTCACGGGGGTGTCTCAATTGAGCAACGACGGGGCTTGCAGTCATCAAACTGCAATCAAAATGCGCTAGGAAAAGCAGGAATGAGAGCGTTGCTGGACAACTCAAAAACGGGATCGCACGAGACTAACCCACATTAAAAATAGGCCTATGTGGCTAATTTTTTGGCAATTCTTTTGAGTATTCTGGTAAATTAATAATGCAGTCGCGTATTTCCAATGATTGAAAAAAAGACCCCTCCCCCCAAAAGGGGAGAGTGGGATGGGGGAGGGGCAGGAAAACGCTTACTGATGATCCCGGACAAGTTGCTTGTCCGGTTGGGGGTTACGGCAGTCGGGCTCATCTGGATCCGGCTGCCGTGGTCACCAGGATTTACTTCCTGGCATTTCCTTTCTCGGCCAACTTGCGCCACGTTTCAACGACCGTGTCCGGATTGAGCGACATCGTCTGAATACCGGTCTTCACCAACCATTCTGCAAAATCGAAATGATCGGATGGACCCTGTCCGCAAATGCCGACGTATTTATCCAAACGGTTGCAGGTCGTGATCGCCATCTTCAACAGCGCCTTGACGGCAGGATCGCGTTCATCGAAACGGTCCGCCACCAGGCTGGAATCCCGATCCAGACCCAGCGTCAGTTGCGTGAGGTCGTTGGAGCCGATGGAGAAGCCGTCGAAGTGCTGCAGGAACTCTTCGGCCAAGAGTGCGTTGGAAGGGATCTCGCACATCATGATCAGACGCAGTCCCTTGTCGCCGCGCTTCAGGCCGTGCTTCGCCAGCGAGGCTACGACTTCTCGCGCTTCCTGCACGGTACGCACGAACGGAATCATCAACTCGACGTTGGTGTAACCCAGTTTTTCACGCACACGCTTCATGGCGCGGCATTCCAGCTCAAAACAGTCGCTGAAGTTCGGCGCAACATAGCGCCCAGCACCGCGGAAACCGATCATCGGGTTCTCTTCCATCGGCTCGTAGATATCGCCGCCCA
>CAYOJU010000354.1:0-2248 GCA_964404355.1 uncultured Sideroxydans sp. | reverse complement strand
CCGGACGGACGCAGCAACACGCGGCCTTTGCCTTCCAGTACGCGTTCAACTTTGGCCACTTCGGATTTTACCAGTGGCTGCTCCAACAGTTCAGCCGCCTTGCCCGTGACTTTCACGTTGATGAGTACCTGCGGGTACATGTGCAGGTCGGCTGCGGCCTGCGCCAGGGTCTGCTGCTTGGTGCGCAATGCACACAGCACTTGCAGCGCGGAGACGATGCCGTCGCCGGTGCTGTGTTTGTCCAGGCAGATGATGTGGCCGGAGTTCTCACCGCCCAGTTGCCATTTCTTTTCCTGCAGGACTTCCATCACGTAGCGGTCGCCCACTTTGGCGCGCGCGAACGGGATGCCCAGCTTCTGCATGGCGTGTTCGAACGCAAGATTGGTCATCAGCGTGCCGACCACGCCGCCTTGCATCTTGCCCAGTCCCTGACGGTGCTTGGCAATGATGTAGAGCAATTGGTCGCCGTCGTAGAGCTTGCCTTCGGCATCGGCCATGATCAGGCGATCGCCGTCGCCGTCGAGAGCGATGCCGATTTGCGCCTTGAACTCGACCACGGCCTTGCGCAGATTGGCGGGAGAGGTTGCGCCATAACCGGCATTGATGTTCTTGCCGTCCGGGTGCGCGCCGATGGCCACCACGTCCGCACCCAGCTCATGAAACACGTGGCGCGCGATGTGGTAAGCCGCACCGTGTGCGGTATCCACCACGATTTTCACGCCGCGCAGGTTCATGTCCGCCGGGAAGGTGCTCTTGCAGAATTCGATGTAACGCCCGACGGCATCGTCGATACGTTTGGCCTTGCCCAGGCCTTCCGACGGATTGGTCTGCATCGGTTCATCCAGCGCGGCCTCGATGGCGGTCTCAACTTCGTCCGGCAACTTCATGCCGTTACCGGAGAAGAACTTGATACCGTTATCCTCGAACGGGTTGTGCGAAGCTGAAATGACCACTCCGGCCTGCAAGCGTAGCGCTCGCGTGAGATAGGCAACGGCCGGTGTCGGGATCGGGCCGGCCAGATAGACATCAATGCCGGCGGCAATGAGTCCGGCTTCCAGCGCTGATTCCAGCATGTAGCCGGAGATGCGCGTGTCCTTGCCGATCAGCACCCCGGGACGTTCATTCTGCGAGTGTTCGGCTTTTGCCAGCACCTTGCCTGCCGCATAACCCAGGTTCATCACGAATTGCGGCGTAATGGGATGCACGCCTACACGTCCGCGCACGCCATCGGTACCGAAATATTTTCTGCTCATTGTTCGCCCCTTTTTACCGCATTCAAAATCTTCAGTGCATCCACTGTCTCGCGCACATCATGCACTCTCACGATAGCAGCGCCGCGCTGTACGGCCAGCAAAGCCGCCGCCACGCTCGCTGCCAGACGCTCATTCACGTCGCGTCCGGTGATCGTACCCAGCATGGATTTGCGCGACAAACCGGCCAGCACCGGTACACCCAAAGCGCAAACTGTATCCAGTTCGCGCAACAGGGCTAGATTATGCGCCAGCGTCTTGCCAAAACCAAAACCCGGATCGATTACGATGCGGTCGCGCGCAATGCCCGCTGCTTCGACTGCAGAAATGCGATCGCGCAGGAACGCACTCACTTCGGTGATGACATCGGTGTAATGCGGCTGTTGTTGCATCGTCTGCGGCACGCCTTGCTTGTGCATGACGCACACTGCTGCACCGCTTCCGACAACCGCAGCCAGCGCGCCTTCCTCTTGCAACGCATTGATATCGTTTACCATGCTTGCACCTGCCGCCAGTGCGGCTCGCATCACTTCAGGCTTCCATGTGTCGATTGAGATTGGGACAGAAATGTCGCGCAGGCCTTCGATGACCGGCAACACGCGATCCAGTTCTTCTTGTGTGCTTACCGTAGCGGCGCCGGGACGCGTGGACTCGCCGCCGACATCCAGGATGTCGACACCGTCAGAAACTAGCTGCCGCGCATGCGCAATGGCGTCGGCAGTCGATGCGTGATGCCCACCGTCCGAAAATGAATCGGGTGTGACATTGACGATACCCATCACAAGCGGGCGCGCAAGATCGAAATGGAATTTGCCGCAACTGAGCATAAGAAAACGGGGGCTAAGCTAAGCCCCCGTATGTATTTAAACGCCCTCAGCGGGCTGATCAGTTACCGTTGCAGTTGGAGTTGCATCCTTGGGCGGCTCGGCTGCCTTGCTGCTCGGCGTCGGCTTGGGCGGACGCGGCGGAAGACCCGCCATGATGTCGTTGATCTGGTC
>CAYOJU010000353.1:0-2253 GCA_964404355.1 uncultured Sideroxydans sp. | reverse complement strand
GGATTCTCGACCCTGATAGCGGCAAGATTTACAGAAGCACGATGAAGCTCATTGAAGGTGGAAACAAATTGATCATCCGCGGCTATGTCGGCATACCTCTGCTGGGTCGGTCACAGACATGGTTGCGTGATCAATGAACGTGAAAATTCTCGGTGTAACTACGATGTCTGCTAATCCGCAAAGAAGACTTGGGCGCACTTAAGGAAAAACTGAGTAAGTCGAACAGTCTGGAATCAAATAATTGCCAGCGCCAGCCTGGTCACAAATGCTATTGATCTAGTGCGACGTGATCTGCTGAAACAACTTCAATCTCCGCTCGTCAATCTTTCCTTCCCCCGTTGCCTTGCGTATCGCACAATCCGGCTCGTGTGAGTGGCTGCAATTGGCGAAGCGGCACTGGCCGAGGTAGGGCAGGAATTCCGGGAAGCTTCTTTCTATCGCGGCAAAATCCAGATGATGCAGGCCGAACAACTGCACGCCGGGGCAGTCGATAAGGTGGCTGTTGGCGTTCAGGTGATACAGCTTGGCGTGGGTGGTGGTGTGTTTGCCAGAATCGAGTACCGTCGAAATCTCGCGCGTGGCAGCCTGCGCTTCGGGTATGAGGGCGTTGATGAGGGTGGATTTGCCCATGCCGGATTGCCCGACCAGCACGCTGGTGTGGCCTTGCAGATAAGGCAGCAAAGGCGTCACGTCCTGCTTGGCCGAGAGTTCCAGCACGCGGTAGCCGATCTTGACGTAGGGGGCGAGTTGCGCGCGAGCTGTTTCAACCTGCTGCAGGTCGCATTTGTTCAGCACGATGATGATGTCCAGCTTCTGGTCATGCCCGGCGAGCAGGCAGCGCGCCAGCAATTCGTCGTTGAACGAGGGTTCGGTAGCGACGACGACAATGATCTGGGTGACGTTCGCCGCGATGATCTTTTGCTTGAACGCGTCGGAGCGGTAAAGCAGGGTAGAGCGCAGCGCAATGCTGTCGATGACAGCCTGGTCGGCGCTGGTGCGCTCTATTTCGACGGTGTCACCACAGGCGACGTCACTTTTCTTGCCGCGCGGTACACATTCCAGAATCTCACCCCCGGACAGTTCCGCCAGATAGTGGCGCCCGTAGGCGGCGATGATGAGCCCGCGCAATTTCTCGCTCAAGGCTTGAGCAGTGCATCCGCTTTCGCGGCGCAGATAAAGTCGTTTTCGGACAGGCCTCCGATGGAGTGGGTGGAGTACTCCATGCGGCACTTGTTGTAGCCCACCGTCATGTCGGGGTGGTGGTCTTCGTGGTGCGTCATCCAGGCCACTGCATTGACGAAGGCAATCACCTGATAATAGTTCTTGAACGCAAAGGTCTTGCTGATGATGTTGTCTTTCAGTTCCCAGTTGTCGAGCTGTTTGAGCAGATTCTTCGCTTCGGCTTGCGTCAACGGCGGTGTACCGCCTTCGCAGGGTTTGCATTGCTTGCTGGTCAGGTTAACGAGAGTATCCATGATAGCCTCCTACTTGAAGTGGTAATAAGTCATGTTCAGGTGTGCTGCAAGATCGAGTTCTTCCTGTGGCTTGAGATTGGCACCTACTGCGCCGGAGCAGAATTTGATGCGCGGTATGAGTTGGTCAACGTTGCGTACGATACGGTCGGGGCGGGTGAAGATCGCGCTGCCGTCGCCGCCCACCTTGCCTTTGTGACAGCTGTCGCACTCGTACTTGGCAAACAGTTTCTTGCCGCTGTCGGCATTGCCGGCTGCGAACGGATCAGCCTGTGCGGCCCCGGCAACAAACATGAGCAGGAAAAGGTATTTGTTCATTTTGCGGCTCCCAGTTTTTGCAAATGTGCGATGCGTATCGGTGCGGGAGGATGCGATTCGTAGAAGCTGGCGTACAAAGGATCCGGGGTCAGCGTCTTGGCATTGTCCTGATAAAGTTTGACCAGCGCGTTCACCAATTCGTTCGCATCGGTTTGCTGTGCGGCGTATTCGTCGGCTTCGAATTCGTGCTTGCGCGAATAGGCGGAGGCGATGGGGTGCAACAGGAAGGTGAATACCGGCAGCGCCATGAAAAACAACAGCAGCGCGATTGCGGTTGATTGGGTGGTTACCCCCAGGCCTGCATAAAACCACCCGGCGTGCAGCAATTGCGCCAGCAGCCACAGGAAGCCGAGACTGAGAATAAATGTATAGGCGATGCGCTTGAGCACATGGCGTTTCTTGAAGTGTCCCAGCTCATGCGCCAGTACGGCGTCGATTTCGCTCGGGGTGAGGCGCTTCAGCA
>CAYOJU010000352.1:0-2272 GCA_964404355.1 uncultured Sideroxydans sp. | reverse complement strand
ACGGGTCGCCAAATTCGCGGCGGTTCGCCGGATGGGTCCCCGAAATGGCCCATCTAGAGTGTGATAAACGGGTCGTTCTTGCGTGACGATTCGCCGGGTTTCCATGTACGGGCATGATTCCCAGAGTGTGGAATTTCAAAAGCCTTTTAAATGAGTTAAAAAGGGTGAGATTAAAATGGTTATTTTAAAGTGATTGCATGTTAGAGATGATAGGGACATGGGGGTAATTTCCAAAAACCTTCTTTTTATTTATTTGGGAAATTAAATGCATTGATTTGTAAAAGGACCGGGCTGGAACTAAATCCCGCACTGAGAGATGGTTCGATCTCTCACCCGTTTCCACTTTTATGTGGGTTCCAGGAAACGAAGAAGAAGGTATGAAGGAAGGCCACGCGTGAGGAAATAGCGGAAGTAGTTAAGATAGCCACTATTTGTTTATTTTATTTTTGTTTGAACAATATATTGTGTGGACATGGCAGTGACTGTTTGACTAGCCATGTCTGACATATTATCCCTTTTCTATTTGTTTGTGAACTCCATTTACTTTTAAATAAAGTGGCTTGTTGGATGTTTTTATTGATGATGTATGTGATGTGCTTAACGCCTTGCGCATAAATGCGCGGCGGGTTGTCCGGGGGTGTGACAACTTAGTTGGTATCAGAGCCAGCACATACAATATCAATAAACTTCCGCTAAGAGAACGTTAACAATAGGATTCGACGTTAGATCATAGACCTAAGTCACATAAGTCGAGCGTACCTTAGTAACAAATATATATTACTTTAGTAACAAATTATACTTTTTGGTAGAATCAGCACAAAATATTTTGAAGTATAACGAATATATTTTCTTAGAAGATTGAACCAATATATTTTTGTAGTAAATGAACAAATTTTATTTTTTTTTCATACCATCAGATTTCTTACTAATGGATTAGTTAACAAAGTCTGACTTTGAAGACGTGAATCTTCTCAAATTCATCTATATCTAATTTGACCTCACTTGACTTTGGTTAAATCCTCATTTATTTTTATTAAAATTATTTGCCAAGATTCCATTTATTTTATGTTGAGTTAATTGGATAATTTAATCAGAGTGGCGCAGCAGAAGCGTAGTGAAATTATTTTAATACTATATTTTGAATTTTGCGGACAAAATTCTTTTTAAGTGGGGAAGGATGTAACATCACGAAAATTTAAGATATTATTATATATGTTTAGAATGTAACATTTTGTCACAATTAGTAATGTAATAACAATTTAATGTTTGAATTTTGGGGACAAAATTCTTTTTAAGGGGGGAAGGATGTAACGTCCCGAAAAATTTAGTTACTATTATATATATATATTTTTAGCAAATATTAATACGCAACGAAAATTATGAATTAACTAACATCAAATATAGAAGCCAACTAAAATTTCTGAAATAAATATTTCCCTAGCTGTCCAGACAGTTAGAAAATAAATGCTAATCAAATCTTTAATTAAAAATCTATATTTGAGATATTCCTCTAGATAACCTTCCAAATTTAACTTCCGCTAAATTATTTTCAGACGGACGGCTGTTAGTATTTTAATCACATAGAACTCATATTAATTCGGATTTAAATGAAATTTAATACCTGAAAGGTTAACTTCCATATTTACAACTTTTGTTTAGAAACCTAATCCAAATTCCGAACATGGAATTCTCCATAAAATTCCAAAGTCAGCAAACAGTGCTGTCTCGAAATTTCAGACCTCCGTTGACTATTTCTATAACTGCTCCTCACTGGAAACTCGGATTAAGTTGAGACCAGTTGCGTTGGAACCGTAACAGAAAATCCTACAACTTTGATGTTTTAATTTTATTCAAATTCCGAACCAATAATTCTAGGAAATTCAATCTTTGAAGATAAATATAAAGACAGAATTCTGCCATTAGTCCAAATCCGAAAATTAGAAAAAAAATAACTAACTCTAATTATAACCAATCCAAAAATAACCTCTCTCTCTCTCTCTCTCCCTGTTGAAGCCGCCCCCCCTCCTTGGCCGAATTCTCTCTTCTCATTCCCTTGTTTCCTCTTCAATTTTTCCTGTAAGTCTCTCTCTCTCTTTTGCTCTTCTTGGCCGCCCCCTCCCCTCTCTCTCCTTGGCTGCCGCCGGCCACAAGAGGCCCAGCCGACCCCCCTCTCTTCCTCTCCCTTGGCCGAACCACACCAAAACCCTAAACCCTAACCCGAAGCCATTAACCCAAACCCGAACCATTAAACCCGACACCCATAAACCCAAAC
>CAYOJU010000351.1:0-2285 GCA_964404355.1 uncultured Sideroxydans sp. | reverse complement strand
GGGTGAAACTAGCACCTCATTGATTTTGCGTTTTTACACAGTCTGGGCCAATAGCAGTCAGAAAGCAAGATGACTTTAGAGCAACTCTTAAGACGCATAGTCCTTACCACCTTCGTCGCATCGGTGGTGTTGTCTATCGTTGCTTTTCTGATTGGTGCGCACGCCTGGGGCTCTACCGCCACAATACCTGCATTAGTTTTGGCGGTCTGGATGTTTGGTGGGCACCTTGTTACGCTCGACGATGATTCTCCCGGCGGATGGTCAAACCCTGACGGTTCTAGAGAAATCTGGCGGCAGTCGTTGCGCCAACTCGCAATCAAGTTCTTCGTGCTACTCGGCGTTGCCTCGCTGTATTTACTACACAAGTAGTAGCAAACTGTGCGGCTGCTTTGGATAGAGTAACGCTCATTGAGTATGATGATGGACAAAGGGCGTAAGTCGGCCAGGAGCGGACGGTCGCGATAGTCATTCAATTCTTGATAATTAGTTTCTACAGCATTATTTGATAGCATCATTCGAGGTTACTTGTGTTCTCAATTCACTCCACATCGTCTAGACGTGAACTTATATTTAGTGCGCACAAAGATGATTATTTTCATGTCGAACTCAAGGGCTTTGATGTTTCTGCTTCTGCGGACGTTTATGCCTATACAGATGCCCAAGGTCTGAACAATCTATTTCAGGAACTCGGTCACTTAGAAAAACCTTGGCAGGGTCAGCGCAGTTGGGCTTCAATCGAACAAGATTTTTCGATTAGTGCCACCTGCACTTCTTTGGGTAATGTTACGTTTAATATCACATTGCTCGGACTGCAAGGCGCTCCCGAAGCTTGGCGTGTAGAGGTAGGGTTAGTAACAGAACTCGGCCAACTTGAGCAAATAGCAAAAGATGCCGAGATATTTTTCAATGCGTGAAGAACTCTAAATGTCCTCTAAGGATCAAGGCAGACGTTGGAGTGTTCAATGGTAAACAGGCCGAGTGCGGCCAACTACGAACATAGACTAGCGTCCTCCAATTTTAAACTGGGATGAGCAAAATGAGGCTATGGTGGCTTTTTGTAGTGATCAGTCTAATCCCTCCGCTTGTTGTTGCAGCGTTCCCATCGCTAACGTTTGTTGGGCCATCATTGCTAGTTTTAGGAATGATCCTGGTTATCGTGATTGGATGGCGTTCTTCGTTCAGGCAGAGCAAATATGGGACATTTGCTCAGTGGGTTGAACCATCAAAATTCGCAAAAATGGAAATAAGCCAAAGTGAGAGAATGCAACTGGCAATGTCGGGCTGCATCCTGCTAAGTGGACTTCTTGCGATGGTTGCGCAGGTTCTGCGTTTAAATTTTGTTTGAGACGAATCGTGTCGGCTTTAGATAGAAGCAGCCGTTGGCGTAAACGTAGGGTATCAGGCAGATCGCGGCCAATACCAGCCGTTCGAGAGTGTCATCCAATTAAGGGACATACCATTAAACGTTTGAACAAAGAACAATGAAATGAAAAAGGTGCTTTGGCTAATAAAGGTGATTTTTGCTGCAAACGCTCTAGTCTTTGCATTGCTCTTGTTCCTATTTTTGATAGTTATGTTTCTTTTTGGAACGGAAAAGGCCGATATTGTTTGGACTAGACCGTGGTCATATATCTTGGCTTGGATAATTTCGTTGCCTATTTGTTTTAGATTTTTGGACAAGAAAACCTAGGGCAGCAATTCGGCTGTACTGAGTTCTTGAACTTCTGTTTCTGAAGTACAGCGGACGATCGTAGTAAAGATGGGATAGGCATGATGAACCGACCTTCGACTAAACAAGTACTTCTACTCATTTTGAGCGGCATCCTGTCGCCTTTCCTCTGGGTTTGGCTACTAGGTCTTGGGGCAGCCTATGACACGCCATTGCTTAATCTCGAAATCAGCATTGGTCTTCGTGGCTCGATATTCTTCATTAACGAGTCTTTATTTTGCTTTCTCAGTGCAGCTTTGTTTACCGTGCTGTTGCGTTTGCTTTTTCGGGGCAGCTTCCCCGTTGCGGCAGCTATCTTTATCACCACTTTCTTGTTGGTGTATTTGGCTCCAGACCTTGTTCGTGGCAATGTTGCGTCGCTTTTTTCGTTCTCCACTCTCTGGCTTTTCATTATGTTCTTCGCCGCCTGCGTTTTTCTGTCCATGCGGTTTCAAAGCCGGGGGGCGTGAATTTCTGCTTTCGAGCAAGCAACAGACGGTGGCGTTACCGAATGCAAACCGTCAGAATGCGGCCAACAGGGGACATTGGCTGAATAGATGTGAAGAACGAAAATGAA
>CAYOJU010000350.1:0-2299 GCA_964404355.1 uncultured Sideroxydans sp. | reverse complement strand
TTATCTTCAGAGGTAAGGCTATGAAACGAAATCTCGGTTTGCTGTTGGGTTTGTCGGTGTTGATGGGAACGTCCGTGCAGGCGGCAGAGCCGTTGGCGGCGGCACCGGTGCAGATGCGCGAGGTCGAGCAGACCTATAGCATTGACGGCGTGGTCGAGGCGACGCGCCAGTCGACGGTGTCGGCGCAGATATCCGGACGGGTGAAAGGCATATTCTTCGACGTGGGCGACCGCGTGAACAAGGGGCAGGTCATTCTCAAGATCGACGAGCGCGAGGCCAACCAGGCTTTGGCCGGCAGCAGGGCGCAGTTGTCGCAGGCAGATGCTGCCTTTCAGAATGCGCGTCTGAGCTATGAACGCTCAAAACAGTTGTTTGAACAGAAATTCATCAGCCAGGCCGCGCTGGACAAGGCCAAGGCGGATTACGATATAGCCAGGGCGCAGGCGGCAGCAAGCGAAGCGGGCGCGGAACAATCCGCCCTGGCGCAAAGCTATACCTCGGTGGTTGCTCCCTATTCCGGCGTGGTGTCGGCGCGCATGGTGGAGATGGGCGAAATGGTGACAGTGGGCAAGCCGCTGATGACCGGCTTCGACCCGACGCAGCTGCGCGTGATCGCCAACGTTCCGCAAGACAAGCTGAAGGATATTGGCAGCCGCCCGACCGTGACGATAGAAGTGCCGTCGCTGAGCCGCTGGATCAAGGCTGCCTCGGTCACGGTCCAACCTTCCGCAGATATACGCACGCATAGCACTCAGGTGCGCGTCGAACTCCCTGCAAATCAAGCAAGCGTCTATCCCGGCATGTTCGTGCGCACGCACTTTGTGGTGGGCAAGGTGAGCAAGATGCTGATTCCGGTAAGTGCTGTGCTGCGCCGCAGCGAAGTGGTCGCCGTGTATGTGCTGGACGAAAAAGATGTGCCGCATCTGCGCCAGGTGCGTCTGGGCGAGGCGAATGAGCAGAACGAGATCGAAGTGATGGCCGGGCTGAATGTTGGTGAGCGCGTTGCGCGTGAAGCGGTCAAGGCCGGCATGGCGGCAACGGAGAGCAAGCGATGAGTAAGGGGCCTCTGATTAGTCCGATCATGAGTCTCGTTGTGCGCAAAAACGGAATGATCGCAAGGCGTGCGACGCTGGTAGCGGCTGCGACACGTTACTGGCAAGGCCAGCCGTTTGCGGGAGCAGCCGCTAGCAACCCCCTCCCGCACCGGACGCTTTCGCGCACCGTGTCGGGGGTGCTACTCCTAGCAAAGGGAATAACCCTTTGCGTCGTCGCCTTCCTTGCATCCCATCCCGCAAAATCAGGAGCGAGATCATGAGCGGACTAATCAGAGGCCCCCTAGGAATCTCCGGTCGTATTGCGCGGACTTTCCTGCATTCGCAGATGACGCCGTTGCTGGCGTTGGTGGCAATCCTGCTCGGGTTGTTTGCCGTGATGGTGACGCCGCGCGAGGAAGAGCCGCAGATCAACGTGACCATGGCCAACGTGCTGATCGCCTATCCGGGCGCCTCGGCGCAGGATGTGGCGAACACGGTGTCGACCCCGGCCGAGCAGGTGCTGTCGCAGATCGCCGGTGTTGATCACGTCTATTCCGTGTCGCAGCCGGGCATGGCTGTGATTTCCGTGCAGTTCAAGGTCGGCGAGCAGCATGTTCCCTCGCTGGTCAAACTTTACGATGTCATCAATTCGCACGCCGACTGGCTGCCGCCGACGCTGGGCGTATTGCAGCCCATCATCAAGGCCAAGGGTATCGACGATGTGCCGGTATGGGCGGTCACGCTGTGGCGCGAGCAGGACGCCGGCGGAGTGGCGCTGACGCAGGTTGCACATGCCATTGAAGCGGAGCTGAAGCGGGTGCCGGGCACGCGCGAAGTGAATACCTTGGGCGGAACGCCGCGCGTGGTGCGTGTGTTGCTCGATCCGGAAGCATTGAATGCACACCAACTCTCGGTGCAGGAAGTGCGTGCGGCCTTGCAGGCATCCAACGTGTCGCATAGCGCGGGCAGTCTGGTACAGAACAACCGCGAAGTGCTGGTGCAGACCGGCATGTTCCTCAGCGATGCAAAGGATGTCAGCCAGCTGGTGGTCGGCGTGACTGACAACAAGCCGGTATTCCTGCGCGATGTTGCAGTAGTGCAGGACGGTGCCGATCAGCCTGCCAGTTATGTGTGGATGGGGGCGGGCGCGGCGGCGGGCGACAAGAGCATCAAGCCCAAGGGCGAGTTCGGTGCGGTGACTATTGCTGTCACCAAGAAGCCGGGCGAGAACGCGGTGGATGTGGCCGACAAGTTGCTCAAGCGCG
>CAYOJU010000349.1:0-2322 GCA_964404355.1 uncultured Sideroxydans sp. | reverse complement strand
TGGTTGCTTGGTTCATCTAAGTCTCCTATGGTTGATTGCTATTGCTGCGTAGTACTTCTTTGACGGATGCAGGCATCTCGCTGCGCGGTTTTTCTTTTGTCGGTCCAAGCACCTGGTCGACAGATTTCAGTACTGCGCTGCCGACCTGCGTATGCCCACCGCGCTTTGCCTCAGTGCTGGCTTCCTGTTTGGATTCGGCCTTGCTGCTGTAGCCTTCGATGATCGCCAGCAGGTAGCCGTGGCTCTTGAGCGGCAGGGTGAGTGCGTCGCGCTTGGCCAGCATCTCGTTCAGCGCGGCCACCCAGTAATCTTGCGGGGCAGACCAGATGCGGCCGTTGCGCTCGATCTTGGCCTCGGCGATCAACGGCAGCAGTTCATTCAGCAGGTTCGCCACGCGGTCGAATGAGAGCTGGCGCTGCGCCGGGCGGAAGAGGGCGAGGTACTGCACCAGCAGCTTGCCAAGAGGCGCAGGGATCGCCAGGGCGGCCATGACTGCCTCGCGCGCGCCTTCGTTGCCGATCAGCACGTCGATGGAGAAGGCAGCGCCGCAGGCTGGGCAGGAGGTTTTCATAGGGGCACCCCCAACTGTTCGATGTGCTTGAAGATGCGCGAGGTGATGCGGCCAATGGCGGTGCAGCAGGCTTCGTCGTCGTGGCTCAGCACGCCGTTTAGCGAATGAATGACGGCGTGCGTTACTTCGTGCGGCACATATTCGCGCAGGCGACCTTGTAACGGCAGCACGATGATTCCGACGTGGCGTGTTACGCGCTGAGCGGGCAAGAAGAATGCATACACGGTCTTCCCGTCGTAGCAACGCCGCGCAACGGCCTGATGTTCGCGGTGAACGTCGGCTATGGTAGGCAGCAGCTTGACCTTGATGCGGATCGCGCCGTGGCTGACGGTGAAAGTTTTAGCGACCATCAGTGCACCTTCGCTTTCTGCGCTGCGCGCCGATCATGGAGCTGCTTGATCTGCAACAGGATGGCGGCTTGATCTCCGGCCTCGTAGCTATCGACCATCGCGGACAACATCGCGTTGAGCCGGTGTGCGACCTGGTTGATCTGGTGCAGCTTGGCGCACGCATCGGACAGTTGTTGTGCCTGATCGATGGCCTCGCCCTCCAGTCGCATGTATTGCTGCAACAGCTCGGATGGGGTAAGCCTCTCGGCATTGCACAGCGTGGGCAGGCGGGTGATGAGCAGGTCGCTCATGCTTCACCTCGCGCGCCTGTCAAGCGGAGCAAGGCCACTATGAATGGGTTGGCCGGTTGGTGGTGTTCGCTTGGCTCTACTTCCCAGCAGACCAGGCAATCCCAGCGCGTGACCATTTTGTATCGTGATGCCCCCCCCCGCGTGCGCGAGTAGGCTTCTACTGCGCCTTCGAGCTGGTCGCACAGCGCGCAGGTGCGGATGGTGATGCGCGGGCCAGACTCGACGCGCAGTACATCGAAGCCGTTGATCCTCAGCCATTCGACGCAGCGTTCTGCCTGGCTGGCGATGTGGAAGCGAGGCACGCCGTGAACACGGCTCGGGATATCCATCACGGTGCTCATGGTTTCACCTGAGCCACGAGTGTGCCGGTGTGCGCAGTGCAGCTCACCAGCACGTTGTCGATGCGCAGCAGGTGGCCGTTGAGGCATTGCACCATCGCCTCGTTCGCTGCTGCCATGTCGGTGTAGCGCTGTATGGCCTCGCGCGACTGATCGACGATGGCCCCGATCACCAGGACAAGTATCGCGACGATCAGCGCCCATTGCAGCGGCGCTGCACGCTGCTCAAGGTTTGCCATCTCGATGTTTTCAATGGCTGCTTGCTGTTGCGCGCGGATGCGCGGTGCGTGGTCAATCATCATTTGCCTCCTTTGTATGGGCAGCTTTGGCAGGCGCGCCACTGGCGCATTGCCTGTGGGCTGCTGGTTGGAACGGATGCAGTCGAGAACGTGCGGCATTCGGCGTGGGTGATCTCGACGCCGGTGTAGATGCAGGTGATGCGGGCATACACATCGAGTACTCGCGCCTCGATCTTGTCGGTCTTGGCCGGATACTTGCCGCGTGCTGCCAACGAGACTGATGCGCGGCAGATGTTGAGTTTGTCCGCGACCACCTGGTGGTTGCCGGTGTCGTTGATGGCTTGCTTGAGCAGCTGCAGCCAGAGAGCGTCATCCGGCGCGATGGTGTGAATGAG
Source organism: uncultured Sideroxydans sp. (assembly GCA_964404355.1). Classification (GTDB taxonomy): domain Bacteria; phylum Pseudomonadota; class Gammaproteobacteria; order Burkholderiales; family Gallionellaceae; genus Sideroxyarcus. Next base: position 139 of record CAYOJU010000349.1, on the reverse strand, counting down.
TGCGCTCATATGGCCACCTCGATCTTGGTATTGGGGTCGTAGACTGTGCCGCGCTCAAGCCGCCAGATCGGGGCTTCGGGGCCGGTGTCCTTGTCGTCGGTGAGCCACCAGCGTTTGTAGCCGGGGCTGGTGAGCGATG
>CAYOJU010000348.1:0-2334 GCA_964404355.1 uncultured Sideroxydans sp. | reverse complement strand
GCGAGCGCATGTACCGGGCTTACACCACGCGCGCCAGCGAGCAGTTGGTGGAAGGTGCCAGGATCGAACTCGACAACACGCCGCTGATGACGCAGATATTGAAGCTGCGCGCGGAAGAAGCACAGATGCTGGGTTTCGCCAATTACGCCGAATTCTCTCTGGCGAGCAAAATGGCCGATACACCGCAACAGGTGGCCGAGTTCCTGCTCGAACTGGCTCACCGCGCCAAATCGTTCGCGGAAAAAGACCTGCAAGAATTGCGCGAATTTGCCGCGTCCCAGCTGGGATTGCAGGATTTGCAGGCATGGGATGTCGGCTATGCAGGCGAGAAGCTGCGCCAGCAACGCTACGCTTTCTCCGAGCAGGAAGTGAAGCAATACTTCCCAGAGGATGCCGTGCTGGCCGGGCTGTTCGGGCTGGTCGAGACCTTGTTCGGTCTTCTGATCAAACCTTCATCGGCGCCGGTATGGCATGACACCGTGCGCTTCTTCGAGATCCGCGACAACACTGGGCTGATGATCGGCCAGTTCTATCTCGATCTGTATGCTCGCGCCAGCAAGCGCGGCGGCGCCTGGATGGACGATGCCATTACGCGGCGACGCACGGCCAAGGGTATCCAGACGCCGGTTGCTTATCTCAACTGCAATTTTGCGTCCCCACTAGGCGGTAAACCAGCGTTGTTTACGCATGACGAAGTCAACACGCTATTTCACGAGTTTGGACACGGCCTCCACCACCTGCTCACGGAGGTGGAAGAACTGGGCGTGTCCGGCATCAGCGGCGTGGAGTGGGACGCGGTCGAGTTGCCCAGCCAGTTCATGGAAAACTTTTGCTGGGAATGGGATGTGCTTCTGGGGATGACTCGTCACAGTGAATCCGGGAAAAAATTGCCGCGCGATTTGTTCGACAAGATGATCGCCGCGAGAAATTTCCAGAGCGGTTTGCAGATGCTGCGGCAGATCGAGTTTTCGCTGTTTGACCTGCGTTTGCACAGTGACTACGATGCGAACGGCAAACAGAGCGTGCAGCAACTGCTGGACGAGGTACGTGCAGAAGTCGCGGTACTCATTCCGCCCAACTTCAACCGCTTTCAGAACAGCTTCGCGCATATTTTTTCCGGCGGCTATGCGGCGGGCTACTACAGCTACAAATGGGCTGAAGTGCTGTCGGCGGATGCCTACAGCCTGTTCGAAGAAAATGGTGTGCTGGATGCAGCCACCGGCGCGCATTTCCGCGAACAGATACTGGCGGTAGGAGGCAGCCGCGATGCGATGGAATCGTTCAAGGCATTCCGCGGTCGTGAACCCAGAATCGATGCGTTGTTGCGGCATAATGGATTGGTGGAAGCATAAGCAAAGGAGGCGAGCATGCTGAAAAAACTGTTCCTGATGATGAGTTTGCTGATGTTGGCGAATGTACAAGCAGGCGAGTTGTACCGGTCCATCGACAAGGATGGCAAAGTACATTACAGCGACACTCCTTTGGAGGGGTCGGAAGATTTTGAGCAATTGAAGTTGCCCAAAGAGCCTGTGCCAACTGAAAGCCTGCCTTACGAGACGCAACGCGCGATGCAGAATTTCCCGGTTACATTGTATGTATACCCCGCCTGCGGCACATTTTGCCAGCAGGCACGCGATTTTCTGAACAAGCGCGGAATTCCTTTTGCAGAAAAGAGCCTGGTGAAGAAGGAAGATATTGATGCATTTCGCAATGAATCGGGAGACAACAAATATCCGACGCTTGCCATTGGCAAGACCTGGCTCAAGGGTTTCCAGGAAGAGCCGTGGAACAATGAACTGGATTTTGCGGGTTATCCCAAGAAAAACCTGACTTATCGACCTGCGCCGGCAGCATCATCAGCACAGTCCGCACAATGAAGATAGCCACCTGGAACGTCAACTCGCTCAAGGTGCGTCTGCCGCACTTGCTGGAGTGGCTGGCGGAAAATCCGGTGGATGCAGTGTGCCTGCAGGAAACCAAGAGCGAAGACAAGAATTTTCCCGCAGCAGAACTGCAGCAAGCCGGATACAACGCCGTATTCAGCGGACAGAAAACCTACAACGGCGTGGCAATCATCAGCCGCCAGCCCATCAGCAATGTGCAATGCGGCATTCCCGGTTTTGAAGACGAGCAGAAGCGCGTCATTGCCGCCACCATCAACGGCGTTCGCGTGGTGTGCGTGTACATCCCCAACGGGCAGGAAGTCGGCTCCGACAAATACCAGTACAAACTCAAATGGCTGGCCGCACTCACGGCGTGGCTGAAGGATGAACTGGCGAAATATCCCAGACTGGCCCTGCTGGGCGACTACAACATCGCGCCGGAAGATCGCGA
>CAYOJU010000347.1:0-2337 GCA_964404355.1 uncultured Sideroxydans sp. | reverse complement strand
AGCAATACATCGACCTCTACTTCGCGCGCTACCCCGGCGTGAAGCGCTACATGGACAGCACGCGCGAGCAGGCGAAGGCACAGGGGTTCGTTGAGACCTGGTTCGGGCGCAGGTTGTGGCTGCCGGAGATTAATGGTGCTAACGGCATGCGCCGTCAAGCCGCGGAACGTGCTGCGATTAACGCGCCCATGCAGGGTACAGCCGCCGACCTCATCAAGTTGGCGATGATCGCTGTGCAGGATTGGCTGGAGAAAGAGAAGTTGGCAACGATGCTCATCATGCAGGTGCACGATGAACTGGTGCTGGAAGTGCCGCAGGCGGAGTTATCGCTTGTGAAGGAGAAGGTGCGGGAGTTGATGTGCGGGGTGGCGGAGTTGAAGGTGCCGTTGGAGGTGGGATTGGGTGAGGGGGGGAATTGGGATGAGGCGCATTAGGTAATTGCTACCTGTTCCCTCTCCCCTCTCCCCCTGGGAGAGGGCTAGGGTGAGGGAGCACTTGTTGCATTCCCACTTCTTTCAAAACCAACACCGTCGGGCTACCCCCGACGGTGTTGGTTTGGCGGAACGTTCATGCTTCGACAAGCTCAGCACGAACGGTGAGAAAAGACTATGCCACCCTCAACACCAACCCCTTCAAATACGCCCCCTCCGGAAAACTCAGCAGCACCGGATGATCCGCTGCCGCATGCAGCTTCTTCACAATCTGCGCATCCACCCCGGCATCCAGCGCCGCACCCGCAATGATCTTCTGGAACAAATCATCACTGATGCCGCCGGAGCAAGAATAGGTAAATAGCAAACCGCCCGGCCGCAGCAGTTTGAATCCCAGCAGGTTGATGTCTTTGTAAGCGCGCGAGGCCTTCTCGGCAAACGCGGCAGTAGGCGCAAACTTGGGTGGGTCGAGCACGATGAGGTCGAACTTGCGATTCTGGTCGCGCAGTTTGCGCAGGGCTTCGAAAACGTCGGCGCACTGCCATTCGGCAAGCGAGCCGTCGAATCCGTTCAGTGCCACGTTGCGCTGTGCCAGTTGCAGGGCTTCCTGTGACGAGTCGATGGAGAGTACTGATCTTGCACCGCCGCGCAGTGCATACAGCGAGAAGCCGCCGGTGTAGCAAAAGCAGTTAAGCACATCGAGGCCGGCCGACAGTGTGCCGGTCAGTGCGCGGTTGTCGCGCTGGTCGAGGTAGAAGCCGGTCTTCTGGCCAGCGGCCACGTCCACTGCGAAACGGATACCGTGCTCGGTCACTTCCACTTTTTCCGGCAGGGTGCCGCGCAGCACGCCGCAGCGTTTGGGCAATCCTTCCAGTTCGCGCCCGTCTGAATCCGAACGCTCATAAATGCAAACGGGGCTACACAGTTCCTGCAGGATGTCGGCCAGCGTTTCGCGCCAATGCTCCGGGCCGGCGCTGCCGAGTTGCATCACCAGCACGTCGCCATATTTGTCCACGATGAGTCCTGGCAGGCCGTCCGATTCGCCGTGGATCAGGCGCAGGCCGTTGCTGTCGCGGTAAAGGGTTAGCGTGCGGCGCGCCTTGATTGCATCGGCGATACGGCAACGGAAGAAGGTTTCATCGATGACATCTTTCTCGTGCCAGGACCACACGCGCGCGGTGATCTGTGAATCGGCATTGTAGGCGGCCCAGGCCAGAAACTTGCCTGTTGCATCGCGCACCGGCACGGTGTCGCCGCTGGCGGGTGCGCCGTCAATGTATTCGACCGCACCGGAGAATATCCACGGGTGGCGACGCAGCAGGGATTTGTCGCGGTCAGGCTTGAGGACGAGAGCGGGCTTGGCGGAAAGGTTCCCCGTTCCGGGTTTGGAGGCAGGCTGCGGTGCAGGGGTGTCGGCCTGTTTGCTGCGCTGCACACGTTTGCGGAAATCCTTGCCGCCTTGCGATTGACGATGAGGAGTGGAAGGTGATCTAGGTTTTGTCTGGCTCATGTTTTTTCTTGGCACGCGGATGTGCGTCGTCGTAGATTTTGGAAAGGTACTGAAAATCGAGGTGAGTATAGACCTGTGTAGTGGAAATGCTGGCGTGGCCCAGCATTTCCTGCACGGCGCGCAAGTCGCCGGAAGATTGCAGTACATGCGTGGCGAATGAGTGGCGCAACAGGTGGGGATGCACGCCGCTGGCAATGCCCTGGGTAATACCGCGTTTGCGCAAATGCAATTGCACAGTTCGCGGACTGATGCGAGCACCGTTCTTGCCGACAAACAAAGCGATTTCATCCGGCTTGGCAATTTGATCGCGCACCGCCAGCCAGGCTTTGAGCGCAGCAATGGCATGGCTGCCCAGCGGCACGATGCGCGTCTTGTTGCCCTTGCCGGTGACGCGCA
>CAYOJU010000346.1:0-2348 GCA_964404355.1 uncultured Sideroxydans sp. | reverse complement strand
GCGACCAGTGCCATTTGATGCACGCGTTGCTGCTGCCGCCACAGCATCATCACGGCACTCGCAACCACCATCACCGCAATGATCGCAACCAGGCCAACCCACAGCAGCATTTCATGGAGCAGCGCCATGACTTCAGCGCGATCCACCTTGGCAACCAGATGCCAATTGGTACCCGGTATCGGGCGTGTGGCAGCCATGATGCGAATATTGCGATAGTCGACGCCCTCGATGGTTTGCGGCTTGCCAGCGCGAATGGAAGAGGCGGCAACCAATCCCGGAGTATCAAGCGGCAGACGCAGCGATAGCGCTGTGCCCTTGCGGTGGCGCAAATCATTCAGGAACAGAACGTCATTGCCGTCACGGCGTGCCAATATTGTCTCGGCGCTGGGGCTGGAACTGGGCCAGGATTGAATGAGCGGGAACAAAAAACGTTCGGCGGGAGCACGCAATACGATTGCACCTACCATCCGTTTCGGGCCGGACAAACGCAACGGCACAACGTAATCAAGGCGAATCTTGCCATTGTTGTCGCGGAACAGGTCGCTGCGTTGCGGCTTTCCGGTGCTTAGCGCCGTTTTCAGCAGGTCGCTCCAGACCTTGTCGGTAATCGGATCGGGTACAGAGTACGAAGTCATCGACCTGCGTCCCTTCACGTCCAGCAGTATGGGGTCGTATCCATGCGTGCGGGCAAGCGTATTCATGCGCGCCAGCAAATAGGCTTTGGCATCCGGATCAGCTTTGTTTAGCCACTTATCTGCCCGCTCGATGAAACCGGCGCGCTCGCTGATTTCATCGGCATCATCGCTTCGTTCTTTCAACCAGGTTTCAATCTGTCCGGACTTCAACTGGGCGATGGCCGTCAGATCGTCAAAGGCCGCTTGTTGGATGCGTGGACTGTAAAATTTGGCGATGCCGTAACCGAACAACGGTACGATCAATGCCAGCCCCAGAAAGATGGCAAGCAGATTGCGTGTCCTGAATACGCCGATTCCGACATTTCCCAGACTGTCGGCAGGGACAACTCTGGTCATTAAGGTTTTCATCAGGTGGAACAGCAGCCACGTCGTAATCACGACGAAAGCAAGTCCCTTGAAGGTGCTGATTCGCATGAGCAAAGCGGTGTCAGGCACGGCAAGGGCCAGCAGTTTGTCGGACGCGAAAATCCACAGGCTCGCAAAAGCGGCATACAGCAGGGCGATTCTGGCAGGGGTCAGGCGCTTATCCATAGTGCACGACTCCAAGGGGTGGAAGTTGAATGTATTCCGTATAACTAACGGACGCAACAGGGAAAACTTTAGTGCTGGTGGGGTTATAAGCCCACACACTACGATTGATGTCGCTATGTATCGTTAATACATGCGGTGCCGGAATAGCCAGCCGGCGATGCTGAACGCCGCTACGCCGATCAGCGCCATCGGCCAGAACTGCGGGATCAGCAGATGGAACGGCATGTCTTCAAGGAACACGCCGCGCAGCACCAACAGGAAGTAGCGCAACGGATCCAGCAGCGTGATGTCCTGCACCAGCATCGGCATGTTCTGGATCGGCGTGGCGAAGCCGGACAGGATAATGGCCGGCACCATGAAGATAAACGCGCCCAGCAATCCCTGCTGCTGGGTGACCGCGAACGAAGAGATCATCAGCCCCACGCCAACGCCCGACAGCAGGAACAGCGCGATTCCGGTGTACAACGTGAACAAACTTCCCAGCAGCGGCACCTTGAACCAGAACACCACTGCCAGCATGATTACGCTGGCTTCCGCCATGCCGATCAGGAATCCGGGCAGCGTCTTGCCGATCAATATCTCCAGCGGCCGCAGCGGTGTGACCAGCAACTGGTCAAAGGTACCCTGTTCGCGTTCGCGCGCTACAGACATCGCCGTGACCAGCATGGTCACCAGCAGCGTGATGACGCCGACAATGCCGGGCAGGAAGAACCAGCGGCTTTCCAGATTGGGATTGAACCAGGCACGCGCTTCGATATGCGCGGGCGGCTGGCTGCCGCCGTGCTCTGCAAGCCATGCTCGGTTATAGCGGTCGACAATTTCGCGCGCGTCATTGATCGCCAGCATTGCAGTGTTGGAGTTGCGGCCATCGACGATGACCTGCAGCGCACCGCTGCGTCCGGCCAGCATGTTCGCGGTGAAATTCTGGCCGACGTGCACCACCATCAGCACCTGCCTGCCATCGATCAGCGGCGCGATCTCGCCTTCACGGGTAATCTGCGTCACGCGGCTGAAAGTGGGGGCGCCGTCAAATGCGGCCAATAATTCGCTGGATGCCGTACCGCGATCCTCGTTGTATACCGCGAACGGCACGTTTTTCAGGTCGAAGGTTGCGGCGTAGCC
>CAYOJU010000345.1:0-2361 GCA_964404355.1 uncultured Sideroxydans sp. | reverse complement strand
CAATCGGAGAGCCATGAGCGAATACTTTTTTACATCCGAATCCGTGTCCGAGGGCCATCCGGACAAGGTTGCAGACCAAATCTCAGATGCTATCGTTGACGCGATTCTAGCGCAGGACAAGCATTCACGCATTGCCGCTGAAACGCTGGTCACCACAGGCTTGATCGTTTTGGCGGGTGAAATCACCACCAACGCCCAGGTCAATTTCGCCAGAGTGGCGCGCGAAACCGTCCGCAAGATCGGCTATGACGATCCCAACCTGCGCTTCGACGCCGACGGTTGTTCCGTTCATGTATGCTACGGCACGCAAAGCCCTGACATCGCGCAAGGCGTGGACAAAGCCTACGACGACACCCTCGACCAGGGCGCCGGCGATCAGGGGCTGATGTTCGGTTATGCCTGCCGCGAAACCGATGTGCTGATGCCGCTGCCGATCTATTTGTCGCACCGCCTGGTCGAACGCCAGGCGCAACTGCGCCGTGATGGCCGCTTGAACTGGCTGCGTCCGGACGCAAAGTCGCAAGTCACCATCAAGTATGTGGATGACAAACCTTTCAGCATCGATACCGTGGTGCTTTCCACACAGCATTCCCCGGACATCTCGCTGGAACAAATCCGCGAAGCGATCATTGAAGAGGTCATCAAACCCGTGTTGCCGAAGGAACTCATCAAGGGCGACATCAAGTATTTGGTGAACCCGACCGGTCGTTTCGTCATCGGCGGCCCGCATGGTGACGCCGGCCTGACCGGCCGCAAGATCATCGTCGACACCTACGGCGGCGCAGCCCCGCACGGTGGCGGTGCATTCTCCGGCAAGGATCCGTCCAAGGTCGACCGCTCGGCCGCTTACGCCGGTCGCTATGTGGCGAAGAACATTGTCGCGGCCGGTTTGGCCGACAAATGCCTGGTGCAGATCAGCTACGCCATCGGCGTGGCACAACCCACCAGCATCATGATCACGACTTATGGCACGGGCAAGATTTCCGACGAAAAAATCACTGCGCTAGTCACAAAACACTTCGACCTGCGTCCGAAAGGCATCGTGCAGATGCTCGACCTGCTGCGGCCGATCTATCAGAAGACAGCCGCCTACGGTCACTTTGGTCGTGAAGAGCCGGAGTTCCGCTGGGAAGCTACCGACAAGGCGGCCGCTCTGAGAGCAGACGCTGGACTGTAATTCGTAACACCCATCCCGCCGAGGGGCGCTGCAGCAGTCACCGTTTGGTGAACCTGTCAGGCTCGGAGGGGATGGCTCAACATGTTGCAACGGCGCCCATTCATTTTTCTTGTGAATGGAGTGTTATATGTCTACCAAAGACTACGTCATCGCCGACATCAACCTGGCCTCCTGGGGCCGCAAAGAAATCGCCATCGCCGAAACCGAAATGCCCGGCCTGATGGCCATCCGTGCAGAATTTGCCAAAACGCAACCTCTGAAAGGCGCGCGCATCACCGGCTCGCTGCACATGACCATCCAGACCGCTGTGCTGATCGAAACGCTGAAAGCGCTCGGCGCGGACGTGCGCTGGGCTTCGTGCAACATCTTCTCGACGCAGGATCATGCAGCCGCTGCCATCGCTGCCGGTGGCACACCCGTGTTTGCGGTCAAGGGTGAAACACTGACCGAATACTGGGATTACACGCACCGCATCTTCGAATGGACGGATGGTGGTTTGACCAACATGATCCTGGACGATGGCGGCGATGCAACGTTGTTGCTGCACCTCGGCGCACGCGCCGAAAAAGATGCCTCGCTGATCAGCAAGCCGGGTTCTGAAGAAGAAACCTGCCTGTTCGCCTCTATCAAGGCCAAGCTGGCACAAGACAAGACCTGGTATTCCAAGCGTCTCGCTGCCGTGAAGGGCGTGACCGAAGAAACCACCACTGGCGTGCACCGCTTGTACCAGATGCACCAACGCGGTGAACTCAAGTTCCCCGGCATTAATGTGAATGACTCCGTTACCAAGTCCAAGTTCGACAACCTGTACGGCTGCCGCGAATCGCTGGTGGACGGCATCAAGCGCGCCACCGACGTGATGATTGCGGGCAAGGTCGCCCTCATTGTCGGTTACGGCGATGTGGGCAAAGGCTGCGCACAAGCCATGCGCGCATTGTCCGCGCAAGTGTGGGTCACCGAGATCGACCCGATCTGCGCGCTGCAAGCCGCGATGGAAGGCTACCGCGTGGTCACCATGGAATATGCCGCCGACAAGGCCGACATCTTTGTCACCACCACCGGTAACTTCCACGTGATCACTCATGACCACATGGTGAAGATGAAGAACAACGCCATCGTGTGCAACATTGGCCACTTCGACAACGAGATCGACGTCGCCTCGCTGGAAAAATACCAGTGGGAAG
>CAYOJU010000344.1:0-2367 GCA_964404355.1 uncultured Sideroxydans sp. | reverse complement strand
AGGATGTAATCATCAGCAGAAATGTTCTTTTGTTCCATTTATGGAATAGTCTATCCCGAATTGACGGCTTTATCTATCTTTTTGAGACGCCTAATATGCAACCACTTTACTAGGTTTTGAGGAGATGCAAATGAACACCGCTACTCAAGCAACACTACAGCAATCACGCACGATTGAGCGCCTCGTCGAAGGTATCGCTACTTCTGATGGCGCTGGAGTGAAGTTGACCCGCGTCCTGACGGGCAAACTGCAACACCGCCTGGATCCCTTCCTGATGCTGGACGCATTCGGCAGCGACGACCCGGACGATTACATTGCGGGCTTTCCCGACCATCCGCACCGCGGTTTTGAAACCATCACTTATATGCTGCACGGCCGCATGCGCCATCGCGACAGTGCCGGACATGAAGGCCTGCTGGAAAACGGCGGCATGCAGTGGATGATTGCCGGACGCGGTGCGATCCACTCGGAGATTCCCGAACAGGAAGAAGGCGTCATGGAAGGTTTCCAGCTGTGGCTCAACCTGCCTGCAAAAAACAAAATGGCCAAGCCCTGGTATCAGGACTTCCCCAGCAAGGATATCCCGGAATATGTCACACAGAATGGTGTGACAGTGCGCGTGATTGCCGGTAGCAGCAACGGTGTGGCGGGCGCCATGACGCGCGAGATCACCGAACCGCAGTATCTCGATATCCATATCCCGGCAGGCGCCCGGTTTGAAACTTCGATACCAGGCTCGCATAACGCCTTTATCTACGTCTATCGCGGCGCGGTGACAGTTGGCGATGACCGGGTGAAATCGCAGCGCATGGGCATCCTGAGCAATACGCCGGAGGCCGATGGCGTAACGATTTCCGCCACCGAGGATGCGCGCCTGATTCTGGTCGCAGGCAAACCGTTGAATGAACCCATCGTGCAATACGGGCCGTTCGTCATGAATACACAACAAGAGATACATCAAGCGCTGGACGACTACCGCAGCGGGCAATTGGCCTGAAGCGAACCAGTACCACTCAAGCAAGGAGAAATAATGTACACGACAACAAAACGCACCGCTGGCACGACTGCTCTTTTGCCGTGGAGCAGATCGCGCATGATCATGTTGCACGGCACCATGCTGCTGTGCCTGATGCTGGTTGCCAGCCATGTTTCGGCGCTCGAATTCAAGCAAGTTTTGCCGAATGAAAGCACGGTGGCCTTCGGCTACAAGCAGATGGGCGTGCCCATGGAAGGCAAGTTCAATAAATTTTCTGCACAAATTTCTTTTGATCCGGCCACGCTTGCCAAGGCGCAAGCCAGGATCGACATCGACGTTGCCAGCATAGACACCGGCTCCTCTGATGCGAACGAAGAGGTGGCCGGCAAACTGTGGTTCAACACCAAAGCATTCCCTGCAGCCAGTTTCGTTTCCACCGGCATCAAGGCTTTGGGCGGCAATCGCTATCAGGCTAGCGGCAAGCTCAGCATCAAGGGCAAGACGCTGGACGTAACGACACCCGTCACTTTTCAGGCCACAGGCACGCGCGGAATATTTGAAGGCACTTTCGCGATCAAACGGCTCGATTACGCGATTGGCGAAGGAGAATGGACCGATGTCAGCACGGTCGCCGACGAAATTCAAATCAAGTTTCACATCGTAGTGAATGCACCACCCAGCAAGAAGTAAATACACCTTCATCAACCACAAGGAGAACACCATGAAAAGAATAATTGCCCTGGCCCTGGCCGCAACCCTGTCTTCCGCTACCTATGCCGCAACCGAGACTTACGTGATCGACAGCAACCATTCCAAGCCACGCTTCGAGTACAGCCATTTCGGCTACTCGACCCAGCTCAACAGGTTTGATACAGCCAACGGCACGATCACGATAGACCGTGCAGCCAAGACCGGTTCTGTCGATGTGGTGATCGATGCAAAATCGGTCGATACCGGATATCCGCTATTCAACGGACATATTCAGGGCGAGGATTTCTTTAACACCGAAAAATATCCCACCATCACCTTCAAGTCGGACAAGCTGAAATTCGATGGAGATAAACTGGTGGCAGTGGATGGCAACCTGACGGTCAAGGGTATCACCAAACCCGTTACGCTCACCGTAACCTCATTCCTGTGCATGCCGCATCCTATCGTCAAGAAAGACGCCTGCGGTGCCAACGCTTCAGTTGTGATCAAACGCTCGGAATTCAACATGCCGAAATACACGCCTTATGTGAGCGATGAAGTCACCCTGTCCATTCCGGTTGAAGCCATCAAGCAATAAATTGATCTCCCCTCTCCCTTCCGGGAGAGGGGATAGTCAACACCGCAACCAAGGAGCACAACATGAGTAATACCCTGTTCACCCCCGCCTCGCTAGGCAAACT
>CAYOJU010000343.1:0-2375 GCA_964404355.1 uncultured Sideroxydans sp. | reverse complement strand
ACCACGGCTGCACTGTTTGCCGGTTTCTATGCCATTGTGCAGGCGATGAACAGCAAGTTTGAATACGCCGCCGTTGCCATTTTTGTCGCGATGGTGCTGGACGGACTGGATGGACGCGTGGCGCGCATGACTCACACGCAAAGCGAATTCGGTGCCGAGTATGACAGCCTGTCCGACATGGTGTCGTTCGGGGTTGCGCCTTCCATCCTGATGTACGAATGGGCTTTCCGCGATTTGGGCAAGTGGGGGTGGTTCGCCGCTTTCATCTTCTGCGCCGGCGCAGCGCTGCGTCTGGCGCGCTTTAACACCAACATCGACGTGATCGACAAGCGCTACTTCCAGGGGTTGCCCAGCCCGGCTGCTGCGGCACTTGTGGCGGGATTTGCCTGGGTGATGCTGGATAACCGTTTCACCGGTTTTGAATTGCGCTGGTACGCTGCCGCGCTCACGGTGTTCGCGGGACTGAGCATGGTCAGCAACCTCAAGTACTACAGCTTCAAGTCGATCAACATGCGCAAGAGCGTGCCGTTCATCATGATCTTCATGTTCGCGCTGTTCTTCATTCTTGTGTCGGTCGATCCGCCGCTACACCTGTTCCTGTTGTTCTTCGGTTATTGCCTGTCTGGTTATGTGATGTGGCTGCTAAGTCTGCGCAAGCCGAAGACGCCGCCGACTCCGCCCCTGCCTTAGCGCTTCCACAAAGCTTCTGTTTGTCCCTCTGCCCGATTCAATACGCGGCAAAACACAAACAACAGATCCGAAAGCCGGTTCAGATAATGCAGCCCCTCTAGCGGGGCTGCTTCTTTTTTAGTCAGATGAAACAGGTCGCGTTCGGCACGTCGCGCCACGACACGCGCGACATGGCACAGCGCGGCGGCACGCGATCCGCCCGGCAGGATGAATTCCTTGAGCGGCGGCACGCTCGCGTTGTAGTGGGCGATGGCGGTATCCAGACGAACGAGCTTGGCTTCAGCGAACGGTGCACCGGGCGTAGCGAGTGTGCCGCCGAGATCGAACAGGTCGTTCTGGATGTGCAGCAGTTCAGCGCGCACCTCTGCGGGCAAGGTTTCGACGAGCAGCACACCGAGATGGCTGTTCAGCTCATCCACGCTGCCGATGGCAACGATGCGCGGATGATCCTTGGGCAGGCGTGTGCCATCGGCCAATCCGGTGGTGCCGTCATCTCCCGTTCTCGTCACGATCTTGCTCAGGCGCATTATTGTTTCTCCAGACAGTTCAGATAGATTGCCGGGTCCGGCGCAGTCTTGTTGCGCTGCGCTTGCCAGATCATTTCGCCCAGACAGTCCATGATTGCGTGTTGTGCTTCGTGTTCCGATTCATATTTCTGCGTCAGGCGTGCAAACTGTTCGCGTATGCCCTGCGGCTGGCCGATGGAAATCTGCTCCTCGATGGTCAGGTGCATCATCAGGTGCAGGAAGGGATTCACCACGTTGCCGTCCGGCGCATAATCCTTGTCCCGATTAGTATCAGGGTCATTGAACAGTTCGTGGTACTCATGGTGTTTATCGATCAACTGGGCGGTGAGGTCCTCCAGCGGAGTGAGCAATTCCCCCGCGCGGCGTTTACGCCAGGATTCGAACAGAAAGAGTCGTGCTTCGTCGCGGGTAGGGTTGAACATACGGCTATACCTGTATAGTGCACCGGATTGTCCTTGCATCAGCCGTATTCGTCAACGCACTCACGCAGCCCATCGCTGAGACAGCAGAGTAAAGAGTAAAATGGCCAGACGCATGTTTCGGCTGGCAATGATCTTTCATACAAAAGGAGAGAATAATGCAAAAGACACTTACAGACGGGGCTGGCGATTCAATGATTTTTGCAGCAAAGCTTCTTAGTTCGGAACGCATCACGCCCAAGACTTCACGCGAAGAGGTCAGGCGCATGATCTTCCGCACGGATAGCGTTTACTTCGACTGCCAGGTGGGCAGTTGCATCCGCGTTCTCGCTCCCGGCCAATACGGAAATCCCTATCACACCCGGCTCTATTCAATCGCTGACGCCGACCAGTTCGACGATGGTGCGCAATTCGAGATTTGCGTCCGCCGTTGTTCGTATATTGATGAAGCCAGTGGTGAAGAGTATGGGGGCGTCGCCTCAAACTACCTGTGCGATCTGAAACCGGGCAGCGACATCAAATTTTCCGGCCCGGTCGGTTACCCGTTCGTCGTGCCGGAAAACCGGAATGCCAACCTGCTGATGATAGGCATGGGGACCGGCATCGCACCGTTCCGCGGCCTGATCCGGAATATCTACCAAAAGCACGGAAGCTGGAATGGCAAAGTGCTGCTGTTTCACGGAGCGCGCACCGGGCTGGAGCAGCTCTATATGAATGATGCCAACAACGATATCGGCAA
>CAYOJU010000342.1:0-2383 GCA_964404355.1 uncultured Sideroxydans sp. | reverse complement strand
TGCGCGTGAAGGCCGGTATCTCCGGTACCGTCATCGACGTGCAAGTGTTTACCCGTGAAGGTCTGCAACGCGACAAGCGCGCCCAGCAGATCATCGACGACGAACTGAACCGCTACAAGAAGGACTTGGCGGACCAGATGCGCATTGTTGAAGCGGACGTGTATGCCCGTCTGGAAAAACTGCTGCTGAACAAGGTTGCCAATGGCGGTCCGAAGAAACTGGCCAAGGGTACCAAACTGGACAAGGCTTACTTGGGAGGTTTGGAACACCATCACTGGTTCGACATCCGTCTGGCCAGCGACGAAGCCGCTGCTCAGCTGGAACAAGTCAAGGAAGGTTTGGCGCAGAAGCGTCTGGAATTCGACGCCGCGTTTGAACTGAAAAAGAAAAAACTGACGCAAGGCGACGAGTTGCAAGCCGGTGTGCAAAAAATGGTCAAGGTGTATGTGGCGGTGAAACGCCGCCTGCAGCCCGGCGACAAGATGGCCGGCCGTCACGGTAACAAGGGTGTGGTATCACGCATCGTGCCGGTGGAAGACATGCCGCGCATGGCCGACGGTACGCCGGTGGAAGTGGTGCTGAACCCGCTGGGTGTGCCTTCGCGTATGAACATCGGTCAGGTGCTGGAAGTGCACTTGGGTTGGGCGGCGAAAGGTCTGGGCAAGAAGATCAACCAGATGCTGGAATCGCAAGCCAAGATCGCCGACGTGCGCAAGTTCCTGGCCAAGATATACAAGGGCGACCAGGCCGACGAGATCGCGACCTTCACCGATGAAGAAGTGGTCGAGATGTGCCGCAACCTGCGTGCAGGCGTGCCATTCGCGACCCCGGTATTCGACGGAGCCAGCGAAGAGGAAATCAAGGACCTGCTGGAACTGGCCGATCTGCCACGCTCCGGCCAGATCCAACTGTATGACGGACGCACCGGTGATGCCTTCGATCGCAAGGTCACTGTGGGCTACATGCACGTGCTGAAGCTGCACCATCTGGTTGACGACAAGATGCACGCGCGCTCTACCGGCCCGTACAGTCTGGTTACCCAACAGCCGCTGGGCGGCAAGGCGCAGTTCGGTGGTCAGCGCTTCGGTGAAATGGAAGTCTGGGCGCTGGAAGCTTACGGTGCAGCGTACACGCTGCAGGAGATGCTTACGGTCAAGTCGGATGACGTCAATGGACGTACCAAGGTGTACGAGAACATCGTCAAGGGTGATCACAAGATCGACGCGGGTATGCCGGAGTCGTTCAACGTGCTCACCAAGGAAATCCGCTCTTTGGGTATCGACATCGATCTGGAACGCCACTAAGACTGTCAGGCACAAGGCTAAAAGGAGTTACACATGAAAGCATTGCTGGATTTATTCAAGCAGGTTACACAGAAGGAAGAGTTCGACACGATCAAGATCGGTCTGGCTTCTCCCGAGAAGATCCGTTCGTGGTCCTACGGCGAAGTAAAGAAGCCGGAAACCATCAACTACCGTACCTTCAAACCTGAGCGCGATGGCCTGTTCTGCGCCAAGATCTTCGGGCCGGTGAAGGATTACGAATGTCTGTGCGGCAAGTACAAGCGCCTCAAGCATCGCGGCGTGATCTGCGAAAAGTGCGGCGTTGAAGTTACCTTGTCCAAGGTGCGCCGCGAGCGCATGGGCCATATTGAACTGGCTTCGCCGGTTGCGCACATCTGGTTCCTGAAATCGCTGCCGTCGCGTCTGGGTATGGTGCTGGACATGACCCTGCGCGATATCGAACGTGTGCTGTACTTTGAAGCCTATGTCGTGACCGAGCCCGGCATGACTCCGTTGAACCGCGGCCAGCTGTTGTCGGAAGACGACTACCTCGCCAAGCTGGAAGAATTCGGTGACGAGTTCTCTGCAGTGATGGGCGCAGAAGGCGTTCGCGCTTTGTTGCGCGCGCTGGATGTACCGGCTGAAGTCGAGAAGCTGCGCGCCGAACTGGAAGCGACCAGCTCCGAGACCAAGATCAAGAAATACGCCAAGCGCCTGAAGGTGCTGGAAGCGTTCATGCAATCCGGCATCAAGCCGGAATGGATGGTGATGGAAGTGCTGCCGGTGCTGCCGCCGGAACTGCGTCCGCTGGTGCCGCTGGATGGAGGCCGTTTCGCAACTTCCGACCTGAACGATCTGTATCGTCGCGTCATCAACCGTAACAACCGTCTGAAACGCCTGCTCGAACTGAAAGCGCCGGAAATCATCGTGCGCAACGAGAAGCGCATGCTGCAAGAGTCCGTGGACTCGCTGCTGGACAACGGTCGTCGCGGCAAAGCCATGACCGGTGCCAACAAGCGTCCGCTGAAGTCGCTGGCCGACATGATCAAGGGCAAGGGCGGTCGTTTCCGTCAGAACTTGCTGGGCAAGCGCGTGGACTA
>CAYOJU010000341.1:0-2405 GCA_964404355.1 uncultured Sideroxydans sp. | reverse complement strand
GAGTTATTGCGCGCAGAGCTGCACCGTTTGAAGACGGTGGAAAGGCCTTCTGTCATTACTGCCATCTCGGAAGCGCGTGCGCAGGGCGACCTGTCGGAAAATGCAGAATACGAGGCAGCCAAAGAGCGCCAGTCGTTTGTCGAAGGCCGTATCGTCGAGCTGGAATTCAAGCTGGGTAGCGCACAGATCATCGATCCCAAGACGTTGAATGCCGATGGGCGTTGTGTGTTCGGTTCCACCGTGGCACTGGAAGACACCAACAACGGTGACGTGGTGACTTACCAGATCGTCGGTGAAGACGAGGCCGACATCAAGCACCGCAAGATTTCCATCAAGTCCCCCATAGCTCGGGCGCTGATAGGCAAGATGGTTGGTGACATCGCGGAAGTGCAGGCACCGGGTGGAGTGCGCGAATATGAAGTGGTAGAGGTTCAGTACATCTAGCTGGTTGCTTGTAGTCGGTAGCTTGTAGCAAAACCAGAAGTGGCTACCAGCCACGAGCTACCAGCTACAGGCTGAATCAGGTGCGGCTGCCGAGTTGTTTCTTGGTCTTGATGACTTTGCCCTGGCGACGTTTGGGGGCTTTGGCGATGGCGATTTCCAGCGGGCGATAGACCACCAGAATTTTGCCGATGTGCTGCACAGGACCTGCCTTCAGCGTTTCGCATATTTCCTGCAGCATGGTTTCCCTCGCATCCCGGTCGTCGTTCATGACGCGGATTTTCAGCAGGTCATGGCTTTTCAGGCTGCGTTCGATTTCATCCAGCACGGCAGGCGTCAGCCCGGCGTTGCCGATGATGACGATGGGTTTGAGTGCATGGGCGCGGCCTTTGAGTTCAAGGCGCTGTGCAACGGTGAGAGATAACATGATATTTGAGCCTGTAGGAGGTAGCTTGTAGCCTGTAGCAGAACCCGGTTGGGCTACTCGCTACCAGCTACCCGCTACGGGCTGGGAATTTTATACGATGAAGGCTTCAAAGACCAGCAAACAATGGATGCGCGAGCATGTCAACGACCCCTATGTGCAGCAGGCACAGAAGGACGGTTATCGCTCGCGTGCCGCCTACAAGCTGCTGGAGATCGACGAGCGCGACCATCTGATCAAGCCCGGCATGGTCGTGGTGGACCTTGGGGCGACACCCGGCGGCTGGTGTCAGGTGGTGGTAAGCAAGCTGGGCGATCATGGGCGCATCATTGCGCTGGACTTGTTGCCGCTGAATCCGTTGCCGCGTGTGGAGTTCATTCAGGGCGACTTCCGCGAAGACAGCGTGCTGGCGCAACTCGAGGAAAAACTCGGGGGACGCCAGATTGGCCTTGTAATTTCTGACATGGCACCCAATATCAGCGGAGTAGGTTCTGCGGATCAGGCGCGTTCCATGTACCTGGCGGAACTGGCGCTGGACTTTGCGGTCAAGCACTTGGCGCCCGGCGGATCATTTCTGGTCAAAATATTTCAGGGCGTGGGTTTTGAGGACTATCTGAAACTGGCACGTAGCCACTTTACAAAAGTGGTCACGCGCAAGCCGAAAGCCTCGCGAGACCGCAGTAGCGAACAGTATCTGGTGGGGCTTGGCAAGCTTGAGTAATGGCTCCGGACAGTGTTTAATGCAACTTCGTATGACCGCTCATTAAGGAGCATGTGTGAATAATCTTTTCAAGAGTGTCGGAATCTGGCTGGTCGTGGCGTTGGTGCTGATGACCGTCTTTAATCAATTCAATGCGCGCCAGCAAACGTCTGCGCAAGCGCAACTGGATTATTCGCAATTTCTCGAGGAAGTAAAAGCCGGGCATATCGAAAAAGTGACCATCGAAGGGCGCACGCTGAAAGCGACCACCACCGAAGGCAAGCGCATCACCAGCTATGCTCCCAGCGATATCTGGCTGGTCTCCGACCTGCTCAAGAACGGCGTGAAAATCGAAGCCAAGCCGGAAGAAGAACAATCCTTCCTGATGAGCATTTTCGTATCGTGGTTCCCGATGCTGTTGCTGATCGGCGTGTGGATATTCTTTATGCGCCAGATGCAGGGCGGCAAGGGCGGCGGTGCATTCTCGTTCGGCAAGAGCAAGGCGCGCATGCTGGATGATGCCAAGGAACGCGTGACTTTTGCCGATGTGGCGGGTTGCGACGAGGCCAAGGAAGAAGTCTCCGAGCTGGTCGATTTCCTGCGTGACCCCTCCAAATTCCAGAACCTGGGCGGACGCATTCCACGCGGCGTGCTGATGGTGGGCAGCCCCGGTACCGGTAAAACGCTGCTGGCCAAGGCCATCGCCGGCGAAGCCAAGGTGCCGTTCTTCTCCATTTCCGGTTCCGATTTCGTCGAAATGTTCGTCGGCGTCGGTGCCGCGCGCGTGCGCGACATGTTCGAGCAGGCCAAGAAACAATCGCCGTGTATCGTGTTCATTGA
>CAYOJU010000340.1:0-2407 GCA_964404355.1 uncultured Sideroxydans sp. | reverse complement strand
CACCCTTTTTAACGAACATAGTATTCGTTGACTTGTGCCAAAAGCTATACCCTTTCGTTTCTCTTGGGTATCCAATGAAGAAACACTTATCCGCTTTGGGTTCAAGTTTTATTGACATCATACGCTTGACGTATGCCTCACAACCCCAAATTTTGAGAAAAGATATGTTGGGTGGTTTGCCCATCCACAACTCATGTGGAGTTTTCTCAACGGATTTTGATGGAACAATATTTAGTGTATGAGCCGCAGTTTGGAGTGCATGACCCCAAAAATATAAAGGTAGCTCCGTTTGACACATCATTGAACGAACCATATCAAGTAAGGTTCGATTTCTCCTCTCGGAAACACCATACTACTGTGGTGTCCCGGGTGGAGTAAGTTGTGGTATAATGCCACAGTCTTTCAAATATGTGTTAAACTCATTACTCAAGTATTCTCCTCCACGATCAGTTCGTAGAGCCTTAATTCTCTTGTCAAGTTGGTTCTCTACTTCATTCTTGTATTATTTGAATTTCTCAAAGGATTCACTCTTGTTCTTCATAAGATACACATAGCCATATTGGCTGTGATCATCTATGAAGGTAATGAAGTACTTATAACCATCTCTTGCACTAGTACTCATTGGACCACATACATCAGAATGTATCAATTCCAATAAGCCATTTTATCTCTCACCTTTCTTCTTGAATGGTGATTTGGTCATCTTTCCAGTTAAACAAGATTCACATGTTCCAATTGCTTCTCCATCAAGCAAATCTAGAAGATTTGCTTGCTGCAATTTCTTTATGCGTTTCTCGTTTATGTGACCAAGGCGATAGTGCCGCAAGAGTGTCTCATTCGTTTGAGACATCTTGAGTCTCTTGTTACTGATATTCAACATATGTTTATCATCATCTAAATCAAGCAAATATAATCCATTTGAAATGAAAGCATTTGCACAAAATAAACCATCCTTCTCAATAACCATACGAGAGTTATTTATTACAAAACAAAAACCTTCTGCATCCAAACATGATACAGATATAATGTTTCTAAATACTGAAGGAACATGATAAACATTCTTTAAACTTAAACAAAAACCACTAGATAAATGAAGATCAAGAGTGCCGACAGTGATCGCAGAAACACTTGCACCATTTCCGACCTTCAATACCACCTCTCCTTTCGAGAGAGGTCTCCTATCCCTTAGTGCCTGCACATTAGAAACTAAGTGAGCACATGATCCGGTATCTATTACCCAATCTTGGATAGTTGTGGCTAAATTTAAATTTAATTCAATAACAAGTATACCTTTAGGACGCTTGCGTTCAATCTTGCCTTCATCCAAGTCACGCTTGTACTTGAGGCAATTCATTTTGAAATGTCCCTTTTCGTGGCAATAGAAGCACTCCGTGTCATTGCTAGGAGAGTTTCTTTTCTTACTTCCCTTGGAGGTGCTCGCTTGAGCTCCTCCACTTTTGCCTTTGAATGAGGGATGCGCCTTACTTGTCTTGATCTTTGCCTTGCCTTTATTCTTGGCAATCTTCTTGCTATTTGGTGCAATGGCAAGGACAGATTTCTCCTTTGTCTTTCCCATGTCAACTTCAGCAGTTTTGAGGGCATTATGGATCTCATTCATTGTCATACTCTTTTCACGCATGTGATAATGCATGATGAAATCCTTGTAAGAGTATGGAAGCGATCCCAGAATGATATCCTCAGCAATGTCCTCAGGTATTGGAGACTTCAATTTCTCCAACTTCTCCAGATAACCCTGTACTTTGAGAAAGTGCACTGAGACAGATTCACCCTCCATCATCTTGCACCTTGTGAGTGCGATGGTGGTCTTATAGCGCTCCTTGCGAGCACTATCAGTGAACATCTTCTCCAGTTGTGCTATAATTTCCTTGGCTGGAGTATCAAGGAACTTTCTTTGCAACTGATCGCCAATACAGGCCAAGATCAGTGTCTGCACAGTTCGCTGCTGATCATTCCAATTCTTTTGATTCTCCTTTTCTTCATCAGTTGGCTTGCCTTTCTCTACCTCTTCTGGGCAATTGCCTTCCAGAATGTGTGAGAGATTCTCTAAGCGCAACACAATGTTCAGTTTGAGAATCCAATCAGAATAGTTTGACCCATCATTAGCAAGTGGGTGTTTTTCGACCATAGAACGCAGAAAATTTGGAAGTGTAGACATAGCTAAAATATTTCATTTTAAGGGTATATGTTAGTGTTCATGATTTCATAAATTTGTATTAACAAAATTTAAAGTTTGTCCGTTTTGTTAATCACTCAAGATCCTTTTCAAATACATAGACTCATCTAAGATATTTGTCCAGGTAGGTATCATTTACCAATCATAACCTTTAAGTAAAAAACTTAACTTTATGACTCTTGTCGTTTTCATTAAGAAAGAATAATCTAATTT
>CAYOJU010000339.1:0-2422 GCA_964404355.1 uncultured Sideroxydans sp. | reverse complement strand
CACCGGCAAGTCGGCCACGATACTGATAGGCGGATAGACGAGATCGAACTTGTCCGCGCCGTATTCCTGTTTGATCAGGCCGACTTCGTTTTCGAATGTCACCAGCACATCGCCGATGTCGCGCTGCACAAATACCGTGGTCGCACCGCGTCCGCCTGTTTCAAGAATGGGCACGTTGGCAAATATCTTCGTCACCAGTTCGCGCGCCTGCTCCGGCTTGCCGCCCTGCTTGATAACCGAACCCCAGGCAGCCAAATAGGCATAACGGCCGTTACCCGATGTCTTGGGATTGGCGATGATCACCGATACACCTTCCTTTGCCAGATCGCTCCAGGTCTTGATGCCTTTGGGATTGCCCTTGCGCACCAGCAACACGGAAGTGGAAGTGAACGGCGTACTCGCATTGGGCAAGCGCTTCGCCCAGTCGGCCGGGATCAACTGCTTGTCGGCAAGCACGTCCACATCGGTGGACTGGTTCATGGTGACCACATCGGCTTCCAGACCTTCCACTACGGAGCGCACCTGCTTGCTGGAGCCGCCGTGGGATTGGTTCACGGTCAGGTCATCGCCCGTTTTCTGCTTCCACAGTTTGGCAAAGATCGGGTTGTAGCTCTTGTAGAACTCGCGCGACACGTCGTACGAGACATTGGTGATGGTTACTTCTGCTGCAAAGGCAGTGCCGGAGATGGCGGCAACAACGGCCAGCAGGGAAAGGGATTTCAGCAGGGGCAGTTTCATTATTTTCTCCAGTTATCGTTTAACCCAAATAGCCCATCAGCTTGTACATCCCCTCCCACTTGCAGGGGGAGGGCTAGGGTGGGGGTAGAAACAGCAGCACTCCACAACGCTACCCCCATCCTAACCTTCCCCCTGCAAGGGGGAAGGAATGGGTTCCGCTCTAATATACGACTTAGCTATGGATCGCACTTTAGCCAAAGCCGAGTTGGTTGAAAAAGAATATAAGACACTTTACTTATAGCCATTCCTTATATACAGCGAAAGCACCGGCTTATTCACTTATTGACTAAGTTTGTGAAATTTTCTTGGTTCCGCCCGTTTATGCATTTCCATACAGTGCGACTTCGATTCGTTGAGGAGCCCAGCATGAGTTTCATCCAATCCGCACTGCGGCTTATTAAGAATACTTTTCAAACTAATTCAACAAAGGAGGACATCGTGTCCAACAGCAAGCGCAAATATGGCTTTTCCACCCGACAACTGCATTCCGGCTACAAGCCCGACGAAACGGGCAGCCGCGCCGTGCCTATCCACCAGACCACCAGCTACCAGTTCCGCAACACAGAACATGCCGCGAACCTGTTCGCGCTGAAAGAGCTAGGCAACATATATACACGCCTGAACAACCCGACCAACGATGTGCTGGAACAGCGCATCGCCGATCTGGAAGGCGGTGCAGCAGGTTTGGCAGCAGCCTCAGGCCACGCCGCGCAGGCACAGGCGATCTTTACGCTGGCCAATTCGGGCGACCACATCGTTTCGTCCAGCCGTTTGTACGGCGGTACTTACAATCAGTTCGCCTACACCCTGCCCAAGCTCGGCATTGAAGTGACCTTCGTCGATCCGCGCGATCCGTCCGCGTTCGAGAAAGCCATCCGCCCCAACACCAAGCTCATCTACGGCGAATCGTTGGGCAACCCGGACATCACCGTATTCCCCATCGAGGAAGTCGCGGCCATCGCCAAGAAGCACGGTATCCCGTTGGTGATCGACAACACGCTGGCAACCCCATACCTGTTCCGTCCCATCGAGTGGGGTGCAAACATCGTGGTGGAAAGCACCACCAAATTCATCGGCGGACACGGCACCAGCATCGGCGGCGTGATCGTCGACGGCAACAACTTCGACTGGACCAGCAAGCGCTTCCCCAATTTCAACGAACCCGATCCTTCCTATCACGGCCTGGTCTATTCAAGCCTGCTGGGCGCAGGCCTGCCGCCCTTCATCATCAAGGCACGCGTGCATGTGTTGCGCGACATCGGTGCATCGCAATCGCCGTTCAACAGCTGGCAAACGCTGCAAGGCCTGGAGACGTTGTCGATACGTCTCGACCGTCATGTGCAGAACACGCAAGCCGTGGCCGAATATCTGGAGAAACATCCCAAGGTCACCTGGGTCAAATATCCGGGCCTGAAGAGCCATCCCGATTACGAACGTGCGAAGAAGTATTTCCCCAAAGGTGCGGGTGCCATCCTCGGCTTCGGTGTCAAAGGTGGCGCGGAAGCGGGCAAAAAATTCATCGACAGCCTGCAACTATTCAGCCATGTGGCCAACGTGGGCGATGCCAAGAGCCTGGCCATCCATCCGGCCAGCACTACACACAGCCAGCTCACGCCGGAACAGCAAGTCACGGCCGGTGTCAGCCCGGACTTCGTGCGCCTGAGTGTGGGCATCGAGGATATCG
>CAYOJU010000338.1:0-2432 GCA_964404355.1 uncultured Sideroxydans sp. | reverse complement strand
GGCACGGCCAGTAAACCGGCGGGCTTGTTTGCCACCAGCAAGTGATCGTCCCGGTAGATCAGGTCGAAAGGGCTACTGCTGGTCATCGCCTGAAGAAGGCGTTTCGGCTGTCTGGTTATGCGGCGTCTTTTTGGGACGGTTCTTGCTCGGGTCGGCAAAGCGGAAACGCCCGGCCAGCACGCAACCCTTCATGCCCATGTCGCAGGGCTTATTCAGCACCTTCTGGCATTTGCCATCAACCTCATGCGGACAACCCCAGCCACCCATCCGTAACTCCGTTAACCCTTGCGTTTCTTGTCGTACTTGCGCCAGTACGCAAACTCGTCTTCGTGCACTTCAAAGTCGAGATCCTGCACACGCGCCTGCAGCCGTTCCTGCGCATCCGCAACGGCCCTGTTGTAAATGCTGGGCCCAATCTCTTCAAGGAAGAAACTCAGCAAACCTGCAGCGGCGATGTTGCCGATCTTCTCCTCCATGTTTTCCCGGAAGTAGCGCTCGATGGAGGCAATGGCCTCCTTGCGCGCTTCCGTGGAGAGTTCGATCGCCATCGTTACGTTCCTCTAAGCCTTCTTAACAAATTCCGTCTTCAGTGACATCGGGCCAATGCCGTCGATTTTGCAGTCGATATCATGGTCGCCATCCACCAGGCGGATGTTCTTCACCTTGGTGCCAACTTTCACCACCGAAGAAGAGCCCTTGACCTTCAGGTCCTTGATCACCGTCACGGAGTCGCCGTCTACCAGCACATTGCCGAAGGCATCCTTGAATACCTTGGCCTGTTCGCCAGCATCGGCGGGCGCGTCTTTTGACCACTCATGCGCGCATTCGGGACAAACGTAGTTGGCGCCGTCTTCATAGGTGTATTCGGAACTGCATTTGGGGCATTTGGGTAGAGTACTCATAACGATCTATATGATGAATTGAAAACAAAAAGGAATGTTTCGTAACGGAATCCAAGCTGCGCTTGCTTCAAGCAGCAATCCGCTCCCATGGATGAATGTTCTTCAACACCTCAGCCAAGGCGTCTTTCGCCATTTCGGTGTCGTACTTCGCCTGCAGGCGCAGCCACCAGCCGTCCGACAAACTAAAGAAACGACACAGCCGCAAGTCGGTGTCGGCCGTGATGCCACGCTTACCGGAGATGATGTCTCCAATGCGCTGCGGCGGTACGCCGATCTCTTTGGCAAGGCGATACTTGGTCATTCCCAATGGTTTCAGGAATTCTTCATCCAGCATTTCGCCGGGGGAAACAGGGGCAACTTTACGCATAATGTCGGTTCCTTCTAGTGGTAGTTCACGATCTCCACATCCAGTGCCTCGCCGTTCTTGAAGCGAAAGCACACACGCCACTGATCGTTGATGCGCACACTCCATTGTCCGCTGCGGTAGCCTTTCAAAGCTTCCAACCGGTTACCCGGCGGGGCGCGCATATCATCAATAATTTGTGCCAAATCAAGTTGCTCCAGCTTGCGCAATGCGCCGCGTTCAAAGTTTACAAAGCGCCTGACGCGCTTGCCGTTGAATAAAGCCTCTGTGTCGGAGCACTTGAACGACTTGATCATGCAGCTATATTAACGAGGTTCGTTAATATGTCAAGTTTCGGTATGGAAAATGGATGGCGAACCATGGTTCGGAAATTACAACCGGTGAGAAAATTGTTGCGTCCTGTGCGGGCTCACAAGTAATACCTGGACACTTCCTTGATAATTCGATTTCCAACAGCCACGGTATCTTCGAAAATACCCAGCACTTCGTCATACGCGGCAATTGCCACCATCGGGTCAACCGTGGCCGGGTCAAATTCATCAAAACGCTCCATACCCTCGAGGATGGATTTTGCCTGCGAGTAGAAACGGAAGAGCAACTCTGCCAGAGGAGGTTTCAGAATTCCAATTTGACCAACATTCGCTTCGAAGACGCTGAAGTGTTTGTTTTGCGCCCTGACTTGATAAGCCTGGAATTTGCCGGTTGCTTCGATGTGGGCTTTTGCCTTGCGAAGTCCTTCGATATATCCGCGCTCTTCTATTATTGCCAGCAGTGCCTGTACTTCAGCCTTGAACGCAAGTGCCAGAGTGCGCCCTATTTTGCGCTCCCGGATATATTCAAGCCAGGTATTGCTGGCGAGGCCGCCAACAATAACAAGCAAGCCGCCGATTACCGCGCCAATCAGGGGCAGGTAATCCTTTAGCATCGAAACGTCACTCTCCACGATACCCGGTTTCCTCTGTTCCTATACTCGAGTCACTGTTCGTACCGCTACAGCTTGTAGCCGCGATGCACCGCCACTACTCCGCCCGTCATGTTGAAATACTCAACACGCTCCAGTCCGGCATCGATCATCATCTGCTTCAGTTCTTCCTGTGGCGGATGCATGCGAATGGATTCGGCGAGGTAACGATAACTATCCGCGTCGTTGGCGATGATTTCGCCCA
>CAYOJU010000337.1:0-2435 GCA_964404355.1 uncultured Sideroxydans sp. | reverse complement strand
AAGCGCCGGGCATGGTGTTCTGGCATCCCAAAGGCTGGGCGATGTGGCAGGTGGTGGAGCAGTACATGCGCCGCATTTACCGCGACTACGGCTATCAGGAAGTGCGCTGCCCGCAGATCATCGATCGCGTGCTGTGGGAAAAATCCGGCCATTGGGAACACTTCAAGGCCGGTATGTTCACCACTGAATCGGAAAAACACGAATACGCTATCAAGCCGATGAACTGTCCCGGCCACATTCAGGTATTCAATGCCGATCTGCGTTCTTACCGCGAACTGCCGCTACGCTACGGCGAGTTTGGCTCCTGCCACCGCAACGAGCCGTCCGGCGGCTTGCATGGCCTGATGCGGGTGCGCGGTTTCGTGCAGGACGATGGCCATATTTTCTGTACCGAAGCGCAGATTGAGTCCGAAGTGACGGCGTTCAATGCGCTGGTGCTGAAGGTCTACAAGGACTTCGGTTTTCACGATGTGGCAGTGAAGCTGGCGCTACGGCCGGATAGCCGGGTCGGTTCCGACGAAATCTGGGACAAGTCCGAAGAGGCCTTGCGCGGCGCGTTGCGCGCTTCCGGCTTGATCTGGGTGGAGTTGCCGGGCGAGGGCGCTTTCTACGGCCCCAAGATCGAATTCCACATCAAGGACGCAATCGGCCGTTCCTGGCAATGTGGCACCATCCAGGTGGACTTTTCCATGCCGGGCCGCCTGGGCGCCGAGTTCGTGGATGAGGACAATACCCGCAAGGTGCCGGTAATGCTGCACCGCGCCATCCTGGGATCTTTAGAGCGTTTCATCGGTATTCTGGTGGAAAACCATGCCGGCGCGCTGCCTTTGTGGCTGGCGCCGGTGCAGATGGTGGTGATGAACATCTCGCAGGCGCAGGAGGAATATGCCGGGAAAGTGGCGGATACCTTGCGTGCATCCGGCTTGCGCGTGCAATCGGATTTGCGCAATGAGAAGATTACCTATAAAATACGCGAACATAGCTTGCAGAAGTTGCCTTACCAGCTAATTATTGGCGATAAGGAAGTGGCTGCAGGTCTCGTTGCCGTGCGATCCCGAACAGGTGAAGACCTTGGGCAGATGTCGGTGGAGGCGCTGTTACAGCGCTTGCAAGCCGAGCTGCATGCGGAGAGTGCGGTTTAATTTTTTAATGGAGAATTTCCAATAGCACAAGATAAGTCGCAGCGTATCAATGAGCAGATAACAGCACCACAGGTGCGGCTCATCGGCGCGGAGGGAGAGCAGGCTGGTGTCGTGGCAATTGCGGAAGCATTGCGCATGGCGGATGAAGCGGAACTGGATTTGGTGGAGATCGCGCCTTTGGCCGAACCGCCCGTATGCCGGATCATGGATATCGGCAAATTCAAATACGCGGAAGCCAAAAAGCAACACGAAGCCAAGCTTAAGCAGAAACAGGTTCAGATCAAGGAAATCAAATTTCGCCCGGGTACGGACGAAGGCGATTACAACATCAAGTTGCGCAATCTGATCAAATTCCTGGCCGACGGCGACAAAACCAAGATTACCTTGCGTTTCCGGGGGCGCGAGATGGCGCACCAGGAGATCGGCATGAAGCTGATCGAGCGCATCCGGGGTGACTTGGACGAACATGGCGTGGTTGAGCAATTCCCGAAGATGGAAGGCCGTCAGATGGTGATGGTGCTCGGTCCGAAGAAGAAATGATTTTGTATCGCAACGGAGCAAGGGACTTGCCGTTGCGGTAGTAGTAAAAAGAGTCCCATACAAGTGGTTCCGGGTTTTCAAGTGTTCCTGTCAGGGACCTCCCGGCGTCATCAAATAAAATGGAGTTGTTATGCCAAAGATGAAAACCAAAAGCGGTGCGAAAAAGCG
This sequence comes from uncultured Sideroxydans sp., assembly GCA_964404355.1. Classification (GTDB taxonomy): domain Bacteria; phylum Pseudomonadota; class Gammaproteobacteria; order Burkholderiales; family Gallionellaceae; genus Sideroxyarcus. Next base: position 585 of record CAYOJU010000337.1, on the reverse strand, counting down.
CTTCAGCGTCCGCGCCGGTGGCAGCATCAAGCGCGGTCAAGCGTTCAAGCGCCACATCCTCACCAAGAAGACCACCAAGAACAAGCGTCAGTTGCGCGGGTCGACAAGTGTCCATGAAACCAACGCGGCGTCTGTACGCGCCATGTTGCCCTACGCGTAAAGGAGTAGAACATGCCAAGAGTTAAACGTGGTGTAACGGCGCGTGCGCGTCATAAGAAAGTCCTGAATCTGGCCAAGGGTTACCGCGGCCGTCGCAACAGCGTCTACCGCATTGCCAAAGAAGCGGTGATGAAGGCGGGTCAATATGCTTACCGCGACCGTCGTCAACGCAAGCGCCAGTTCCGCACCCTGTGGATTGCGCGTATCAATGCGGCTGCACGCGAGCAAGGTATGGCATACAGCGTATTCATGAACGGTTTGAAGAAAGCCGCGATTGAGATCGATCGCAAGGTGCTGGCCGATTTGGCCGTGTTCGACAAGGCTGCGTTCGCGCAGATCGTCGCACAAGCCAAAGCCAGCCTCGGCGCGTAAGTATTGCGCTATATAAAAAAGGAGGCGTCATGCCTCCTTTTTTTGTTTCAAAAC
>CAYOJU010000336.1:0-2437 GCA_964404355.1 uncultured Sideroxydans sp. | reverse complement strand
CTCGGCATGGTTTCAAGAATCGCTGCCGTGGGGAAAGCGGAAAATAACGGTTGAGATTTTTTGTTTGGACTTGGTCCGCAGACAACGTCTGACTTTGTATCCCATGTTGATCAAGAGTTTTGCGCAAATAGCTGCTTTGCTGCGATGAAAAATGACGAGTAGGCCTCCGGTACTGGCCAAAAGGAGACAATAACGGATTGTTATTTCGAATCTAGTGATTACACCGTCCGCCTCTCTTTTTTTATAGATGGTTTTTTTATAACTGACAAGCCTGAAAGGATAGAAAATGTTAACCAGAATATTGCTATTGCTCCTGTTATTCGTTTCACTAGATGTGGGCGCAGCAGATGAGGAAGATACTCAGACGATCACTCCGGTTACGCCTGTCCCCATCGATGAAAGTGCTCATGACAAAGTCACTTGTGCCGCAAAGTGGGATAGATACCACAAAAGTCAAGAATGTTTTTCCCCTTATCATAATGTCAATGGCACGATGAAACCCGGAGCTTTCGAGCACTGTAAAGAAATAAAATATCCGGCGGAGTGCCCTCTCTAGATAGATGGCTGAATACTGGTTGGGAGCGTACGTTCGCAGGTAAGATAAACGAGGGCAAAAACCGGCCCAGAACGGACGGTCGGATTGAGGTTCAAACTAACCGAGGAAGGTTATACGGTACACGTGATACATGAACAACTATATTCTGATGTGGCAGACCTAGTGGCTCTCCTGAAAGCTAATGCACAAGGAAAGAACGCAGAAATATTGGAACACAGAATGTTTAAGGCAAGCTGGACAACCAACTCTGAGCGGCTTGAACAGATTGCGTCAGTGCTGGCAACAATTCAAAGTGAACTCTTGCCTATTCAAAATATCTCTCCAGTTGGAGAGAAAGTTAAGTTCACCTTAAACACCATAAGAAATGAACTTGAGAAAGAGAATAGACGCTCATTGGTGCGCGTCAAAATGTGGTTGTTGAATGTTGGCTTCGTTGTGTGCTGGTTAGCAATGAAATATGGCGATTTAGCGCAAGGTACTTTTCTTATTATGTTAGCGTTGGCAAGCGTAACGGCTATATTGGTCTATTTTGTCCGATGCGAACAATGCCATACATCACAAGTTCAGAATCCTTTACGACGACTGCCGTCTTTGGGGGTGCCATGGAGCATATTGTTTCCCTCAAAACGCTGCCCGGTTTGCGGTAAAGAACGCATTTGATGAAACCAATTACACTCGGTGACCGCAGTTGAGCGTACTTGAGACATTGGATCAATCAATGCAATGTCGGCGGAGAACCCGCCACTAACGGCTACTCGCGAGCGTCATCCAATTCAGACGTTGAGGCTCATTTAACTCATGGCACGTGCGCTATGTGAAATTACTTCTTCTACAACCTCGTTTGGCCCGTACGAAAGGCTCGCATGAAGAACAATGGAATTCGCGGATCTGAAGAAACTCTTATCGTTTTAACAATTAGCATATTACTGGTTACTTCATTTTGTGATTTTTATAACGCATTTTTATCAAATCCATTCCCTGGAGAGATAGAGTTATATCGCAAGATTGGAAAATGGCTCATTGTAGTGCGTAGCATACTCAGTACATGGCCATGCTTTATTGCGGGGCTATTGTGTGGGTTTATATTTGCAAGGCGCGCTATGTTGTATACAGGTATTGCCGTGATGCCGGTAGCGGCAATGTGTGTTCTTGGCTTTACGGACGGCTACGGTCTTATTGCAACTTCCAACCTCTTGTTTGTTTTTGGTCTTTCATGTCTGGGAGCAAAGTTAGGTCAAGGCATTAACCATTCCTATAGAATCCCCACCCCATTCGTGCCGGACAGCACAAGTGTTTTACGGCTCACTCTATGCGGGCTTGCTAGTTTTGTAGTTGCATTGCTTACAATTTGTGTAGTGGCAATTGTACATAACGTATTGATCGGGCGTATCAAGCCAGAGACGATACCGGCTCTCGCATTTTTCACAGCATGTCTTGTTGCGGTGACGTACATTCGTTTTGCAATCCGAAGCCGCATCGTGACGCACATCGATCCAGACTTTTCACTCAAGCGGGACGGAGCCCCTTAACTTCACGCTGAATGTCCGGTTTCGGGAAATGGTGATGCCGGCTTTGGATTTATTTCTGCCCGTTGCCACCGTCCATTTTCGGGTAATTCAATTTCAAATTGCATGACGATCAGACTGCAATATCGATTGGATAGCCTGTTTCAGATCAAGTTTGAATTGCTGCAAATGAACATGAGGTTTTCTTAACCCTGACACTGTGGACAATAGAAAGTCGAACGCTGTCCCTGTCGTAGTTGTTTGATGGGGGTGCCGCAGCGGCGGCAGGGTTCTCCTGTCCTGCCGTAAACGAAGTAGTGTTGCTGGAAGTAGCCTTGCTTGCCGTCGCTGTCGACATAGTCGCGCAGGCTGCTGC
>CAYOJU010000335.1:0-2445 GCA_964404355.1 uncultured Sideroxydans sp. | reverse complement strand
ACATGAACCAGCCGATGGCCAACCTGCCGGTGGTCATCTTCCAGTTCGCCATGAGCCCCTACAATGACTGGCAAAACCTGGCCTGGGCGGGCGCATTGCTCATCACCCTGAGCGTACTCACCCTGAACATCGTGGCGCGCGTCATGTTCCGCCAGAAATCGAACCATCAATGAGGATTCAAGAAATGTCCGCTGAACAAATCATCTCCGCCCCGAAATTGATCGTACGCGATCTCAATTTCTACTACGGTGCGGATCGAGCGCTGAAAGACATCAACCTGGTCATCCCGGAAAAGATGGTCACCGCCTTCATCGGCCCGTCCGGTTGCGGCAAGTCCACCCTGCTGCGCACCTTCAACCGCATGTACCAGCTCTACCCCAAGCAGCGCGCCACCGGCGAAATCCTGCTGGACGGCGAGAACCTGCTGGACAAAAAACAGGATCTCAACAACCTGCGCTCCAAGATCGGCATGGTGTTCCAGAAGCCCACCCCGTTCCCGATGTCCATCCACGACAACATCGCCTTCGGCGTAAAGCTCTACGAAAACCTGAGCAAGCACGACATGGAAGAGCGCGTGGAATGGGCGCTGAAGAAAGCCGCGTTGTGGAATGAAGTGAAGGATAAATTGAAACAAAGCGGCACCGGCCTCTCCGGTGGCCAGCAACAACGCCTGTGCATCGCCCGCGCCATCGCGGTTAAACCGCAAGTGCTACTGCTGGATGAGCCGACATCGGCGCTGGACCCAATCTCTACGGCGCATATCGAGAAATTGATCGATGAGTTGAAGCAGGACTTCACGATTGTGATCGTTACGCACAACATGCAGCAGGCAGCGCGGGTTTCGGACTTTACGGCTTATATGTATCTGGGGGATCTGATTGAGTTTGGGGATACCAGTGCGGTGTTTACTAATCCGAAGAGGAAAGAGACTGAGGATTACATTACTGGACGTTTCGGTTAAACGCCGCATGTAGGTTGGGTGGAGCGTAGCGATACCCAACAATCAACATTTCAAACGATGGGTATCGCTGCGCTCAACCCATCCTACCCGCTGGACGTTTTGGTTAATACACTCCATACCGTTCGTTCGTAGGGTGGGCACGTTTTTGTGCCCACGCGAATTCTCCAAAATCAACTTCAACACCGTCGGGGGTAGCCCGACAGCTAGTCACTTTTTCTTGCTTCGCCAAAGAAAAAGTAACCAAAAAGAAGGCGACCCCAGCGCGCCGCCCCTTCGGGGTTCCCTGCGTTGCTCAACCAGACAGGCCTCCTCATAAACTCGCACGATCCGCTACGCGGCCACGTGCTCAAACATATTCGTCGGACACCCCCTGTCTGGTCTGCGCTACTCGGCGGTGCACAGGGGAAAGAGAAGCAAAAACCAAATTCAAAAACAAAACCTCCAAACCGTAGGTGGGCGCAAAGCGCCCACCTACCCAAAAAGACAGCGTGGGCTACGCCCACACAAAACCGGAATTGAATTTCTTTCCCCTGTGCGCCGCCTCGATATTTCGCAAACAAGCGGGGATTTAGGCGAGCACTGTCCGAGCTCCGCAGTGGGGCACGTTTTGTGTGCCCCGCCAGGGCGAGTTGCGCAGCCCCGCTTGTTTGCGAAATATCGAGGGAACCCCGCAGGGGCGGCGCACCGGGGGCGCCCTCTTTTGGTTACTTTTCTCGGCAAGACGAGAAAAGTGACTTGCTGCCGGGCAACCCCGGCAAAGGATTTCAGCTGCCTATTACCATCTACAACGAGCATGCTAGGATACGTCCAATTGTTTATTGAACGACATCCACTACCAATGGCACATCTCAGCAAGTCAGTAACTTCAATAAGAATTATTGGCGATGATCTCGTACCAGACGAAATCACCAAGCTCCTTGGTTGCACCCCAACAAATAGCTACTTCAAAGGAGAAGTAGTTCGACGAATCAAAACAGGACAAGAGGTAACGAAAAAAAGTGGAATATGGCTTTTGGAAACTACTGACAGCGAACCCGAAAATATAGATATGCAGGTTTCTGAGCTATTAGGGAAACTTACGGAGGACTTGGCTGTTTGGTCGAACATCAAGAGTCGCTTCAAAATAGACCTCTTCTGTGGCCTCTTTATGGAAGAGTCAAACGAGGGTGCAGAAATATCGAGCGGCACGCTTAAAGCTCTCGGTGAGCGAGGAATAATGCTGTCACTCGATATTTATGGACCTATACAGGAAATCAAAGAAAATGACCTCTGTCCTTGTGGTAGCGGACAAATCTATGGCCAATGCTGTAAACCGCAAATAAAACTCTAACCAGCCACTCCCCTAACCGCCTCCGCAATCCTCTCCGCACACTGCTTCACCAACCCGCCATCCTCCCCCTCCACCATCACCCTTAACAGCGGCTCGGTCCCGGACGGACGCAGCAACACGCGGCCTTTGCCTTCCAGTACGCGTTCAACTTTGG
>CAYOJU010000334.1:0-2446 GCA_964404355.1 uncultured Sideroxydans sp. | reverse complement strand
TGAACATATGGTTCTTTCTTTAAATTCTTAACAATCTTAATAATAGGCAAGAAATATGTGGATATCTAAATTTCTCAATATATTTTAATTAGTTAACTAATAATTTCCTTACTTAAAACTCCCCCTGTCCATCTGTATTATTTGTGTATAACTTTTTCCTGTTGCGCAAACTACCGTGTCATCTACATATTATGCACAGGGTATACACGGCTAACCCCGTAACGTCTGATTTAGCAAATTGAAGTCAGCGTTCAAAGCTGAATCAGAATTTCTTAATGACTCAATCGTTTTGCAAGCGTGCAAAACTGTTGAATGATCCCTCCCACCAAAGGCGTTGCCAATTTCGGGCAAACTTAATTGGGTGAGTTCGCGTGCCAAGCACATGGCAATCTGGCGTGGTCTGGCGATGATACGGGTACGTTTCTTGGAAAGAAGATCCACGATCTTTATTCGGTAAAAGTCAGCAACTGTCTTTTGGATATTTTCCATTGAAACCTGTTTGTTTTGCGCTGCCAACAGGTCTTTAAGCGCTTCTTTGGCAAGCTCGATTGATATCTGGCGCTTATGAAAGCGTGCATACGCCTCAATGCGGTTGAGTGCGCCTTCCAGTTCACGGATATTGGAACGAACATGTTTGGCTATGAAAAAGGCAACATCTTCATTGATAGGCGAACCGCTTGCGGCTGACTTCTGCAGCAGAATGGCTACACGCATCTCGAGTCCTGGAGGCTCAATAGCCACAGTCAAACCACAAGTGAAACGGGAAGTCAGGCGTGGCTCAATGCCAGTGATTTCTTTGGGGAAGGTGTCGCAGGTGATAACAACTTGTTTATTGGTGTCAATCAGGGAATTCAGCGTATAGAAAAATTCCTGTTGAGTGCCTGGTTTATCAGCAATGAACTGGATATCATCGATCAGCAACAGGTCCAGTGAATTGTAAAACTGCTTGAATTCATCGAAGTTTTTCGTTTGGAACGCACGCACCACACCGGAAATGTAGTTGGTAGCGTGTATGTAGCAAACCTTGGCCCCAGGATTTTGCTTGCTGACCAGGTTGCCGATGGATTGCAGCAAGTGAGTCTTGCCCAGGCCAACACCACCGTAAATAAACAACGGGTTATATGCAACACCGGGAGTTTCAGCGACCTGGATGGCGGCTGCATGTGCTAGCTGGTTGGCTTTGCCGGTGACGAATGTATCGAAGATTAGGGCGGGGTTTAGTTTGTTCTGATTCTTGTTGGTTTTGGCTACCGGTGCGGAAGGTTTGCTGGACACGGGTTCCACAATAACGCGTTCCGCCTGTTTGGCGCCTCGTTTCTCGATGCGCAGCTCAATCTGTGGCGGATTCGCGAAGAATGGCAGGGCACGCTTGGAAATCTCACCCAGGAAGCGTTCCTGGACAATGCGCAGAGTAAAACTGTTGGGCGCTGTGAGAACGAGTTTGTCTCCGTCGATCTCGAAAATCAACGGTTTAATCCATGAATTGTATTGTTGTAATGGCAGCTGTTCTCTGAAAAAACTCAGGCAGCTACCAGACAAACTCGTGGCAGACATAGGCAGAAAATGTGGAGCAAATATTGTGTCGCATTCTACAAGCTCTGCCAAAAGTTATCCACAGCATAAAAAGACTTGACAGGACTCGCGCTAACGATTGTAATCGCGCGCTTTTCAACAGATAAACCAGTCAGGAGCTAGCATGAAACGTACATACCAACCTTCAGTTACCAAGAGAAAACGTACTCACGGTTTTCTGGTTCGCATGAAAACCAAGGGCGGTCGTGCCGTTATCGCAGCCCGTCGCGCGCGCGGCCGTGTCCGTCTTGGCGTGTGATTCCAAGGATGCATTAACTTTACCCCGGCGCTATCGATTAACGCGCCGGGAGGGGTTTTCCCGGATATTGCAACAAAGGGCTCAGACCAGATCATGGTTTGCTGTCCATAGCGAAGTAAACTCATCTGGACATGCGCGGTTAGGGATGTCGGTCAGCAAGCGGGTTCTCCCGGCTGCGACACAGCGAAACGTTGTCAAACGATTGATTAGAGAGTGTTTTCGCAAATGCGCTCGGCAAGGAACAGCGCGGGATGTAGTGATTAGACTGCGCAAACCTTTGCACAAGCAGGAACTCGCAGAGGCGAGGGCGACCTTGGGTGAAATGCTGAATACCGTGCTGACGCCAAAATGAAAACAATCTTGCTGTTTCTGGTTCGGGGATATCAACTCCTGCTTCGCCCAGTACTTCCCCCGACTTGTCGCTTCAGCCCTTCCTGTTCGCAGTATTCTATCGAGGCCATTTCTAGGTATGGCGCTCTTAAAGGGTTTTGGCTGACGATCAAGCGGGTAATTCGTTGTAATCCATGGAATCCGGGCGGGTACGATCCCGTCCCATAACTAAATACAGGTGAAACGTTGATGGACATGCGGCGGTTGTTCTTATTCATGATTTTC
>CAYOJU010000333.1:0-2465 GCA_964404355.1 uncultured Sideroxydans sp. | reverse complement strand
ATGCTCGACGAAACCACTCATTACGGTCTTCTCAAGACCCTGGAAGAGAACCCCGGACTTTCGCAAAGGGATTTGGCGAAAAAGCTGGGCGTCAGTCTTGGAAAAATCAATTTCTGCCTCAACGCGCTGGTCGCCAAGGGCAGCCTCAAAATAAATAATTTCCGCAACAGCGATAACAAGCTGGCCTATGCCTACCTGCTCACGCCGAGCGGAGTCGAGCAAAAGGCGCGCATGACGGTCCAGTTCCTCAAATACAAAGTGCAGGAATACGAGCGGTTGCGCGCCGAGATCGAGGAATTGCAGCGCGAAGCGGAACAAAAAGGATTATTGGAGAAAGCTCATGAGTGAAGTTCACGCAGTTATTCTGGCGGGCGGCAGCGGTAGCCGTCTGTGGCCATTGTCGCGGCAACATCTGCCCAAACAATTTCTGGTGCTGGAGGGAGACGGTTCGCTGCTGCAAACCACGATCAATCGCCTGTCGCCGACAATAGATGCCAAGAACGTATTGGTCGTCACGCAGGAATCGCATGCCAAGGGTGAGGCATACCACGCTCTGCTGGCATACCGCACGCTGTTTGAGCCCATCGGGCGTAACACGGCACCGGCCATTGCACTGGCGGCAGCGTACCTGATGCAGGACGGAGCCGATCCCGTTATGGTGGTGCTGCCTTCCGATCACGTCATCAAGGACGAAGCAGGGTTCCGCGAACTTCTGGATATCGCCATTAAGGAAGCACAGGGCGGCAAACTGGTTACCTTCGGTATCCAGCCAACCCGGCCCGATACCGGCTTCGGCTACATCAAAACAAAGGGCAAAGCTGCCGCGAAAGATTCCCGGCACAATGTTCAGGAAGTGGAGCGCTTTACCGAGAAACCCGATCATGTCACCGCCGAACGCTTTCTGCGGGAAGGCAATTATTTCTGGAACTCGGGCATGTTCGTATGGCGCGCCTCGGTCATTCTTGACGAGATGAAACGATATTTGCCTGCGGTATATCAGATTGTGCAAACCATTGTTGCAGAAAGCCGGGCAGGAACAGACTTTCAGAAATCAGTGGAAAAACATTTTTCCGCCATGCCCTCCATCTCCATCGACTACGGCGTACTGGAAAAGTCGGATCGGGTTTCACTCATTCCCTGCGACATCGGCTGGAACGACGTGGGCAGCTGGCAGGCCGTACACGAAATTTCGCCCAAGGATGAAAACGGCAACGCACTGCAGGGCAACGTCATTGAGGTAGATTGCAAAAACACGCTGATCAGGGCTGAAAAAAGACTGGTCGCGGCCATCGGGCTGCAGGATGTGTGCGTAATCGAAACAGCCGATGCCGTGCTGATCTCGAGAAGCGACCAGACACAGGATGTGCGCAAGGTGGTGGATGAGCTGCAACAGCGCGGAGCGACCGAACATATTTACCACACCAAAGTAAACCGTCCTTGGGGTAGCTATACTGTGCTGGAGGAAGATCCGGAAGGCTTCAAACTCAAGCGCATCGAGGTTGCACCTGGCGCACGGCTCAGCCTGCAAAGTCATAAACGTCGATCCGAGCACTGGGTGGTGGTCTCCGGCACGGCCACAGTGACAAATGGCAACGACGTCATCACCGTGTACAAGAACCAGAGTACCTATATTCCCATCGGTACCATGCATCGACTGGAGAATTTGGGAAACGAGCCGCTGCACATCGTCGAAATACAGGTGGGTGAATATCTGGGCGAGGACGATATTCAACGCTATGAAGATAACTACGGAAGATAAAAATAGGACTGAGGTTCGAGGACTGAGGACTGAGAAAAGGCAGGGCAGTGGGGTGGGTTTTACTCAGTCCTCAGTCCTTCATTTGAAGGACTGAGTGATGGGGCAGAAAGTTGAACGATTTGAGGACTTAATTGCGTGGCAAAAGGCGCGGCAACTCACGTCAGAGATTTATCGAATCACAATGCATGGTGAATTTGCCAGGGACTTTGGTTTGCGCGACCAGTTACGCAGGGCTGCAGTATCTGTGATGTCGAATATTGCAGAAGGATTTGAACGCGGTTCGCGTGGAGAATTTCATCAATTTCTTGTGGTGGCAAAAGCATCATGTGCCGAAGTGCGCTCTCAGCTTTATGTAGCACAAGATGTTGGGTATATAAATCAGGAAACGTTTGATATCGTAATTGGCAGTACCGGCGAACTTTCTCGCATTATTGGCGGACTCCGTGCCGCCGTTCAAAAGCAAAGAGACGAAAAATGACCAAACATAACACTCAGTCCTCAGTCCTCAGTCCCCAGTCCTCGGCGCAACGGAAGATTGCGCTGATCACAGGCATTACCGGACAGGACGGGGCTTACCTCGCCGAACTGCTGCTGAACAAAGGCTACGAGGTGCATGGCATCAAGCGCCGCAGCTCCCTGTTCAACACCGCGCGCATCGACCATCTGTACCACGACGTGCATGAAAAGGGCAGCCCGTTCTTCCTGC
>CAYOJU010000332.1:0-2468 GCA_964404355.1 uncultured Sideroxydans sp. | reverse complement strand
AGCCGTATTTCCTCATCGCCCATTGCCGCACGTGATAAGCGCCGGTGTTGATCAATAGCACCACCGTCAGCAGCACCATGCCCAGCGCCAGCGACAGTGGCAGATCGCCCTTGGCGGTTTCGAGCGCGATGGCCGTGGTCATCACGCGTGTGTAGCCTTCGATATTGCCGCCGACGATCATCACCGCGCCGACTTCGGACAGCGAGCGACCGGCACCGGCCAGTACCGCGACCACCAGCGAGTAACGGCAATCGTAGAGCAGGGCAACAATGCTGTTGCCCAGCGAGAAGTGCATGGAGCGGAATTCCAGGGAATATGCACGCCAGGCATCTTCGACAATCTGCCGCGTCAGCGCTGCGATCAGAGGCACCACGAGAACGGTTTGCGCCATGACCATGGCAACTGGCGAATAGAGCAGACCCATGCCGCCGAACGGACCCGAGCGCGAAAGGAAAAGATAAACGATAACGCCGACCACCACCGAGGGCAGGCCCATCATGGCGTTGAGAAAGACCGTCACTGCACCGCGGCCGGGAAACGAGGCGACTGCCACGAAAGCTCCTAGCGGCAAGCCGATCAACGTCGCGAGAGTGACTGTGGCGAGAGCGACTTTGAAGGAAAGCCAGACGATGGCGACAACCTGATTATCCAGGCGAGATACCAGCGAAATGGCTTCGAGCAGGGTGTTCAGCATGCAAGGATACTAGCGTAAATTCTGCTCACAAAATTCAAACCAACTAGTTCATTGCGGCATCCCCCCTTTAACGAAAGGGGGGTTGGGGGGGATTTGCGCCTTATCCGGAAGCAAAAATCCCCCTCAGTCCCCCTTTTATAAAGGGGGAAGTGGGCTGCGTTTCCCAATGGACATTTTGGGTTCAACATAGGATACGGATTAACCGCCGCCGATGGCCGGAAAGACCGCAAGGATGTCGCCATCCTGAAGTTGGCGCGTGGAAAAATCAGGACGCAATACATGGCGCCCGTTGATAAAAATGATGTGCGGCAGACTCATGGGCACGGCAAGTATGCCGAGCGCGTCGGGGATGGTAGCTGCTTCGGCCAATTCCATTTCCGTTTCGCTGTTGCTGGTTCCAGGCGGCAAATATTTCTGCAGCGTGGCGTAGAGTCTTAGTTTTATTTTCATGCCGGAGTATCCCGATTGGCTGCAGCCATTTTAATGAAAAACCCCGGCGCGGGGCTGTTAAGCCTGCGTCGGGGAAGGGGTTGGTGCCTTTGCGGCACCGGGGATAAATGCATCAGAAGTTCCAGAATGTATCGAGTTCTGCAGGAGAGAAATCCCAGATTGCATTGTGCGGCGGGACGCGCTCCAGGCTGAAGAACTCCGGCAGACGGTCTTGCTCTTTGGAAAGACCTGCATCCAGGTTGAACTGGTGCTCGATCTTCAGTACCGATTTGCCCAGTGCCGTCACGTCATCTCCTTTCAGGTTGATGCCATACTGCGCGTTGATCATGTCGATCAGCGAGGAGAGGCATTCCGGAATATCCAGCGCCGGGAAGGCGATGAACAAACACATGCCGGTCGAATCGATGGCTGCTGTGGCGATCTGCAGATTGCGCGCGAGATCGATCTGGCCTACCTTGGAAAGCGGATCAACATGACCGCCGACGCCGAGGATGTTGGTGGCAATCGCGTAACCCGAAGTGTGATCGGCACCCATCGTGCCCATGGCATAAGTGACGCCGATACCCTTGACGGAGCGCGGGTCGTAGGCAGGAATGCCCTGATTCTTGACCACCGGAACGCGGGTCATGCCATAGATCCGACCGAGCTGACCGGCACCGCCGCCGAGTACGCGGCCGAGCGGTGTGCCCTTGCCGATCTCGTCGCGCAACATGCGCACCACACCTTTGCCGTCGCCGAAAGGCAGCACACCGGCTTCCATGGCTACGCCGAACATCACCGCTGTTTCGATACTGTCGACGCCGATGTCGTCCATGATGTGGTCGGCCATGGCGATGTCATCCAGATCCTCGATGCAGCAGTCGGCACCCAGACCCCAGATGGTTTCATACTCGAAACCCGAGGTGAGGTACTTGCCGTCCTTGTCGTTGTAGATCTGCGAACACTGGATCTGGCAACCGGGATGGCAGGCGTGGGTAGGCTGTCCGCCACGCTTGACGATGGTGTCGTGCATGGTCTCGCCGGAAATCTTGTCGTGCGCGGCATACTGACCACTGGTGAAGTTGCGTGTCGGTAGGCCGCCGGCTTCGTTAAGGATGTTCACCAGCACATCGGTGCCGTAGGTGGGCAGGCCTTGACCGCTGACCGGGTGGTCGAGCAGGGTCTTGGCGAAAATGCGCGATGCTTCCTTGAACTTGGCCGCATCTTTTGGCATCACCGGTGGTACACCGGTTTCGTCGATGGAAATGAACTTGATCTTTTTCGAACCCATCACCGCGCCGAGACCGCCGCGGCCGAGGCTGCGAATATGCGACTCGGGATCGGC
>CAYOJU010000331.1:0-2474 GCA_964404355.1 uncultured Sideroxydans sp. | reverse complement strand
GTTACTTTTCTTGGCAAGACAAGAAAAGTGACTAGCTGTCGGGCTACCCCCGACGGTTGTTATATAGATATCGTTACACTTGTTTGGCTACTCATATTCCATTGGCGATACTGTGTAATCGCGGCCTGGTAATAATGAGGGAGTCTGATCGTCAGCAGGCACTGCCTTGATTGTAGCTGCGGTTCGAAACAAACGCTTACCGCAGTATTCACAAATCTGTTCTGTTGCGGACGGCAGTTGCTGTCCGGAAGCATCGGTAATGGACTCTATAATCCAACCGCTCCAGCCACATGAGTCCTGATATGTGCCACAAACGGCAAACGAGAGCCAAATTTCTGCTGGAGATGAGATGTCTCCCGATTGAGTCTCAAGCAATGACCGAAACTTTAGCGGAAATGCCATAGGAATAACCTACCTCAACTTCGGCGTCGGACAAACCACATCCCCATTCTGCCCTCTATGCCTCAACGCATGGTCAATCAACACCAGCGCCAACATAGCCTCCGCAATCGGCGTGACGCGAATGCCAACACAAGGATCATGCCGCCCCTCGGTAGAAACACTTACCGGATTGCCAGCCTTGTCGATGGACAGGCGCGGGATGCGGATGCTGGAGGTGGGTTTGATGGCGTAGTGGGCGATAACGTCCTGTCCGGTGGAGATGCCGCCGAGGATGCCGCCCGAGTTGTTCGACAGGAAACCGTCCGGGGTAAATTCGTCGCCGTGTTCGCTGCCGTGCTGCGTGACGCAGCCGAAGCCCGCGCCGATCTCCACGCCTTTCACGGCGTTGATGCTCATCAGCGCATGGGCGATGTCGGCATCGAGGCGATCGAACACCGGCTCGCCCCAGCCTACGGGCACGTTGTGCGCCATCACCGCGAGTCTGGCGCCGATGGAGTCGCCGGATTTGCGCAGCGCGTCCATGTATTCTTCCAACTGCGGAACATAGCTCGCATCGGCTACAAAAAAGATATTGCCGGGAGCGTTGATGTCATCCCAGCTTTTGAACGGAACCGCGATTTCGCCGAGCTGTTCCATGTAGCCGCGCACCACGACGCCGAAGCGTTCGAATAACCATTTTTTGGCAATGGCGCCAGCAGCCACGCGCCCCGCCGTTTCGCGCGCCGAAGAACGGCCGCCGCCGCGATGGTCGCGGATACCGAATTTCTGCCAGTAGGTGTAGTCGGCGTGGCCGGGACGGAAGGTCTCGGCGATGTTGCCGTAATCCTTGCTGCGCTGGTCTTCGTTGCGGATGAGCAGGGCGATGGGGGTGCCGGTGGTCTTGCCTTCAAATACGCCGGAGAGGATTTCCACCGTGTCCGATTCGCGGCGCTGGGTGACATGGCGGGAGGTGCCGGGTTTGCGGCGGTCAAGGTCGAGTTGAACATCTTCCTTGCTCAACTCCATTCCCGGCGGACAACCGTCCACGATGCAGCCGATGGCGGGGCCGTGCGATTCGCCAAAAGAGGTAACGGTAAAGAGGGTACCGAATGTATTCCCGGACATGATGAGACCTCGCTAAATCAGTGTGTGGAGTTTAACATAGCGCAAACCCCTCCCAACCTCCCCTTGTCAGGGGAGGAGCGGTTCGGCTCCCTCCCTGATAAGGGAGGGCTGGGGTGGGTTAGCCATACTGGAGAATAATAATGAAAGCCATCCTCGCCACTGCCCCCGGAAACACAGATGTCCTGCAACTGCGCGACATTCCCGCGCCTGATCTCCCTTCGCCCTATCACGTGAGAGTGAAACTGGCTGCCGCAGGGGTAAACCCGATCGACACCAAGCTGCGCGCCAAGCCGCTTTACTTCCCCGACAAGCTTCCTGCCATCCTGGGTTGCGACGGAGCCGGTGTAGTGGAAGAGGCTGGTAGCGCGGTGATGCGCTTCAAGGTGGGCGACGAGGTCATCTTCTGCAGCGGCGGCATTGGCGACGAACCGGGCAGCTACGCAGGATACACGGCAGTGCATGAGGACTTCTGCGCCGCGAAACCTTCCACGCTCAGCCTGCAGGACAGTGCCGCCCTGCCGCTGGTATTCATCACCGCTTGGGAATCACTGGTGGAACGCGCCCGCTTGCAGACGAGCCAGACCATCCTTATTCATGCCGCTGCGGGCGGCGTCGGCCATGTCGCCGTGCAGATCGCGCGCAACCTCGGCGCGCGCATCGCGGTGACTGTGAGCGACGACAGCAAGGCCGAGATCGCCCGCAATCTTGGCGCGGAAAAGATCATCAACTACAAGACGCAGGATTTTGTGCAAGAGATATTGAGCTGGACCGGCGGACGCGGCGTTGATGTCGTGTTCGACACGGTGGGCGGAGACACCTTCTTGAAATCGCTAAGTGCGGCACGGGTATACGGCAAAGTGGTGAGCCTTCTGTCCACGCCGATGTCCCTGGCCGACACGCAACTGGCGCGGCTGCGCAACCTGACGCTGGGCTACGATCTCATGCTCGCCCCGCAGGCAATGGGCCTG
>CAYOJU010000330.1:0-2476 GCA_964404355.1 uncultured Sideroxydans sp. | reverse complement strand
CATCTCGATGGCATGTATGGTTGAACCGACCGGAATGTTGCGCAGCGGCAAGGCATTGCCTGCCTTGATCGGCGCTTCCGGGCCGCTTATCAGTTGCGCACCAGCGGATATTCCCTTGGGTGCCAGGATGTAGCGACGCTCGCCGTCTGCATACACCAGCAAAGCCAGGTGTGCGGTACGGTTCGGGTCGTATTCCAAGCGCTCGACCGTAGCCGGGATATTGTCCTTGTCGCGCTTGAAATCCACCAGGCGGTAATGCTTCTTGTGCCCGCCGCCCATATGGCGCGTGGTGATATGACCGTTATGGTTACGCCCTGCGGTTCTGGTCTTCTTCTCCAGCAACGACGCTTCGGGCTTGCCCTTGTGCAACTCCGGAGTCACCACACGCACTACGGCTCGGGTTCCCGGGGATGTCGGTTTGAGTTTGATCAGTGCCATGTTTTACCCCTGCTCGCTTGCGGCAAAGTTGATTTCCTGACCGGCAGCCAGACAAACATAGGCTTTCTTCCAGTCCTTACGGGCGCCCATAAAGCGGCCGAAACGTTTTTGCTTACCCTTGACGTTGCTGATCTGCACGCTGTCAACGGTAACGTTGAACAACTTCTCGACCGCCGCCTTGACTTCCGGCTTGGTGGCATCGGATACCACGCGGAAAATCACTTGCTCGTTCTTCTCGGCAACATAAGTCGCCTTTTCCGAGATTTGCGGAGCCAGCAAAATGTTCAGCAAACGCTCTTCATTGAATTGTTTTGCGCTCATGCCAGCATCTCCTCGATTTTTGCGATCGCGCCGCGTGTCACCAGAACCTTGGGGAAACGAACCAGACTGACCGGATCGGCCTGGTGAGCTTCCACCACCAGCACGTTCGGCAGGTTACGCGACGACAGGTACAGATTTTCATCCAGGCTGTCGGTAATGATCAGCACATGATCCATACCCATGGCCTTGATCTTCTGCGCCAGCAACTTGGTCTTGGGCGCATCGACGGACAAACCGTCGATCACGCTCAGACGGCCATCGCGCACCAGCTGCGAGAAGATGGAAGCCAAGCCCGCGCGATACATCTTGCGGTTGATCTTTTGGGTGTAGTTCTGGTCGGGCGAGTTCGGGAATATCTTGCCGCCCCCGCGCCACAACGGGCTGGACGCCATACCGGCACGTGCACGACCGGTACCCTTTTGGGCGAACGGTTTGCGCGTCGATTTGGCGATCTCGCTGCGACCTTTTTGCTTGCTGCTGGCGGAACGGGCGTTGGCTTGATAAGCCGTCACCAGTTGATGCACCAGCGTCTCGTTGTATTCACGGCCGAACAGGTCGTCGGACGCGTTCATGCTCGCGCCGGCCTTGCCGTTTTCGTTGATAACTTTCAGTTCCATTATGCCCCCGCTTTCACTGCCGGACGTACGATCACGTCACCGCCGGGCGCGCCCGGTACGGCACCGCGCACCAGCAACAACTGGCGCTCGGCATCGATACGAACGATTTGGAGATTTTGTACGGTGCGCTGCACGTCACCAAGGTGACCGGTCATGCGCTTGCCGGGGAACACGCGACCCGGATCTTGCGCCATACCGATAGAACCCGGAACGTTGTGCGACTTGGAGTTACCGTGAGAGGCACGGCCAGATTTAAAGTGGTGACGCTTGATGGTACCGGCGTAACCCTTACCGATCGTGACGCCTGTCACATCGACTTTCTGACCGACCTGAAACAGATCCACGCCAACATTGCCACCGAGTGTCAGGCTGGCAAGTTGTTCCGGCGTGGCGGTGAATTCTTTCAGCACGCTACCGGCTTCAACACCGGCTTTGGCGAAATGACCCGCTGCGGCTTTGGTTACACGGCTGGCGCGGCGCGTACCGTACGCGACCTGCACTGCACTGTAACCATCCGTGGAAGCGGATTTGATCTGGGTGACACGATTATTGGACACGTCCAGCACTGTCACCGGCAACGATGTTCCGTCGTCGGTAAAGATGCGAGTCATGCCAATCTTGCGACCGACAAGTCCTAAGCTCATTATATTTTCCTCTTATTAAGGGGCTAACTTCAATTGGTCAGCCGATTATGTATTGCAACAACAATCTTGCTTAAACTGCCTGAACTACAATTACTGCAACTTGATTTCCACATCCACGCCAGCCGGTAGATCCAGCTTCATCAGCGCATCCACGGTCTTGTCCGTCGGATCCACGATGTCCATCAGGCGCAGATGGGTGCGAATTTCGAATTGATCGCGCGAAGTCTTATTCACGTGCGGGGAACGCAGCACGTCGAAACGCTCGATCTTGGTTGGCAACGGAACCGGGCCCTTGACCACTGCACCGGTACGTTTGGCCGTATCCACGATTTGCAACGCGGATTGGTCGATCAAACGATAGTCGAACGCCTTCAGGCGAATGCGAATTTTTTGACTTTGCATAATCTTCTCTAGCTTCTACGCGGCATTGCCGCTGGTTTAAAGAACGAAAACGCG
>CAYOJU010000329.1:0-2480 GCA_964404355.1 uncultured Sideroxydans sp. | reverse complement strand
TAATTCAACTAACTTGACATAAAAAAAAATGACATACCTGAGGAAGAACGGGACGTCCGTGCACATCACGGTAGGCGTGCCAACCGGCCATGCGCAGTACCCAACGATGGTAGTCCCACTCTGGCTGCTCTGTGGGCTCTGGTGGCATCTCACTCGCCATAACAGGTGGCGCATCAGGCTCTTCCGCTTGTACTTTGCGCCAATCAATTTCCTCTCCGGTGTCTCGCAGCATGGTGACTAGCTTTGCCTCGTGGCCATGGCTCTCAATGCAGGGGGCAACCAAGTGCAGCATCGCATGCCCAAAAGCTCTGTAGCCACGCTTTCCAAGACACACGATTGCTCGCCCGGCACCTTTAAGCGCTAATAGCACCTACAAAAAAAAAAGATACAAAAACATTTAGGAAATGAGATAAAGTAGGTTAAAAATTGTTTGAGATGCATTACTTACATCGCGAGCACCTTGCCGGCCAGTGGGGGTAAAACCATCTTCTTCCAAGACCATGGAGCTAAGATAATCGCCGTACTCTCCCTCTAGATACACCGATGCCATGCAGACACGATGATACCAAGCTTGATATCTCAACAGGGGAGGTCCTTGGAACTGTATCCCATCCTCCGGCATCTGCCACAAGTTGGCACTCATATTCGCTGCCCTCTCGTAATACTCCGAGTAATGCGAACTCCAATCATGATCGGGGTAATTAGCGTGGGGCGTCCTGTAATTAATATGTTACTTTGCAACGTAAAGGCAAGAACTAATATTAAGTATAAAATGCTAAAAGAACAGAACTTACCCGTACCCGTGCAGACTCCTGATCACAAATCTCGGAACGTCTGGATCTGCGGGGATGAGTGGATCATATCCAAACTGACGGAGCACCCGGTCTGGATAGTGGTGCTCCACTATCCAGAAGCAAACCAGCGGACCCCTGTAGAACCACATCTCCTTTTCATCCGCAAAAATCTGCGGCATATCACCCGCATTGTACAGATCCTCATACGGTGTCCAGCTCACCTGCAGCTCGCCTGTATTCTGAATCTGATTTCGAACCAGCCTGATACCTACTGTCCTTCCGTGAGGCTGGTTGATGAAATCATGCTTTCCGTGCCATTTCTTGCCAAATGCCGGGCATTCAGCACCATTGGGCTGTCCCCATTTTGGCGATGCATTCGGTGCAGGGACCCCCACTGGTAGCCGTGACCATGACCAATGCTGCAGTAGAAGTACCGGCCCGTACATGCCCTTACTTTTCGGCTGTAATTTGAATAATACTAGTCGTCAGGACAGGGACAAGTTCAACAATTAAAATAAGATAACAAGTGCATGACAAGTGAAATAATTAAAATAAGACAGCAAAAGCATACTGACCTTGCAACTCTGGCACAAGTTGTAGTAAAGATGTGCTAGGACAGCCCCACCCAAGTTGTACCTGCTCGACGGCTCAAGGTCTCGCAGCAGCTCTAGGTACATCATCGGAATGGCATTACCACTTGTATCAGGGAACATGACACAGCTAAATAGGTCCATCACGAAGCCCCGTGTGTATCTGTAATGTCAAATTTACAAAGTGACTCATTTTTTAACATGAAATATGATACAAAAAAAATGTATTTAGAATAGTTTCTATGAGTACCTCTGAACCTCAACTGGCGTGGAACCATAATCAATTCCTGCCGCAAACATATCTCGCAGCATCTTCCTATTCAGACAGTACTTGGACCTTCCACCATTATCTCGTATATCTGGCGTAGCTCCCAACAGCTCTTCGAGTCTGGCATTAATCGTGTACTCATCCGTAGGGTCAGATATGCCACCAACGGGCACGCCCTGGATGGGCAAACCCCACAGGGCACTGACGTCCTGGAGAGTCACTGTCATCTCTCCGAACGGCAAGTGAAACGTGTGCGTCTCTGGGCGCCATCGCTCCACTAGTCCTGCAATGAGAGACGCATTAATGGCCTTACCCTCCGTCTCCATAATGTCGACCAAATGATTCAACCCCAAATTTTGCAGATACGGTTTCATCAACGACGGGTAGTACTTCATTTTGTAATGCCGACTCCTGACATCTAAAATGCCCTCATCCTGCGTTGAAAAAAGTAAGCAACATAAAAACCGGTAAAATACGAGAACTCGACAAATTTTAATCTTAAAAAAAACAACGGAAAAAAATAATCAGGTACCTCTCGGGATGCCAGTGAGACTCGGTGGTCATCGTGAGGAATCCATAATAAAGGACTGAAATGGTCCTTGCTGTCATGGGGAATGGGCTCATCAACAGGGGGGGCTGGTGGTGGTCTCCTGGGCCGTCCCCTAGCCATCCTGCGTTGAAACAAAAATTTAGACATGATACAATTGACTACAAAACGCTCATTGCAGTAAAAATATATGTATATGTATATGTATATGTATATTTTCATTTTAAAAGTTCAAATTGTCGATCCGAACCGTTCAACATAATATTTATACTAAAATATGC
>CAYOJU010000328.1:0-2481 GCA_964404355.1 uncultured Sideroxydans sp. | reverse complement strand
GCACCCGAGAATTTCTGAGCAAGTCCGCTATAATCCGCGCCGTTTTCCACTTTTTTCGAGGTTCCCGTTATGCGCCCCAGTCAGCGTAAGCACGACCAGCTTCGTGCTATCCGTATCACTCGCCACTACACCAAACATGCCGAAGGTTCGGTGCTCATCGAATGCGGCGATACCAAAGTCATTTGCACCGCCAGTGTGGAAGAACGCGTTCCGCCGCACAAGAAAGGCAGTGGCGAGGGTTGGGTGACCGCTGAATACGGCATGCTGCCGCGTTCCACCGGCGAACGCATGAGCCGCGAGGCAGCCAAGGGCAAGCAGTCCGGGCGTACTCAGGAAATCCAGCGCCTGATCGGGCGCAGCCTGCGCGCCGTGGTCGACCTGAAAAAGCTCGGCGAACGAACGATCCAGATCGACTGTGACGTGATACAGGCAGATGGCGGTACACGCACGGCCAGCATCACCGGCGCTTTCGTTGCGTTGCACGACGCGGTAACCGGATTGATGGGCAAAGGGCTCATCAAGGAAACCCCGCTCAAGGATTTCATTGCCGCGATTTCCGTCGGCATCTATCAGGGTACGCCCGTGCTGGACCTCGACTACGTCGAGGACTCGGACTGCGACACCGACATGAACGTGGTGATGCTGGGCAGCGGCCACTTTGTCGAAGTGCAGGGCACGGCCGAAGGTCATCCCTTCTCGCGCGAGGAGATGGATACGCTGCTGGAGCTGGCCAAGAACGGTATCGCACAACTCATTGAGATGCAGAGCAAGGTGCTGAAGTAATGAACAAGCTGGTCATCGCTTCCAATAACCCAGGCAAACTGCGCGAGTTTGAAAAAATGCTGGCGCCGTTGGGAATCGAGGCGCTGACTCAGGCGCAACTCGGCATTTCCGAGGCCGAAGAACCGCATTGCACTTTCGTCGAAAACGCCTTGGCCAAGGCGCGTCATGTCAGCCGCGCAAGCGGCCTGCCTGCGCTGGCCGATGATTCCGGCATTTGTGTCGGGGCACTGGGCGGAGCACCCGGCGTGCAGTCGGCAAGATATGCTGGGGATAGCCCCAAATCCGATCGGCGCAACAACGATAAGCTACTGCAAGACATGCAGGGTGTGACCGACAGGCGTGCACATTATTATTGTGTGCTGGTGCTGGTGCGCCATGCCGACGATCCGCAACCCCTGATTGCCGAAGGTGAATGGCATGGCGAGATCGGTCTTGAAGAGCGCGGCGACGGCGGTTTTGGCTACGACCCGATGTTCTGGCTACCGCAATTCGGCAAGATGGCTGCGGAACTGACGCACGACGAGAAGGCGCAAATCAGCCATCGTGCCAAGGCACTCAAGGTGCTGCTGTCCAAACTGAAATTGACACAGTAGGGCGCAATACATCCGGTCATGTCTACCCATCCCCTGCAACCCGTCGGCATCAAATCGCAGGCGATGAACTTCCGGGCGTTGCCGCCGCTGTCCCTATATATCCACATTCCCTGGTGCGTGCGCAAATGCCCGTATTGCGATTTCAATTCGCATGAGGCGCGTGGAGAAATCCCCGAAAAAGAATATGTCGCGGCACTGGTGCGCGATATGGAGCTGGCGCTGCCGCAGGTATGGGGACGCAAGGTGTATACCGTATTTTTCGGCGGTGGCACGCCCAGCCTGCTGAGCGGCGAGGCCGTGGCGGAAATCCTGCGCCAAGTGCGCTTGCTGCTGACGCTGGACATCAATGCAGAGATCACGCTGGAGGCGAACCCCGGTACTGTGGAGGCCGGCAAGTTCGCGCTGTTCAAGGAAGCCGGGGTTAACCGGCTGTCGCTGGGCATCCAGAGCTTCAATGATGCACATCTGCGGGCGCTTGGACGCATCCACAGTGGCGACGAAGCAAGACACGCGATCGAGATCGCGCAAAGTCATTTCGACAACGTCAACCTCGACATGATGTATGCGCTGCCGCAGCAGACGCTGGATGAAGCATTGCAAGACGTCCGGGCCGCGCTGCGATTCAAACCACAGCATCTATCCTGCTATCACCTTACGCTGGAGCCGAACACCCTGTTCGCGCATGATCCGCCACAGCTGCCGGATGACGAAGCAAGCAGCGACATGCAGCAGCGCAACGAGGATTTGCTGGCGAGCCACGGCTATCAGCACTATGAAACGTCGGCATTTGCGCAGCCAAATCGTCGTTCCCGACACAACCTTAACTACTGGCAGTTCGGCGATTATCTCGGCATCGGCGCGGGTGCGCACAGCAAGCTTAGTTTTCACGACAAGGTATTGCGGCAGGCGCGTTACAAGCAGCCGCAGGCCTATATGGAAGCTGCGGCACAGGGTTTGCCGGTGCAAGAAGAGCGTGAAGTCGGGCACGAGGAACTTGCGTTCGAGTTCATGATGAATGCGTTGCGACTGAACGGCGGTTTTGACAGCACATTGTTTCAGGAGCGCACCAGCTTGCCGCTGCAGACGATCCGCCGCGAGCTGGAAG
>CAYOJU010000327.1:0-2487 GCA_964404355.1 uncultured Sideroxydans sp. | reverse complement strand
ACCAATGCCAGGATAGGGCGCTGGGTCCAGAGATACTCATACAGTTTCGACGGAATGTATTCTTCGCAGAAAGGTACGGTACCGTGCAGAAGCAACAGACAATCGGCGGCATTCATGCGTTTGAGAACACGATCCCTGCCGCTCTCGCCGGTTTTCGGGTCGGTCTCAAGCCGTCCGAATTGCTCGATCATTTCGGGGTGCGGAAACTCTTTTATGGCGCGCGCTGAAACGGGGTCGACGCCGCCGCCATACAGGTGCAGACGGAAGTGTTCTGCAAACTGCGGGTGTTTTTCCAGCAGCTTGCGCAGTCCCTGCAAGAAGATTTCCAGGTTGCGCGTTTCCGCCAGTGAGCCGAAGTGCCCGATGACCAGATGTTTGCCGCGCTGATACGGTACGCGAGCGAAGTCCGGCGGGTTGGCGCCCGGGATAATGCAATGGCCGCGTTCGCCCAGTTCCGGGTGGCGTGCCCGTGCCCGTGCCAAGGCTTCCTCGGTAAACCACCAGACGACATCGGCATGCTTGCAGATGATTCCTTCCAGCCAGGCGGAAAAACGCATGCGCATCCTGCTCTTGGTCAGGCCGGGAAAAATCATCGGGTCATGGATCTCGGCGATCCAGGGCAGGCCGGATTTGCGGGCCAGCCAATAACCTGCGATGTGGGCCGAATAAGATCCACCGGTTGAATAGATAACTGCCGGCTTGCGCGAGCGGATAATGCGCATGCCGGTGAAATAGGCAGTAATCGCCCACGACCAATGCGTTTCAATACGAATGAAGATCTTTTCAATCAGAATAAACGGCAGCAACAGCAAGGTTATGAGCAACATCGCGATGCGGTATGTGAATCGCGAAGTGACTCTTTGCTTCAGGTAGTGGCGCAAATCAAAGCGCAAGGCCACCGGTCCGGCCGGCAGCACCTGGTGATGCTCGATCACCTTGTCCTTTTTCCCGGTAATGGCGCTGACAACGACCGGTTCCACGCCAAGGTTGAGCAAATGGGGAATCTTGTCGGTCATGGTCTGGCTTGCCGCGCGACCATCCATATTGAAGCCGTGTGAAAGCACCAGCCAAACCTGTTTGCTGCTATCGTTCATGCATACTCCACATCGAAGTTGGCAGGGTTTCTTTCAGGCCAGGTGCGGGTTTTGTGAAGGCATCCCGGCAAGGTATGACGTAACCGGGAAGACAGGATTCAAACTGAGCGCTGATAAGATTCATATTGTTGATTCTAGCAGAAAACGCTGTTGCGGCTTCTGCAGACAGGTGCCTGTTGTGGCGGGCAAATTTGGCTTGAAGCCTCTTCATTAACCGTGACGAAAAGGTATATTTTCGCAAGAGTTGAATGGCGTCATGGGGCGAATATTACGGCATCATTAAAATGATCAGCAAACGGCAGACATTGATCGTCCTGGCGATAGAATGAGAACACGCAGTCTCCGACCGGTGGGTGAGTAATGGCAACTTATGCAATAGGCGATATTCAGGGATGTTACGTTGAGCTTCAGCAACTGCTGGAGCAGATTCGTTTCGACCCTGCGCAAGACCGGCTCTGGTTCGTGGGCGATCTGGTCAATCGCGGGCCGGATTCGCTGCAAGTGCTGCGCCTGGTCAAATCGCTGGGTGACAAAGCCGTTACGGTCCTGGGTAATCATGATTTGCACCTGTTGGCCGTGGCCGAAGGTACGGCAGAGCTGCATCGCAGCGATACGCTGGATGAAATACTGGGCGCGTCTGATCGTGATGAACTGCTTTTGTGGCTGCGCCAGCAACGATTGCTGCATACGGAGGGCGACTACGTGCTGGTGCATGCCGGGCTGCTGCCGCAATGGAGCGTCAAGCAGGCAGCCAGTCTGGCGCACGAAGTTGAAAACGCCTTGCGCGGCGATGAGTACGCCACCTTTCTGTCGCGCATGTACGGCAATAACCCGCACAACTGGAACGATGACCTCGACGGTTATAAACGCTTGCGCGTGATTACCAACGTCTTTACCCGCATGCGGATATGCTCGCCGCAAGGCGAACTGGAATTCAAGTTCAAGGGGGAAGTCGAACGCATTCCGGCAGGCTATTTGCCCTGGTTCGAGGTACCGGAGCGTAAGAGTCGCAAAGCCACCGTCATTTTCGGACACTGGTCCGCACTGGGGCTGAAGATCACGCCCAATGTCATCGCACTGGATACCGGATGCTTATGGGGAGGCCCCATGACCGCCATCCGGCTCGAAGATCGCCAGCTGTATCAGGTGAGCTGCAGCAATCCCGTGGCGAAGAATTGGTAGGACTGAATCAATACCTGCGTTTCTGCTGCGGTACAACGGGGCCGCGTCCTTCGATATGGCGGAACGTGATGCGTCCCTTGCTTAGATCATAGGGCGAAAGCTCCAGCGAAACCTTGTCGCCGGCGACGATGCGGATATGGTGCTTCTGCATTTTGCCCGCGCTGTAAGCGATGAGCTTGTGTCCGTTATCCAGCGTCACGCGAAAACGCGA
>CAYOJU010000326.1:0-2500 GCA_964404355.1 uncultured Sideroxydans sp. | reverse complement strand
CAACACGTTAGGCCTCTTTTAGTTCTCGTTCTGAGAATCTGAGAGAGTCGTAGCACCAGGAGAGATTCAGACATGAACACCGAGTCGAGAAGTGGTTTGTTGCTGTCCTCGCTGAACCATACCGAGCGCGAACGTATGGCCTACATCACCCAAAGCCCCGAGGCGATGATGGCATGGGTGCGCGGGCTCGAAATTGAGCTCGATCGCACCGAATTCGAACTGGAATGCGCCCAGGAAGAAATAGAGCAGCTCCTGCTCGGACACGAGCCGAGAGACGATCGATCGCCTGCTTTGATCTGAGATAGTCGTAATCAGATTTCCCCGGTAAAATCAACCCCTGAAGTCCTCCCCTACGCCTTCAGGAGCCACACATGTCGCTGCCCACCGAAGCATTCCCCCTCATTGTCATCATCGGCCTCCTGGCCGCGGCCATCATCTACCTGCATAAGCACAGCGGTGCGCTCGCGCAGCTCAAGTCCGCCCTGGGTGTGGTCCCCAATACCAACGGCACCTCAACCTCGACCGCCATCGCTGCGGTCCATGAAGCCGTGGTCGCTGCCGTCGCCGCGCCCGTCGTTCTGACTCCGACTGTCACGACCGTGGCCGCGCCAACGCCCAGCGTACTCACACCTGCCGAGATCGCTACCGGTGTATTCCAAGACCCACACCCCGGAGCGGCGCCTGTACTGCACCCGATAGTGCTGCGCAACGCGACCAGCCCAGGATACTGGACCATCGCTGACGCTCAGGCGCTTGGGATCACCAAAGAACAGGCAGAAACGATCTGGGTGTTGTACTGCCAAGACTTCACCCTGCAACGACCGGATTTGACGTTGGCAAAGGCATACGCTTGGTACAAGACCCTGGGCACCGGTAATCAGGATGCGTTCCGTTTCGTTGGCGAACCCGCCAAGGCCTGAGTCCCATGGCCCCGCCGAACGATAGGCCCGAGCTCAGCAAGACTGACGTACACCGCGCCATACAAGACGAGCTCGGGAAAAACGAGGAGCGCGCCCACTGGCATATCTCGAAAGAGATATCGCTGGGGGTCATCCTCGCTTTCCTCGTGCACACCGTCGCGATCGTCTCGTTCGGGGTCATGCTCCGCGCCGACGTGAACCACGCCCTTGAACAGATCCATGACCTCGTGGCAGTGCGCTACACCATCGAGGATGCCCGGCGCGACTTCGCGCTGCGTGACTTGCGCGACGCAGACATGCAGCGGCAGATCCAAAACATCGTAGATGAGAAGCGCAAATGAGCCCCAATTTCATCCAAGCATTCACCCTCCTCATAGGCAATGAAGGCAAGTATGTCAACGACCCCAACGACCCCGGTGGAGAGACCAAGTTTGGCATTAGCAAGCGTCAATATCCCGCCGTTGACATTGCCAGTCTTTCACTCGATGAGGCTCGGGCCATTTACGAATCGGATTACTGGTCGCGTGTTCGTGGTGACGACCTACCCTTCGATACGGCGTTCCAGGTCTTCGATATGGCGGTCAATGAGGGCAACGTTACTGCCATCAAGACACTTCAGAACGCACTCAAAGTCGATGTCGACGGAGTCATTGGCCCTGCAACTATCGCGGCATCTCAATCGGCAGACCCGCTCAAACTTGGGGTCCGTTTCAACGCCGCCCGGCTGCGCACCTACACCGACATGAAGCAGTGGCAGCTCTTTGGCCGCGGATGGGCAAACCGTGTAGCGACGAATCTGGAGCTGCTCGCGGCATGAACACCTGGCTTGAACCAGTCAATATTGTCCTGGCACTCACGCTTGCCATCATCGTTTATGTGGTGGTGAAGGCGCAGAGCCGGGAGGATTTCGACTTCGCGGATTTCCTTCGCGACGAGACTGGCAAGCCAAGCGTGTTCCGCCTCATCGCTTTCATCACCGCCGCTGCATCGATCTGGGTACTCATGCGCTACGCCGTGAATTACGCGGTGCCTGAGTGGATGTGACAAGACATTCTCATCGCTTTCAGTGGCTCGGCGACCATCGCCAAGGTCGTTGAAGGCTACGTTGCGAGCAAGCGCCAATGAACGAAGAACCGGATCTGAGAGAGCAGCTCAAGCAGCTCACCGACATAGCTGCGGAGCGTGGGTACACGCAGTCCGCGCGCTGGCTCAGGGACCAGCTCGACAGCGTGTCGCTTCGTACCGAGCCCAGCAAGAAGTACCGCATGCTGTGGATCAACTGGTACCAAGACAAGCACGCCTGCGGGTTCGTGCAGGCCAAGGTCGAGTACGAGCGGAGGTTCGGGTGAGCTGGCGCCAATGGTTCTGGCAGCTCTTGATCGCGCTCGACCAGCTCGCGAACGTGCTCATCACGCCCGGCAGCGACGCGGCCTGGGCCGATGAGACCATGTCGAGCCGAGCGTTTCGCATGTGGGTCAAGGGCAAGCCCTGGGGGCTGATCTTCAAGCCCACGATTGACTTCCTGTTCCGCTGGCAGAGCGCGAACCACTGCGAGGAAGCCTACCGCTCGGAACGTCAGC
>CAYOJU010000325.1:0-2502 GCA_964404355.1 uncultured Sideroxydans sp. | reverse complement strand
GGGTTAGGAACGGTCCTTTCGCCGTCATCAAAACACTGCCTGGCGACGTCCGCTTCTGCGAGGAAAGCGGACATCCTTTTTCCCAATTCGAAGTTCCGCTGATGGCACACAGCGGAAATAATGAACATTTATCCTCAACTTCCGCTATGGCCGAATAGCAGCCACGCGTGCCACGCCGCGCGATCATTTCGTATGGGGTTTGTTTCTGCCGGTTGCCGCCGCCTTCGGGTTAAAACGACGCTGCTCAGCTTGTGGTGGTGGCCGTGGATGTTTCCTGCAACGGCCACACTACGCGCATGCTGGTCCCCTTGCCCGTGGCCGACTCCATCGAGAACATGCCGCCGGAGAATTCCGCGCGTTCGCGCATGCTGACCAGACCCATTCCGCCGCCCAGACTTTTGATTCTTGTGCACGCTTCGGCGTAATCAAACCCTTGGCCGTCGTCTTCGACCGCGAGCTCGATTTCACTTTCGGTGTTGATCAGGCTGATGTGAATGCGACTCGCACTGCTATATTTGGCGCAGTTGTTCATCGCCTCCTGCACGATGCGGAAGATCGCAACCTTGAGCGGTGGGGGGATGTCGCTTTCCTTGATGTCGAGCCGCAGTTCGATGCGCATGGATTCGTAGACGTGCTGGAATTGCCTGCAGAACCACGACAGTGTGGCCAGCGTGCCGATGTCGTCCAGCAGCGAAGGACGCAAATCCATTGAGATGCGCCTGACTTCCTCGATGGCATCCTGCAGTTTCGGGATGACGTTGCCAAACATTTGCGTACTGTTTTCAATCGTGCGTTCGTTCAGGTTGCGGATGGCGTTTTCGACATAGAACTTGATCGCGCTGAGCGTTTGCCCGATGCCGTCGTGAAGTTCGGAAGCGATCCGCTTGCGCTCTTTTTCCTGCGCGGACATTACCTGTGCCGCCAGCATGCGCTTGGCGTGTGCGGATTCGAGCAGGGACTGCTCTGCATCTTTGCGATAATTGATATCGTACGCAAGAGACCGGATTCTTGAATTCAATTCCTTGATGTCATCGGCAATGATGGCAAAACTGCCGGTGGATTCACCCTGTTTGCCAACCAGCAGCGTGGGCGAAATCTTTACCCAGAAGCTTCGTTCATCCTTCCCCTTGAGATTGGCGACATAGGTGGCAATCCCGCCCCGTGCGCGTTCTGCCATATGCCGTTCGAGCGCGCTGCGATTGTCCTTGTCGACATAGTCCGCGGGCGTGTGTCCCAGTATTTCATCGCGCGGAAGTCCCAGCGTGTCGCAAAACTGTTTGTTCGCATAAGTGATCTTGCCGTCCTTGTCGAGGATAGCCAGGCTTTCGTCCATGGCCTCGATCAACTGGCTGTATTCTTCGCGGCTGTTTTCCAGTTTCTCCTCAATGAGCTTGTGTTTCTCGATTTCCTGCTGCAAACGGATGTTGCTGCTGATCAGCGCGAAAGTACTTTCCTCGACCCTGCGTTCGAGTTCCACGTTCGAATCCTGCAGCTTTTTTTCCGCCTGCTTGATGTCGCTGATGTCGCTGATGACTACAACGATAAATCCGCCTTCTGCGTCCTGTGGCGAGCGATGGAAACGAAAATGCAGGTTCAGGTAACGCTGCAGGAATTTGTCTTCAGTTTGATATTCGACGGAAAAATCCTGCGCCATGTTGTCTACCGAAGATCGCCAGATATTCTTCAGGTGGCAATCAGCGTCATGGCAAAGCGGATGCAGCAGATCGTGAATTTTGTGACCGCGCGCATCAACTACGCGACCCAGGCCCCAGTTTTCGAGCGTGCGGTTGGTGCGCAGGACATGGTCATTACGATCGAGCAGGAAGATGAGTTGCGGTATCGAATCGGCGGTGAACTCCCATTCTTGTTTTGCCAGCTGGATCTGTTCCGCTCTGTCAGCGCGGCAGGCATCGAAGGTACACTCGGGAGGAGGGAAGATGTCCCGCGTTTTTTCCACGTGGATAATAATGTCTGACAAAGCATCGCCCCCTGAAAAGTGATGACGCATTTGCGGTGTTTGCAATGTCCATCGCAAGTAAGTTCAATGAGCTTGTCCAGACAGGTGGCGGTATGCACATCCTGTCCGGCATTGCATGGCTAACTATACCCGCCGGTCACTTGCATGCCAATAAAATGCGATTTTTCCCTTTATGACAGTGGGCATTCAGCTGTCCAATGCTATTGGACAGCGCTCAGCGCGCGATACTCGCGCAGCAAATCTTCCGCCGAGGCAAACCCTTCTATCCTCAGCCAGGATTTACCTGGTGCGGCCCGCAGCAGCGTCACCGGAGAGTGGTTCATCTTGTCGCCGCGGTAGACATCGAAAGCCCGCTGTGCGACCAGACTGGCATCGTTCGTGCCGGTGTAATAGCGCCACTGTGGGCCGGCTTCATACTTGCGTGCGTAGGCGGACAGACGTTCCGGGGTGTCCTGTTCCGGGTCGATCGAGATCGAGATCATGTGGACTTTGTTCCGCTCCTCCCCGAGCATTTCCTGCAGTTG
>CAYOJU010000324.1:0-2506 GCA_964404355.1 uncultured Sideroxydans sp. | reverse complement strand
CAGCATTTCAGGGCGGTGCGTTTGAATATCTGCCGAAGCCTTTCGACGTGAATCACGCGGTTGAGCTGATACGCCGCGCTCTGGAACAAAGTCAGCGCAAGAACACTCAGTCCGAAGACGCGCAGGCCGCGCCGGACATCCTGGGCCACGCACCTGCCATGCAGGAAGTGTTTCGCGCCATCGGCCGGTTGGCCCAGTCCAACGCCACTGTACTCATCAACGGCGAATCGGGAACGGGCAAGGAACTGGTGGCGCAGGCACTGCATCGCCACAGTCCGCGTGCGGATAAACCTTTCGTCGCCATCAACACCGCCGCTATTCCGAAAGATCTGCTGGAATCGGAATTGTTCGGCCATGAGCGCGGCGCCTTCACTGGCGCGACCACAACACGCCACGGACGTTTTGAACAAGCCGAAGGCGGTACGCTGTTCCTCGACGAGATCGGAGACATGCCGGCCGAATTGCAGACGCGTTTGTTACGCGTGCTGTCGGATGGCAATTTCTACCGCGTCGGAGGCCATCAACCGATCAAGGCCAATGTGCGCATCATCGCTGCCACGCACCAGAATCTGGACGAGCGCGTGAAGCAGGGCCTGTTCCGCGAAGACTTGTTCCACCGCCTCAACGTCATCCGCCTGCGCTTGCCACCGCTGCGCGAACGCCGCGAGGACATTCCGCTGCTGGCGAAATATTTCCTGCAAAAGAGTGCGAAGGAACTGGGCGTCGAGCAAAAGACGCTAAGCGAAGCTGCGCTAAACTATCTCGCTGCGCAAGACATTCCCGGCAACGTACGCCAGCTGGAAAACCTGTGCCACTGGCTCACCGTGATGACACCGACGCGTGTCGTTGAGATCGCCGACCTGCCTTCCGAATGGCGCGACACTCACGCCAGTACCTCGCTCAATCAGGATTGGCGCACCGCGCTCGCTCAGCAAGTCGCACTGGCACTGCAACGCAACGAATCGAACATCCTCGACACTCTCACCAAACAGTTCGAGAGCACGCTCATCACCCAGGCGTTGCAGCACACTGGCGGACGGCGCATTGAAGCCTCCACGCTACTTGGCATGGGACGCAATACGTTGACGCGGAAGATTCAGGAGTTGGGATTGGATGGGGATCACGAGTAATGAATGCGGCATAAGTTAGGTAGGACTGTATGGGTCATCGTCACTTTACCCACACACCCCTTATCGCCTGAGCAGAAGCACTATCGCCAAGGTACGGAAATCCATACATTTCCTCGATCGTATGCAGCAGATTGTAGTGGTTGATTTGTTGTTCGTACTGCGCCGGCTTCACCTTCGCACCAACGAAGATGGTGGCAACGCGGTTGTTGCTTGAGCCGTCGTCCTCGTCCCAAGTCACGATGAGCAGGCTGTTGTGCTTAATCGCCCATTGCGCATATCGTTCGATGTTCTCTTTCAGCCATGCATCACCCCGCTCAATGCTGCCGTCGTGCATGTCGTTCATCTGGTCGGGCACAACGAAGGCGACGGTGGGTAATCGCGCGTAGTCGGCGGGGAAGGTGCTGAACGGCTGGTTGTATGCAACAAGTTCTTTCCAGTTCGCCGCCGGATTATGCTTGCGCATGTAGGCACCGTAATAGCAGCCATCGTAGCCCGCTTGCGGCATGGATTCGGAATAGCTGGTGAAGCTCAAGCCTTGCGCTTGCAACTGGCTGGCGAGGTTGTCACCGCTGAGTGTCAGCGGGCAGATGTTGCTCGTGACGCCGCGTGTGCTTCCGCTGAACAGGGCAAGGTAATTTGGCTGGCTGGGATGGGCGACGCCGTAGGATTGGGTGAACAGCGCGCCACGTTTGGCCAGTTTGTTGATATAGGGCGCTTCGCGGTTGCCGATGATCTGGCTGAAAGACTTGTTCTCTTCGATCACGATGACGATGTGGTCGGGACGGGGTAGCTCAGCGCCTAGCGCGGGCTGTGCGATCAACAGTAATGCCCACCAAAGTATATTCATCCGGAACACTACATTGGAAAACGCCGCCTTATTGCGCCTCTCGAATCTTCCCCCTTTAGAAAAGGGGGATTGAGGGGGATTTGAATACGTGGCATTAGCCAACCTTCCGCAAATCCCCCCTAGCCCCCCTTTTGCAAAGGGGGGAATGGTGATCTGTTTACGGTGAGTAATTGAAATCACGCCACCTCCGCGATCACCAGTGTGTGGTCGGACGGCCGCTCCAGTTTGCGCGGCGCCTTGTCAATAATGCAGGAGGTACATTGCAGCGCAGGGCTAATGAGAATATGGTCGATGCGCAGGCCCATGTTGCGACGGAACGCCATCATGCGGTAATCCCACCAGGAGTAGCTTTTTTCTGCCTGGTCGAACAGGCGGAAGGCATCGCTCAGGCCGAGTGCTAGCAGCCCCTTAAAGGCTGCGCGTTCCGGCTCGCTCACCAGCACCACATCTTTCCACGCGGCGGGATCGTACACGTCGCGATCTTCCGGCGCGATGTTGTAGTCGCCCAGCAGGGCCAGTCTGGGATATT
>CAYOJU010000323.1:0-2523 GCA_964404355.1 uncultured Sideroxydans sp. | reverse complement strand
CCCAGCACCGTATAGATCTTGTGGCGGTATTCCCACATCACGGCAAGAATCGCCGCCGACTGAATAACAATCTCGAACAACTTGCCGCGCTCGTCGTTGAAGTTAAGCAGGCTTCCCGCCACGATCAAATGTCCGGTGGAAGAAATCGGCAAAAACTCGGTCAGTCCTTCGACCACGCCAAGAATGGCGGCTTTAATGAGCAGAATGATGTCCATAAATCACTTTTTGCCACTTGGGCGTTAGTTGGAAAAATAAGTTTAAACCCCTCCCAACCTCCCCTTCTCAGGGGAGGAGCGGCTCGGCTCCCTCCCTGACAAGGGAGGGCTGGGGAGGGTTGATGTTTGTTTGCAATACAGCGATCCGTTGATTTACTGCCCAGCGTTCCTCTTCACTCATCTCCAGCCATCGGGTTACCTCATCAAATGTACGCAAACAACTGCGGCAAACATCATCGCCCAGCACAGTCGAGCAATGACCGACGCAGGGGCATTCAGAGGTAATTTCCGGAAGCAGAGTTGAAGGAAGGGAACCAAGCATGGCGCGATTATACCTGCGGCCTGGTCGCCAGCTCCAATTGCGTGAGCCAGTCCAGCGCCTGCTCGCGTGAATCGCCGCACATTTCTGCTGAAGGCCTCAGTCCGGCACAAAAGGCCGGGCGCTGCGGCTGGCCAAATACCTTGCAGCGTAATTTTTCATCAAGTTGGGCGCAGGGTACTCCGGCTAGCTTGCCCCGCGGCATACCGGGCAGGGGCGAGGTGATAGAGGGGGCGATGCAGCAGGCGGCGCAGTGGGGGCGGCAGTTCATTTTGACAGTTTACAACGATGTGAAACGCTAGCGCTGGGACAAAGATGGGACAGTATGTCCGTATAAATTCCCAGCGACACTGTCAGGCGGGATGACGGTAATGAAATCATATGAATACCAGGTTAAACTGATGACGCAGTTCGATACGATGCAGAGAATTTGGAGAACTTTATGGCCACAACTCGCTGGACGAAAGTACAACTCAAACTTGCTTTCCACCTATATTGCCAGCTGCCATTCGGAAAGCTACATAGCCGAAACCCGGAAATCATCCAACTTGCCAAGCTAATTGACCGAACGCCCAGTGCGGTTGCGATGAAGCTGGTGAACTTTGCAAGCCTTGATCCGGCGATCACCAGCACGGGTCGCGCTGGCTTGGGAAATGCGGGCGCACTCGACAGAGAGGTTTGGGAAGAATTTCATGAGGATTGGGAAAAGCTCGCGCTTGAATGCACCTTGCTAAATGCGCAACTCCGCAAACAGAGTGATGTCGAAAAAATGACTGAATTGGATGTTACTGAGCAAGAAGGACTTAAAGACTTTACGGGCGAAACAAAGCGTGTGATGACCGAACAGCGGATAAAACAACATTTCTTCCGGCGTGCCGTGTTGAGCAGTTATCGGGGGCGTTGTTGTTTATCTGGTCTTTCAGATGCGCGTTTGCTGATGGCAAGCCACATCGTGCCGTGGAGCGACGACAAAGCAAACCGTCTCAACCCCAGCAATGGCCTATGTCTTTCAGCCATTCACGACAAGGCCTTTGATCGTGGATTAATAACGCTGACCGATGAATTCGAGGTGATGTTGTCTGGCCAACTAAAGCGAAATGGCGATGCCTTTGTTGCTCAGATTTTCCTACCTTTGGAAGGCCGAAAGATTGAGTTGCCGGAAAAATTTGTGCCGGACATCGTTTTTCTGACCCGCCATCGTAACGAGATTTTCCTTGATGCCGCAGGTTAGTAGTTTTCAACTGTGAAGGAGGTGCTAGTGATTACGACAGTTGTGCTTCATGAAGATGCATTCTATGAATATTTCAAACCCTATCACCACCCAGCGTCAACTGAGAACATTTGGGGTGGTTTGGGGTTGGAAACTTACGGCAAAGACCTCGAAATAGTCAGAAATATTGATGACTCTTATCTGTGGACGGTGATAGATGGCGAATCAGGGCGTGATCAGTGGATTGTTTCCGGTTATCATTTTATAAATCGAATCTGTTATTTGGTGACAGAAAAATCTAATGAAGGAATTGATTTCGAGTTTCGCGCGCCATGGCGCCCAAGCTCTTTAACGCCGCTCGGGTTAAAGAGACAGGTAAATAAAATTTCTCGCCTTATCCAAGCTGCTCAACAACGCAACGTGGAAAAGCCGCAGGAATTGCGCACTTTGTAGGAGACAGTTTGCTGGCGAATATCGCATTGCTGATGCGCTAGCAAGCTGGCTACACCACAACGATCTTCACGCCTTGTGATAAACCTCCGCTCCCTGCTTCACAAACTCCACCGACTTCACTTCCATCCCTTTTTGTAGCGCTTCCTGTTCGGAGATACCTTCCTTCGCGGCGAAATCACGCACGTCCTGACTGATCTTCATCGAGCAGAAATGCGGACCGCACATGGAGCAGAAGTGCGCGATCTTGGCGGATTCCTTGGGCAGCGTTGCATCGTGGAATTCGCGCGCGCGGTCGGGGTCGAGGCCGATGTTGAACTGGTCTTCCC
>CAYOJU010000322.1:0-2526 GCA_964404355.1 uncultured Sideroxydans sp. | reverse complement strand
TCGGCTTCGGAGTGCACGGCGACGGTCTTGATGCCCATTTCGCGGCAGGCGCGCTGGATACGCAGCGCGATTTCACCTCGATTGGCAATAAGGATTTTTTCAAACATAACGGGATTCTCCGGCGGTGCTGCTGTTCGGGTTTTGCGCGTAAATACGGCCATGGTGATTAGCCGATGATGAACAGCGGTTGGCCGAACTCGACTGCTTGGCCGTTCTCAACGAGGATGGCCTTGATCACACCGGTCTTGTCGGCTTCGATCTCGTTCAGCAGTTTCATCGCTTCGATGATGCAAATCGTGTCGCCTTCGTTCACGTTCTGGCCGACATCCACAAATGACTTGGCGCCGGGGGAGGGGGAGCGGTAGAAGCTGCCGACCATTGGCGATTTGACCACATGGCCTTCCGGCACAGCGGGCGCGGCAGGTGCTGCTGCGACAGCAGGCGCGGCTGCGGGGGCAGGCGCCGCTTGCGGAGCGGCAGCATAGTATTGCTGCATAGGCGCGGCGATAGAACTGGAACGGGAAATACGTACGTGCTCTTCACCCTCGGTCAGCTCCAGCTCGGCAATACCCGAATTTTCAACCAGCTCGATCAGTGTCTTCAGTTTGCGTAGATCCATTTTCAGCTCCTTACAGATTGTTGTTGTAGTGCAAATTGCAGTGCGAGTTCATATCCCGTCGCGCCCAGGCCGCTGATGACGCCGATAGCGATATCGGAGAAAAAGGATTCCTTGCGGAAAGCTTCGCGGGCGTGCACGTTGGAAAGATGTACTTCGATAAAAGGGATGGCAACCGCCGCCAGTGCATCGCGCAGGGAAACACTGGTATGGGTGAAAGCCGCCGGATTGATGATGATGAAGTCCGTGCCGTCGGTGCGCGCCTGCTGCACACGTTCGACCAGCGCCGCTTCCGCATTGCTTTGGAAGTGGGACAGCTTTGCGCCCTTCGCGCCAGCTAATGTCGCCAATTTGGCGTTAATTTCGTCCAACGTGACACGACCATACACATCCGGCTCACGTGTGCCGAGCAGGTTCAGGTTGGGTCCGTGCAGTACGAGGATGTTCTTCATGGGGGGCGGAGTTTGCCGAAAAAGGAAGAGATTGTCTACCTTTTCGACGAAGTTGCGAAAAAACAGCTGGTTAGCAGAGGGTTTGTGAACCTATGGAACGTTCAGGCTCAGACACCGTGGAAAAAGTAGGCGATCAAGACGATGCCCAGCGCGGCGACGGCCAGGTTGGTAAAAACGCCCGGATCGGTTCGATAGCCCTCGGGTATCTCGATCGGTTTCAGAGTGCGCAGCAATTGCTTGTATTGAACTGTGGAAAATACAGCCACGAATACCCCCAACAGGACGAATGCCAGCCCGGTCCAGAAGGAAATGCCGCGCTGCATGGGCATATTGTGCTGCGGCATCAGGATAGTGACGAACAGGCCGAAGCGCTCGATCACAAAGCCGAAAGCCATTAAAGAGAGGCTGGTGCGGTTCCAGGCAAGCAGGGTGCGCTCGGCGGCGAAGAAGACTCGGGGATCGTTTAGGTCAGACATTAATTCCTCCTTGGCTTAGCCGTTCGTGCTGTAGCGCAATACTTGTCCAGATTGCGCAGCCTGTATCGATCAGGCCGACCAGAAGCATGATGGGTGGCGCCTTTCCCGAAACAACCAGTGCAGCGAAAAACAGGATAAGGGGAAATCTTGCATAGGTTGTCCAGGCATAGAAATTCCTGGCGTTCTCACGGACAGACATGAAATAAAAGAACGCGAGTGCCCCGACAATATAGCCAAGTGTTGGTACCCAGGGGGCGGATATGTTTTCGAAGCCCAGCAGCAGAAAGACGGACGGCCAGAATAGTAGCGAGGCGCTGAGGATCGAGAGATAAACGGCAAATACTTTCATGCTTAGCGTACTGTCTTTCAAGATGATCTCCCTGGTCCTGGGTTGTCAGTCCGGCATTGATTGAAAATGGTTTTCCGGAATTCGGTATGCTTAAAGCCCCGCGTTCTTCAGCGACTGCAGGAATTGCGGCGCATCCTGGTAGCCGGTCACGCGGAAGTCGGCTTCTTCCTTGCCTTGTTTATCGAAAAACAGGGTCGCGGGCGGGCCAAACAGCTGGAAGCGCTGCAACAAGGCTTTGTCGTCCTCGCTGTTGGCAGTGACGTCGGCTTGCAGCAGCACGGTATTTTTCAGTCTGGCCTGTACTTCCGTATCACTGAAGGTAAAGCGATCCATCTCTTTGCACGATACGCACCAGTCTGCGTAGAAATCCAGCATCACGGTCTTGCCTTTGGCCTGGGCGATGCGGGCATCCAGTTCAGCTGCGTTCTTTACGCGTTCGAAGCGCAGGGTGGAAGGGGTTTCCGCGGTGGCGTGAACGATATTGCCAAGCGGACGCAGGATATCGCGCGCGCCGGACAGCGCGCCGATGAGGTAAGCCGCGCCGACCAGCAGGGTGAGTATGCCGACGCCTTTCCCAAACCGGCTTACACCATGCGCGTTAGGCGGCAATGTATCGAACGCATGCAGGTAGAT
>CAYOJU010000321.1:0-2531 GCA_964404355.1 uncultured Sideroxydans sp. | reverse complement strand
CCCAGCTGGTTGGATCCGGCCTGATCACGCAACGGCAGCACATATGCAGATGGAACCGCCTTGAGATCGTCTTTTGCCGCCGCAAAATTTGCCGACGTTGCGACTTTATAAAACTCTTTCTTGCCAGCCGTTTCAACGGTACTTAACTGATCTACAACCGGGATCAGCAGCATCAGTAACCACTCAGCGCGTTATCGTTAAATACCCTATCCGGTGCTGAATAATTAACGCTTCCTGTTTCCTGGATTTCCTTGTTCGATGTGTCGATGGACAGGGATGCCGTTCCTCTGGAAATGTCACGCAACTTGCCGATAGCGGCGTCATACCGCGCCTTGATCTGCTCGGATGCGCGCACATCCCAAAGGCGATATCGCGCAATGTCGCAGGCCAAACGAACCAGTTCATCGCTGGTTTGGGTAAGAGGCAATGGGTAACGGCTAACTAGGTAACTGTTGATCTCGGAATCGGCATCGACCAACGCAGAAGTCAGCACGACCGCATCGATTTCCCCTATGTTAGATCGATCAGTCAGCTCGATGAGTTCCTGATCTCCAAAACGCTCAACAAGGTTTTGCTGCGTGGCGTACATGATCAGGCGGCGGGTTTAATCTTTTCCCACACGGCATTGCGCTCAGCTGCGGTTACGCCCCAGCCAGTGATCGCGCCAATTGCGCCTACATCCGGTCGGCCATCCTTGAGCCAGAGATCGTTGTTGGCCGGATCGATCTGCTTGATCGCTTCGGCAATGGCAGCTTCACGCTCAGCTGGATCTATGGGGACGGCTACGCCGGGTGCTTCTTCGATATGGCCGACAGCCTTCAGATCGGTAGCAACATCATCGTCCAGCGTGATCTTGCTACCGACCTTGATGTCCTTTCCATCCAGCTTGATGGGCTCTTTGGTGATGTAATCCTTTTGCATGGTTTTATCTCCTCTTAGCGTCACCCGGCCTTACTCATGAAGGCCGGGGACGATTCGCGCTCTCGGGGTGTATTGATTAAGCGGATGCGTTGGTGATCAGATAGCCCGCGCCAGATGCTGCCATGACAGGAGCGCGAGCATCGTTCACCGGGTAGGCCCACAGCTTGGCGTTGCGGTCCATGTAGGGCGTTTCAACCATCGGGTAGTTGCGAAGGCGGTAGGTGTAGCCGTAGCTTGGCAAACCGGCGTCGGCCATGCTGCCGAGTTCGGTGTAGGCTACCACCACATGCTTACCCCAAACGTCGTTCAGCGCGCCTGCGGCGTCTTCGTAGATGGCATCGCCCACA
Organism: uncultured Sideroxydans sp.; assembly: GCA_964404355.1. Taxonomy (GTDB): domain Bacteria; phylum Pseudomonadota; class Gammaproteobacteria; order Burkholderiales; family Gallionellaceae; genus Sideroxyarcus. Next base: position 1,263 of record CAYOJU010000321.1, on the reverse strand, counting down.
CGCACTTCCTTGACGCCCCACAACGTTGCCAGCATGTCGGTGGTCACGGAATCGCGGCCGGTGTACTTCAGGCGATCAATAATGGCCGGGTGTTGCTTCAGGGCATTGAATGCCTTGGGCGACAACAGCACCATGTTTGGACGCTTGCCGGTGGCGGCGCGGATCGCTTCCTTGGCGGTTTCGATATCTTTCGACGGTGCCGAAGTGCCGGAGTAGTCCGACCATTGGCTGGCACCGGCCAGAGTGGTTTTGTTGGCTGCCTGATAGTTGGCAGCATTCAGCGCGATCGCAGCGGCGTCGTATTCGCTTTTCAGCAGAATGGTGTTTTGCGTCTTGCCGACTGCCACGCGCCCCAGATCGATGCCAGGAACAGAGTTCGCTTCCTGCATGATCTCGAACGGCACCGCACCTTCCAGGGAGTGGTCGGTCAGTGCATAGGGATTCCCTAAGTAACCGTATTGCACGCGCTTGGTGTTGGCACCGGGAGATCGGCCGGTGTTATACAGGCGGAAATCTTCGCGACCGAACTGGATGATCTTGCCCGCACGCTGTTCGACAGGAACCACCGGGAAGAGATATTGTGCTACCAGCTCGTTGTTCTGGTAACCCTGGGCGACCGTCGTCAGGATCGGGTCGACCACGCGTGCCTGGCTGAGTGTCATATTGCCAACCATCAGCATGGCGACGCCCGCTTCTTGGTGATACATGCCGAAGTGCCACAACGCGGCGAAGACAAAAAGACCGAATACCATTGCCAGAGCATTTAGAGATAACTTGAATTTCATTACGTTCTCCTGTTTGAAAAAAAGTGAGACCGATCAGTTCGGGATGAGGATAACTTCGACGAACTGGCCTGCAGCGGATGCCGATTCACCCGGAGCCAAACGGCCCAAGGTAACGCCAGCAGCCTTGGTGATCGCACGTCCTGTTGCGTCGCACTCGATCAGCGAACCGGCCACGATCGCGGCGCCGGTTTCTACAATCTCCGTACCCAAAACGGTAGTGGTGTAGTTGTCGCCGATTGCGCCCCCCATCTGGGCGACGCCCTGGGCATTGACGCCAGCACCCGCCACCGCACCTGCCGGGGTGACAAAGCGATTTGCAGCGATCACCGCCGTAGCAATCTGGCTGACTGCCAGTAAACTGATTCCGTTGCGCATCTTGTTCTCCTGTTAATTGATGGGTTTGATCAGGCGCTCACGGCAGCCAGGGCGGCTTCGTAAGTCACGTTTTTTTCAGCCTGGTAGGCAACCGCCTTGCGGT
>CAYOJU010000320.1:0-2532 GCA_964404355.1 uncultured Sideroxydans sp. | reverse complement strand
GCCACTTCGACAACGAGATCGACGTCGCCTCGCTGGAAAAATACCAGTGGGAAGAAATCAAGCCGCAAGTCGATCACGTGATTTTCCCGGACGGCAAGCGCATCATCCTGCTGGCCAAGGGTCGTCTGGTGAACCTGGGCTGCGGTACGGGCCATCCGTCGTACGTGATGTCGTCTTCCTTCGCCAACCAAACCATCGCACAGATCGAGCTATGGACAGAAGCAGTGAAGGGCAGCAACAAGTATCCGGTGGGCGTCTATACTTTGCCCAAGCATCTCGACGAGAAGGTGGCGCGTTTGCAACTGCAGACGCTGAACGCGCAACTGTCCGAGTTGACCGACCAGCAGGCCGCTTACATCAACGTGCCCAAGGAAGGTCCGTACAAGGCCGACCACTACCGCTACTAAGCCGCCTGAGCGGGTATGATGTCGGGGCGGGTTTCCCCCGCCCCTTTCAATATTTATAGAGAACAATGCTGCTACGACTGTTACTCATCTGGACTTTGAACGCCCTCGCCCTGGTGGCGGTGGCGAACTTCGTGCCGGGTATCCATGTGGACGGATTCATGGCGGCCTTCATTGCCGCCTTTATCCTCGGCCTCGTCAACACGCTTATTCGCCCGATCTTCGTCGTACTGACTCTGCCTGTGACCGTGCTCACGCTGGGACTGTTCATCCTCGTGATCAACGGGTTGATGTTCTGGTTTGCGGGTTCCATCCTGCGCGGGTTCGTGGTCGACAGTTTCTGGCACGGCGTGCTGGGCGCAGTCCTGTACAGCATTTTCTCCTGGGCGCTGAGTTCAGCCGCCACACAACTACTTGTGAGAAAACATGGCAATCGCAAAAACACCGATCAGTTTTGAGTTCTATCCGCCGCAAACGCCGGAAGGTGTGGAACGGCTGACCGTCGTACGCCAGCGCCTCGCTGTGCTGAAGCCGGAATACTTTTCAGTCACTTTCGGCGCGGGCGGCTCAACACAAGATCGCACGCTGGAGACGATCAAACAAATTCACGCCGAGGGACACGTTGCGACACCGCATCTGTCCTGCGTCGGATCCACCCGCGACAATGTCCGCGCGCTGCTGCTTGCCTACAAGGACATGGGCATCAAACACATCGTCGCCTTGCGCGGCGACCTGCCTTCCGGCATGCACAGCATTGGCGAGTTCCAGTATGCCAACGAACTGGTGTCGTTCATCCGCTCGCAGACTGGCGATCATTTCCGCATTGAAGTCGCTGCCTATCCCGAGTTCCATCCGCAAGCAAAGTCCCCGCGCGACGACATGCTCAATTTCAAGCGCAAGATGAATGCGGGCGCCAACTCAGCCATCACGCAATATTTTTACAATCCCGACGCGTACTTCCGCTTCGCCGATGAGTGCCGCAAGCTCGGCGTCACCGCACCCATCGTGCCGGGCATCATGCCCATCGTGCGTTTCTCTCAGCTCGCGCGTTTTTCCGACAACTGCGGCGCAGAGATTCCTCGCTGGATGCGCAAGACGATGGAAGGTTATGGCGATGACATGGAATCGATACAGAACTTCGGCCTCGATGTTGTCACGCGACTGTGCGAAAAACTAATCGCGGGCGGCGCACCGGCGATGCATTTTTATACGCTGAACCAGGCGACCGCTTCGCTGGAAATCCTGAAACGGCTGGGCTATCGCGCGTAGCCAATCCAATCTCTCTTCCGCAGTGCGGGAGAGGGAACACCTCAAATGAAATCTCCCGAACTCCTCCTCCCCGCCGGTACCCTCGACAAAATGCGCACCGCCTACGCCTATGGGGCGGATGCGGTATACGCCGGACAGCCGCGCTACTCGCTGCGCGCACGCAACAACGAATTCAAGCTGGAAGAGTTGGGCATTGGCATCCAGGAAGCGCATGCGCTGGGCAAGAAACTGTTCGTTGCCAGTAACCTGATGCCGCACAACGCCAAGGTGAAGACCTACATGGCCGACATGCAACCGGTCATCGAAATGCAGCCGGATGCGCTCATCATGGCCGATCCCGGCCTCATCGCCATGGTGCGTGAGCGCTGGCCGGAAATGCAGATTCACCTCTCGGTGCAGGCCAACACCGTCAACTACGCCACCGTGAAGTTCTGGAAAACGCTGGGCTTGTCGCGTGTGATCTTGTCGCGGGAGTTGTCGCTCGACGAGATCGAAGATATCCGCCAGCAATGCCCGGACATCGAACTAGAAGTGTTCATCCACGGCGCGCTCTGCATCGCCTATTCCGGGCGTTGCCTGCTGTCCGGCTACTTCAACCACCGCGATGCGAATCAGGGCACCTGCACCAACTCCTGCCGCTGGGATTACAAAGTGGACAGCGCCGATGAAAACGAGACCGGCGAGATTCAAAAAATTGATTTCGATTTCGACAAAGCATTGAGCGAATCCGAGTTATCAGAGTGCGGCTCGCAGCCGCGCCATCCACTGGCGGACAAAGTCTATGTCATCTCGCGCAAGGATCATCCGGGCGAGCTGATGCCGGTGCTGGAAGACGAGCACGGCACCTACATCATGAACT
>CAYOJU010000319.1:0-2534 GCA_964404355.1 uncultured Sideroxydans sp. | reverse complement strand
CATGAGAAGGAAGAAATGGTGGACGAACAACTCGACTCAGATCTAGAAGAAACCGAGGCTGAATACGAGCAAATTGGTGAAAATTTCTCCCAGTGCGGGTCAGCCACCCGCACTGCGGATGGCCCCAGCCGCACTCAGCCTCCTGAAAATGAAGAACTAACTGGCCGAGCCTCCCAGTGCGGCCCAACCTCACCCGCACTGCGGATGGAGCACCCGCACCAGACAAAATTCGCGCAGATTTTTGCCGTTTCGAGCGATTCCGGTGCACCAAAGGTCGAACTCAAGCCTCTGCCACCTACCCTTCGCTATGAATTCTTGGGGGATGACGAGACATACCCGGTGATTGTCAATTCCGAGCTCAACAAAGATCAAACCGAGAAGCTTCTACACGAGCTTAGGCTACATCGGAAGGCGATCGGATACACCATCGATGATCTAACCGGGGTAAGTCCATCTCTTTGCATGCACAGGATCCTTATGGAGGATGACCACAAGCCCACCATTGAAGCACAACGAAGGCTCAATCCGAATCTTAAGGAGGTGGTGAAGAAGGAAATCCTCAAACTACTTGATGCCGGCATCATTTACCCGATTTCCGACTCCAAGTGGGTAAGCCCAGTCCATGTAGTACCAAAGAAGGGAGGCACAACAGTGGTGAAGGGAGACGACGACAAATTGATCTCTACAAGGGTGGTAACCGGATGGAGGATGTGCATCGATTACCGAAAACTCAACAATGCAACAAGGAAAGATCACTTCCCTCTACCATTCGTGGATCAAATGCTCGAAAGGTTAGCTAATCATACTCATTTTTGTTATCTTGATGGGTATAGCGGATTCTTTCAAATCCCTATTCACCCCGAAGATCAAGAAAAGACGACCTTTACATGTCCTTATGGTACTTTTGCGTACCGAAGGATGCCGTTCGGTCTATGCAACGCCCCAGCTACTTTCCAAAGAGCCATGATGGCTATTTTTTCAGATTTATTAGAGAATTCCGTGGAGGTTTTCATGGATGACTTTTCAGTTTTTGGTACTTCTTTTGATTCATGTCTAACTAATTTGGTAAAAGTTTTAGAAAGATGTGAGCAGGTCAATTTAGTGCTAAACTGGGAGAAGTGCCATTTCATGGTGCAAACGGGGGTGGTCCTAGGTCACGTGGTGTCTTCCGAAGGCTTAGAGGTCGACAAGGCAAAAGTTGAGGTGATAGAGAAGCTACCATATCCAACTTGCGTGAAGGATGTGCGGAGTTTCTTAGGGCATGCGGGGTTCTATCGGCGTTTCATCAAGGATTTTTCAAAGATTTGTAAACCCCTCACCAATCTAACTATGAAAGATGCAGAATTTAATTTTGATAAACCTTGTATTGATGCTTTTGATAGGATTAAGAAGGCACTAATCTCGGCTCCCATCCTTCGACCACCTAATTGGGAGGCGCCATTCGAGATTATGTGTGATGCAAGCGATTTCGCCGTTGGAGCGGTGCTAGGACAAAGGGTCGACAACAAGCCACATGTCATTTATTATGCGAGCAAAGTCCTAGATGAGGCTCAAATGAACTACACAACCACGGAAAAGGAGTTCCTAGCCGTTATATTCGCAATCAACAAGTTCCGACCCTACTTGGTGGGCTCCAAGGTGGTAGTATACACCGATCATGCGGCAATTCGATACCTTCTCAACAAAAAGGATGCCAAGCCTCGACTAATTCGATGGATCCTCTTACTCCAAGAATTCGACCTAGAAATCAAGGACAAGAAAGGAACCGAAAATTCTGTGGCGGACCATCTCTCACGCCTCACCATCGAATCGAAAGAGGAGGACATGCCCATTGACGATTCATTCATAGATGAACAACTATATGCGGTCAACAACCTCGAGGCGCCATGGTATGCGGATTTTGTCAACTATCTTACATGCGGTATAGTACCTCCATATCTAACTTATCAACAACGAAAAAAATTCTTTTCGGATGCGAAAAATTACTTTTGGGATGAACCGTTGTTGTTTAAGTTGGGAGTGGATGGTATCCATAGAAGATGTGTACCTCAAGAGGAAACCGAACAAATCCTTCATTGTTGCCACTCATCCGCCTATGGAGGACACGCTTCCACCGACAAAACCGCCGCCAAAGTTCTTCAAGCCGGGTTTTATTGGCCCACACTCTTTCAAGATGCAAGGGAGTATGTGCTTCGATGCGATAAATGTCAAAGGACCGGAAACATATCACGAAGACATGAGATGCCCCTCAACGGAATCCTAGAAGTTGAGTTATTCGATGTTTGGGGGATCGATTTCATGGGCCCCTTTCCGAGTTCTTGCAACAACAAGTACATCCTTGTGGCGGTAGATTATGTCTCCAAATGGGTAGAAGCTATACCTAGCCCAACCGCCGACTCCGCCGTGGTAAGAAAACTATTTAAAAAGATTATTTTTCCTAGGTTTGGAGTACCCCGAGTGGTGATAAGCGATGGCGGATCTCATTTCATCAACCGCCAATTTGACGCTCTACTACTCAAGTATGGAGTCAAGCA
>CAYOJU010000318.1:0-2555 GCA_964404355.1 uncultured Sideroxydans sp. | reverse complement strand
CGCATGAAGGCATCGGATTCGCGCGAATGCCGCAACTGCCACAATTTTGAAGCCATGAGCCCGGAGTTGCAGAAGCAGACGCCTTACAAGAAACACATGAAGGCGAAAGCCGAGGGCGGAACTTGTATCGACTGCCATAAGGGCATCGCCCACCATCTGCCGAAGGAATATCGTGATCCGGATGAGGAATAGTCCGGCCGCATGATGGAAAGGCCATCCGACCCGCCACGTTGGTAGCTTAAAGCGGAGTTGACCGGGGGGAAGATTATATGGGCGGCTCCTCCCGCCCCGATGTTCCTCCCGGATACCGCCGCAACTTCTGCGGTGGTTTAGCCCCGCCCTAATGGCGGGGTTTTTATTGTTTTTCGAAGGGGCCGGCCCGATCTATCGAATTGTTAAGCATCACTATTAAAAAAGTGAGCGGCGCAATTCAAGTCACTCTTTGCAATTACACTCATCGAGTGCAGCCTTTCCAATAAATTCGATCCGCTTGGAGTGGGAATAACGATGGATACCAAACATAGCCTTGCAAAACGCATCTGGAATTTCCTGAGTAAGCCAAGCGCAAAATATTCTGTCCTTGCAATTGGCGTATTCTGTTTCTTCGGCGGGATTTTCTTCTGGGGTGGCGTCAACACCGCTTTGGAGGCAACCAATAAACTTGAGTTTTGTATTGGCTGCCACGAAATGTACGATAACGTATTCCAGGAATACAAAAAAACCATTCACTATGCGAACCGCACCGGTGTGCGCGCCATCTGTTCAGATTGCCACGTACCCAAGGATTGGGCTCACAAGATGTTGCGCAAAGCACAGGGAAGCCGTGAGTTGTGGGAAAAGATCACCGGAGCGGCCGACACGAGGGAAAAATTCGAAGCTCGCAGGATGGAAATGGCCACTAAGGAATGGGAACGCATGAAAGCATCGGATTCGCGCGAATGCCGCAATTGCCACAGTTTCGAAGCCATGCGCGGGTCAAAGGAAAAACAGCTGATATTTGATAAACACATGAAAGCGAAAGACCAGGGCAAGACCTGCATTGATTGCCACAAGGGTATCGCTCATTTCCTGCCCAGAGAATACGTCGATCCGGATGAAGAGTAATTTCCTCTCCGGCATGATGAAAAAAATGCCGGACGCAGGATTGCTGAATTAGCGAAGCGCAGCAGATCAGTTACCCGAGGCCGGACCGGCGGGGAGGGAAGCGCAAGCTGATTTTGGTGCCTGTTCCATTGCTGCCGCTGTCCAGTTTGAGTTCGGCACCATGACGCTTGGCGACTTCGGCAACAATGGACAATCCCAGTCCGCTGCCGCTTTGACCTGATCCAAGGATGCGGTAGAAGCGTTCGAACACACGCTCGCGATGTTGAGGTTCGATACCGGGACCGTTGTCTTCCACGCTCAATTCCGCTCCCAGTGACGTCTCTTCCACTCTGACGGTAATGTTGCCGCCTTCCGGCGTATAGCGGATCGCGTTGTCGATCAGGTTGTTGAGCATCTCCATCAGGCTGTTGGCATCCCCTTGAATTTCCGCCTTTCCGGGTGTGCCTTCGAAACCCAGATCGATATACTTTTCCAGGGCCATCTGTACCCAGTTGACCGTGCATTCCTGCGCCAGTTGGTTTAGGTTCAGCGTGGCGAAACTGTCGGTACTCTGCCCCCCGGGTTCGTTGCGCGCCAGTGCCAGCAACTGGTTGACCAGGCGGATGCCGTGCTGGGTGCTGGTGTGGATGTGTTTGAGCGCGTGCTGTTTGCGCTCCGTGTCATCCGAGCGCAGTGCCAGTTCGGACTGTGTTTTCAATCCGGCGAATGGCGTTCGCAGCTGGTGCGCGGCATCTGCCACAAACCGTTGCTGTGCTGCCATCACTTGCTTCAGGCGTTCAAGCAGGTCGTTGACGGCATCGATCAGCGGCCGTACTTCGGCAGGCGCCTTGCTTCCGTCGAGCTGGCTCAGGTCGTCGCGCCGCCGGTTCAACACATCGTTACGCAAACGGTCGAGCGGTCGCAAGCCTTGCTTCAAGCCGTACCAGACTACGGCTACAGCGATCAGGGTCAGCAACAATTGCGGGATGACGATGTTGGCCAGAATGCCGCGGATGAGTGCCTGGCGCTGCTGGGTGGTTTCGGAAACATGCAACTGCAGGATTCCCCTGCCGGAAGGGAAAGTCAGGCTGACCATGCGCGTTTTCTGGCCCTCGCGTTCGCCGTTGCTGAACAGCGGGCCTTCGCGGTCGCGCCGGTAGGAGAGCGGGCGCAGGGTGTTGCCGTTGCCGGCGAGTTTCCTGCCTTCGCTGTCGGTGACGGTATAGAGCACGCGATCCGGCATGCCGAGATCAGAGCCGTCGGGGAGAATAGGTACCACGTCCAGTTGTTCATGGCCGCTGCCCAGTTTCAGTTCTGCCGCCACTTCATTGGCGCGTTGCAGCAAGACAATATCGTAGGGCTGGTTGGCGTAATTGATGGTGGCAAAATAGCCTACGACCGTGCTCACTATCCACAACAGATAGAGCGAGATCAGCAACCTCTGCATGAGGTAGCTGCGCAGGGAACGGACG
>CAYOJU010000317.1:0-2618 GCA_964404355.1 uncultured Sideroxydans sp. | reverse complement strand
CCTTCGGTGGTGGTGAGGTTCTTGTTGGCCTGGAAGCTGAAGGAGACGAAATCGCCGAAAGCACCGATACGCTTGCCTTTCCACAGCGAGCCGATGGCCTGCGCCGCGTCTTCCACCACACGCAATTTATACTTTGCCGCAAGGGCGTACAGCCTGTCTCTATCCACCGGCAGGCCGGAAAGGTCGACCGGAATGATGGCGCGGGTTTTCGGCGTAATAGCGGCCTCGACTTTATCCAGATCGATGTTGCGCGTTACCGGATCGATGTCTGCAAACACCGGAGTCGCGCCGACCTCAAGAATGACGCTGGCGGTTGCTACCCAGGAAATCGGGGTAGTGATGACTTCGTCGCCGGGGCCGATGCCCGCAATGCGCAAGGCGATCTCCATGGTGCAGGTGCCGGAGTTGAAGGTGCGCACCGGCCGTCCGCCGAAATAAGCGGAGAGTTGTTTCTCGAACTCCGCCACTTTGGGACCGCTGGTGATCCAGCCGGAACGCAGCACGTCGCCGACGGCGGCGATGGCGGCTTCGTCAATGAAAGGTTTGGTGAAGGGAAGGAATTCTGACATGTTCAAGCTCTCGAAATAATGACAACTCCAACGATGATCACACCCATGCCGACCAGTTTGGTCGAACTGAAGGGTTCGCCCAACAGATACCACGCAGCCAGGGCATTGACCACGTAGGCCATGGACAACATGGGAAAGGCGATACTGACCGGCACGCGCGATAGCGCAAGTATCCAGATCACCACACTGATGCCGTAACAGAACAGGGCGGTGACGATGTGCCACTCGGTCGCCAGCTTCCAGCCGATGGGCAGGACATTCGCCGCGCTGAACTCGAAATGCCCGATGGCGTTGGTGCCCGCCTTCATCAAAATCTGCGCGGCGGCGTTGAGCATCACGCCGGTAAAGATCAAGCCGAAACTGACCAGGTTCATGGTTTGCTCACCACGACATATTGTTCATCACGATAAATTTCCTTCATCGCCATTCCTCGCTGTTGGAGAATATTGAATATCTGTGCCGGCACGATAGCATAGGCTTCGGTCTGCGTGCTCCAGCGCTGCGCCAGCAGATCCACTGTCGGTATCCAGCGCTCCGGCTCCATCTTGATGCCGAAATCCATCTCGTCCTGGAAGTCCACCAGCGTGAACGTGCGCTTGAGGTAGAACGGCAATGTCTGTTCGTAACAAAACACGGAATAGAACGGCACACCCGGCTTGATCATCGGCTTGATTGCATCGGCAAGAATATAGCTGGAACGCTCGGGTGCGATGGTGTTATATCCGGAGACGGCTGTTTGTGTAGCAATCAGCGAGGAAAACGCCAGCACGATGACCGCAACCATCTTGTTTTCACGACGCAACAGCCACAAGGCGCCTGCCATACCGATTAGCCAGATAGCCAGCGCGATCACCAGCCATACCGAGTAATTGCTGTACATCTCGTGCTGCAGCGGCGTATCCGCTGACCTTGCAGCAAATGGAGCAATGCCGAGCAGGATGGCGACCACCACCAGCGATGGAATCGTCAGCCAGAACAGGCGGCGCGCCTTCATTCCGGCAAGTTGTTTCCCCATCAGCAAGGCCAGCGACGGAAACATCGGCAATACATACGACGGCAGTTTGGAGTCGGAGATCGAGAAGAACACGTAAACGAACACCACCCACACCAGCAGGAAACGCTCCGGGCTGAACACCTTGACGACGCGTGCACTGCTCTTCCAGGCGCGCACCAACGTGTCGAGCATCAACATCGACCACGGCAACATGCCAAGCAACATGATCGGTATGAAGTAATACCAAGGCTGAAAGCGGCCGTGCACCTTGGAGGTAAAACGCTCAAAATGCTCGTAAATGAAGAAGCGCTGGAAAAATTCCGGGTTGGCTTTGCACACCAGCACAAACCACGGCACGGCAATCAGCAAGAACACCAGCAGCCCGCTGATCCAGTGCATGCGCTTCCATATCGTGAGGTCACGATTGAATACCGAGTACAGGAACAGCGCCGCACCCGGCAGGATAATTCCCATCAAACCCTTGCTCAGCACCGCCAGCGCAAGTCCGGCCCAGGCCAGCAACATCCAGTTACGCCGCTGTGCAACCTGTTCTTCTTTTTGCGCGATGAGCAACGAGAAAATACCGAGCGAGATGAAAAAAGTCACGCCCATATCCAGTGTATTGACGTGCGCCATCATGGCGTACAACAGGCTGCTGCCCAACAGCAATGTCGCGTAAATCCCCGCCTCGCGTCCGAACAGTCGCGTACCGGTGAACCAAGCCAGCAAAATCCCGGCAAAACCGGTCAAGGCAGCCCAGATGCGGGATGTCCACTGGTGTTCGCCGAATACTTCATAGGCAACTGCGGTCGCCCAGTATTGCAGCGGCGGCTTCTCGAAGTATTTCAGGTCGTTCAGGCGCGGGGTTGTCCAGTCGCCGCTGACCACCATCTCGCGCGGGATTTCGGCGTAACGACCTTCATCGGGACGGATGAGTTTGCGGTATTCAAGATTGCCAAACCAGAGGATGACGAACACCAGCAACATCAGCCAGAGTCCGCGCCGGGAAATATCAGGTGTCATATTGAAACATTCAGGGAACTTGAAAGCAGGCG
>CAYOJU010000316.1:0-2618 GCA_964404355.1 uncultured Sideroxydans sp. | reverse complement strand
GAGCCGCGACGGATCAGCAGCGTGCCGGTGGGCACGCCCGGATAAGTGCCGTCATTGCGCACATTACGAATAATGCGGACTTCGGCGCCGAATTCGTATTTAGGGAGCATTGGATATTCCTGATAGTCGAGCATTCATTTTAGAACTCCCATTCCAAGTTCCCTCTCCCGCAAGCGGGAGAGGGCCAGGGTGAGGGACGCCGAACAATAGCTAAGCTATTTTGTACGCACAGACCCTCATCCCCGCCCCTTCTCCCGCCTGCGGGAGAAGGGAGAAAACGGATGCCAAATTCGTATTTAGGCAGCATCTCTCTTGTTCACCGTGATGGAACTGAGCGGCACAAACTTCACTTGCGGCTCGTGCATATGAAACACCTTGAACACTTTTTCAGTGAGCGCGTCGGATTTCACGAAGTCCTGGTAGGCCTGTTGCAACAGGGTGGTAAAGACCACGCGGCGTCCAGCCTCGTCCTCGGACAAGGTCGCCTTGGCGAGGTAGTTGTGAAAGCGCTGCAAAATGTGCAGACGGTTCACCTGCACCACCGCAGGCTCGTACACAATCCCGAAATAATCCAGAAAGTCTTCGGCTGAGACCAGTTCTTCCATGGCCTCGTCTAGTGTAAGTTCGTCCATTTTGTATTCCTCTCTACATTGTCTTCATTGTTCATCGTTTTGTGCAGCACCTCCAGCAGTGCCTTGCCACCGATGCGGTCGTGACTATCCAGTTCCACCAGTTTTTCCAGCATGGCCTGCCCGCTCTCGAAATAGCCCAGGCGCAGGTTGATGTAGCCGGTCGCCTTGAGCACCATCAGGTAAAAGCGCACCAGACCCATCGAGCGCATCACGCCCGCGCCAAGATTGGCTTCGCGCACATACATCCAGCTCTCCGGAAACTCCAGGCGCCGTCCGACCACGGCCAGCGTGCACTCGCCCACAAGCAGGGCATCCTCATAACGATGCTGGTAAAAGTAATAACGATACAGCGCGACCAGCACCATCAGGTGTTGCGGTGCCAGCAGGCTGGCTCGCAGCAACAGGGATTCGGCTTCCTCGCTGCCGTACTTGTCCGCCGCCGCCTCGAGCAGGCGCGCAACGTCCTGCGCCAGCGGCTCATCAAAATACAGTTCGGCTTGGTCGAAATCGAGCAGGTCCATGATGCGCTCCTAGTAGACCGCACTGGGCTGACGCCCGATGTAGCGTTGGTAAAGGAACAGCAATTCCTGGTCGGCAGGGGATCGCTTGGCGCGTTCGGCAAAACTGCGAATGTCCGGCAGCAGCGCGCGCGCTTCGGCCTGGCTCAGGTTGAGGCCCATGGTGGCGTAGGCGGCAATGATGCCGTGTGCGCCGGAATGTTTGCCAACCACCAGTTTGTTTCGACGGCCGACTTCGTCCGGATCGAAACCCTGATAGGTGTTCGGATCCTTGAGCAGGCCATCGACATGGATGCCCGCCTCGTGCGAGAACACGCCCTCGCCCACCAGGCTCTTTTGCCAGGGCACCGGACGGCCCGACGCGTCAGCCACCAGTTTCGACAACGCGGGGAATTGATGAAGGTCGACGCCGGTTTCCATGCTGTAAAGTTTTTTCAGGCCGTGCGCGACTTCTTCCAGCGGTGCGTTGCCCGCACGTTCGCCCAGACCGTTCACCGTAGTGTTGATATGCGTGGCACCGGCCACGGCAGCGGCCAAGCTGTTGGCGGTGGCAAGGCCGAGGTCGTCGTGCGCGTGCATTTCGATTTCGATGTCTACGGCGCTGCGCAGCGAGGAGATGATCTTGTGCACACCGAACGGTTCCATCACACCCAGCGTGTCCGCATAGCGGATGCGTTTCGCCCCGGCAGCCTGCACAGCCTCGGCCACTTGCAACAGGAACTCGGGATCGGCGCGCGAGGAATCTTCACAACCGACATTCACTTGCAAGCCATGATCGATAGCGTGTGGCACCAGCTGATGAATCGTGGCCAGCACCCAGGCGCGGTCGCGCTTCAGCTTTTTGGCGAGATGAATGTCCGACACCGGGATGGACAGGTTGATCGTCGATACATTGAGTCGTCTGCTTGCTTCGATATCCGTCTTGCACATGCGGCCCCATACGATCAGTTTCGCCTTCAGGCCCAGCGCGGCAACCGCATTGATGCTCTCGCACTCTTCCGCACCCATGGCTGGAATGCCGACTTCCAGTTCGGGCACGCCCAGTGCATCGATCTGGCGCGCGATCTCCAGCTTTTCCGCCAGCGTAAACGCCACCCCGGCGGTCTGTTCGCCGTCGCGCAGGGTGGTGTCGTTGATGATGACAGTGCGAGACATGATATTTGCCTTATGCGTAGCTCGGCGCGAACGCCTTTTCGGGTTCTGCTTTCGGTGCGTCGCCATCCCAGTACGGCGACAGCTTGCGCAGTTGCGCGATGATTTCCGGTACCACGGCAATCACGCGATCCACTTCGGCCTCGGTGCTGTAGCGCGACAGCGAGAAGCGCACGGTGCCGTGCGCCGCGGTGTAGGGAATGCCCATCGCGCGCATCACGTGCGACGGCTCCAGCGAACCGGAGGTGCAGGCAGAACCCGAGCTGGCGGCGATGCCGAATTTGTTGAGCAGCAGCAGGATCGCTTCGCCTTCGAT
>CAYOJU010000315.1:0-2620 GCA_964404355.1 uncultured Sideroxydans sp. | reverse complement strand
GCAACCGCTTTGCCGCCAAATTGCGTCGTGGCGATAATCGCGGTCATGGCGTGCTTGGCGGCGTCGTAGGCCGTGCCGCTACCATCGAGCATCGCCGGGTGTTGTAACCGCTGAAAAGCCACGGTCTGACCCAGCAAGGCCTGTGGGAAAGTGCCGCTCCGATCGGTACTGTCAAAAACCATCAGGCTATTGGCCAACGCGAGCAACCCAAAGGTGCCGGTCAATCCAGCCGCGCGCTGGAAGGCTTTGCGTTTCTCAATCTCCGCACCAGGCGTGATGTGGCAATTGACGGCGTCCGTCAATGTGCCGGCGGGCGCGGAAAGCATGTGTTTGCGCACATCCAGACCACCGCGAAAATCGTCTATGACTTGCTGACTCATTATGAAAAGCAAAAAGGCCGCGAAGCTGGCGAAGCTTGAACAAACTAACTCGCCGGTCTCGCGACCTTGAAACTGACACTAACAAACCGTTCCCGATTCGGGAACTACAATTTCAGATGTGGGAACACATTGGGAGTTGCCGGAAACCTAACACCGCCAATGGGCAGTCATTCAACACCGGCCGCCCCCCGTAGGGAATTGCCTGAAACCGGCCACCCCCAATGTGTTCCCGATACTCATCTCGCAAACCTGCACTTGAACTCTGCGGCCACATACTTGGGATTCTGAAACGCCACCTGAAATCCCTTTGTTTGGCTCGTGAACGGGTCAAAGACCAATGGATGATGGCTGTAGCCAACCCTGATCGTTTGTGATAGTGGACCGCTGATGATTTGACCGCGTCCACCATTTTCTGTTGGCAGCCAAACTATGTATCTGAACGCTACATAGAGCGGCTTCAAACCGCCTGGTATGGCGTAAAATCGGGAGGTTGCAGACATGATGCCACGTTTAGGAACCGGGGCAATTAGTGTGATATTCGTGGTCGCGCTCGAGTTGGCAGCCGAAACATCACGATAGTCCATGTCCTTCTCTTTCATCAGTCCGTCGAGACAAGAGACAAGATTGATCAATTGGCCGTTACCTGTGACGGCGAGTTGATTGCTCTTGTGGATGTGATCATATTGTGGAATCACATGCGTATCATCGTTACCGTTACGATTCCAAAAGCGAGTAGCTGTCCATGGTTTTGCAGCAAACGCGACATGAGCAACCCACTGCATTCCAGATGGACGATTCGGACGGTTTTTATCCTTTCGACGCATAACAAGGTGCACCATCTCAATAAACACCTGGTTGGCGAACACACTCGCGACGATGTCTTTGACGATAAGAACCGGCGGGTTGATCAGGGTCGCGTTCGCGGAATTTAAGCCATTATCGTAATACTTAAACGTGTTTGCAGAATTGACGGTGCTCAACGAGACCTTCGGGACAGGTAGCACGATCGCTGAACCACCGCCCATATCAATGTCGTTGCCGTCTTTGTCGATCAATCGCACCAACTCCGCGCCGGTCTTGCCGTAAGCCGGCGGCACGGCTCCGCGCACCAACTGCATGATGCGTTCACCAAATGAGCCGAACAGTGCCATACGATTATTTCAGGTGCGGTGGCAGTAACTTTTCCAAAGGCGCGCCAAACGAACCGCCCACGGGCAATTCAGGAACTTCGGCGGTAGAATTGCTGGCCGTCACAGTAAACACTCCATGGTCCAAATAGAATGTCACCCAGGCGCATGTCTCAGTAACGTTTGTCACCCGCGTCCATTTTCCATTGCTGGCCGCTTCCGACCGCCAATAGACGTTGAACGATTGGACAACGCCGGGTGGGTTGGGGTTGTCCCAACACAACAACCCACCCGTGAGCATCGCGGCCAGCACAATGTTGGCGGGCGCGTTCATTAAACCGCGACTGTGACGTCGCCCCGTTCTTTTAGCAGACGATCCCAGTCCGCCCATGAAAAGGTGAAAAAGCCATTCTTACCCCATCCGGTGCCCCACGAATTACACGCGGTCACAGTTTTCTTTTCCACATCGATTGCGACCACTTCAAACTCATGGCCGCCGCGCACCGCGCCAGTGACGTGAACCAAACCGTTGGCATCGGGATTATCAAAACCCTCATACCAATTGACGCCAGTGATGACCGGTCCAAGTACCAGAGCGGCCAGCGCATGTTGCAGACCGAACGCGTGATGATAGGCCGTGATAAAGCCCATCTTCTTGGCCGCTTTCATTACCGCCAGACCGCTGCTGCCGGTATCGTGCGGGGGATAACTGCCCGGGATTTTATCGAGCTTTGTTCCCGCTTCATAAATGGATACGGCAGTTGCTTCGTTGAGCGCCGGGCGACTCAGGTCAAAATAGGGAACGGTCATCAAGAGGCCTGCCATGGCATTGCCCGTGCAGGAGCCGAGTTGCCCTTGGTCAAACGCGGCGCATTTACGCTCATGCGTGACACTTTTCAAGGCCGCCGCCTGCGCCGCCGGAAACTGGCGCGAGGCTGGGTCATGCTCGATGTGTCGCCCGAGAAATTTAAGCTTCATAAGATTTAGAGTTCAGTTTTCTACGGTTCGATGTCCGTTACGGTTTAACGGACTTCACCGCCGCGCTCACAGCGGCATTGACGACCGCGCCGGTCAGAGCAACGACATTGGATCCGCTGGACTCTTGGCTGAGCC
>CAYOJU010000314.1:0-2632 GCA_964404355.1 uncultured Sideroxydans sp. | reverse complement strand
CCCTCAATTTAGCAATCTAATATCGATAAATCACAAATGAAATATAATTGAGGGTTTACTCTAAACAATTTTCATTACATGTTGACAATTTAATTTCAAGTCGCAAAGATTTTAAAAGGAAAGAATTGTCAGGTAATATCTCAAGTCATACATATTCACCATGCATATCACAATGAATACAAACAATTCAATTCAAGCATCTCAAATGATGCAATATAACTTATCAAGGCTTGGAGGTATCAAATTTTACCAATTTTGCAATTTAGCCCTTGACAAGTTATCAATTCACCATACTTCATTCAAATTTCAATATCACATACATATTCATATCAAATACCAAATAGCCTATATATCAATTCAATTAATTTTGGAACCATTTGAAGTATTTCAAACAATTCAAGCAATTCAAGCTTTGCAATTTAAACCCTTGATTCAACTAAAGTAGATAAAATCCATGATTTTGCAAGTTAAACCCTAAGAACTTGCAAAATTCAAACAATTCAACAAAACACACACAATTCATGCAATTCAAACAATTTAATCCTAATTAAAATCCAAATAAAGCATGCAACCTACAAATTAAAGTTCAAGTTCACTCAAAGCAATTAAGATAGTTAATTTGACTTTTAAACGATACTACGCGTTTGGTGGTTGGTTTGTGTCATTAGCATCCTCTTCTTCATTCGGCGCGTTTTCTTCATCCATATTTTCCATGTTTTCATCCTCCATTCCTTCGAAGTAGTCATCCTCTTGTATGTTGCGAAGTTCTTCCTCCTCGCGAAGGAAGTCTTCATCGATAAAGGTGCTTCTAGGAACCGGATTAGATGAAGGACCATATTGTGCCACAAACCGGTTTGAGAGGCTATGTTGGGATTCATCAATGGCTTGGATGGCCCGGGATTGGTGTAGCATACGTTTTCGTATGCGCATTTGCCCTCTTCTCAATACTTCTTGACCCCTTTGTAAAGCCTCATATTGTTGTTGGGATTGAATATGGTGAGAATACATGAGGTTGCAAAGATATCCCATTTGTTGATCTTGTTCTTGAGGAGGTGGTGGAATATGTGCAAATTGAGGAAATTGACCCGGTTGAGGCATCCATTGAGGAAATTGACCCGGTTGTTGGGGTTGTTGGGGTTGAGGTTGTTGTACCGGGTTCACTTGTTCATCCGGATCCCAATATTGATTTGGTAATGCACCCTCTTTGTTGATCCACTCATTCACCTCCTTATCATCGGGTTTGTAACACCTTAAACCCGAATTTAAATGACCAAGAACCCATCCCGTTTTAGTCAATTTACTAACCAAGTCAATCGGGGAATAGAGTTGTTCATCCTCGGGTAATGGGAGACCATTAAGACGAATGATTTTGTGAATGAGATGGGCATATGGCAAGAGAGCTACACGGCTATTGAATGCACTACCCATGTGACGAAGGATGATGTATGGGATATTTAAGGCTTTATCATCCATGGAGATAAGATGGCGAAGGTAGTACATGGGTCCCCATTCGAGGTTGGTTTTGATTGTGGCTTTTGGGATGAGAATGTTGTTGATCAATAAGAAAAGCAATCTATGTAGAGATGGTAAGTTTGAAACATAGATTGGTCCACCGATATTGTTCCGATCAAACCATTTCTTGTATTGACCGTGTGTTCCAAGAGCCGCGAGTGGCCAATTTCTAAATGGGTAAGATTCTTCCCCATCGTTTGGAAGCTCAAGCCATTGAGCCATGTTTGCCAATGAGAGATCAATTTCTTGACCGCACAACCATGATTTAGCGATAAAAGGGTCATCTTGAATGGTAAGGTTGGCATAAAAGGTACGGGTCAAGAGCATTGTGTATGGTTCGGTACAAGTTAGAAGAGGGTTCCAATTCCAATGGTTCACAAACCCGATAATTTTGTCATCCTCGGGTTGGGAAAAGGTTACCATTGCCTTGTCAAAGAAATAACATTCGGCCAAGTTTCTATTCATGAAAAGACCGGTAAAATTTTGATATGCCGTGAGATCCCGAAATAGGAATGTGTTAGACCGGTGAATGTTCCAATTTGGTTGTAAATTACCCCCACTACTTTGACCATCTTCAATTCGGGCCTTTTTCTTACTCTTTTCTTGCACTTTTCTCTTTGGTGCCATTGATTTGAGAGAAATTTGAAAAATTTACCGATTGAAGAAACAAGTTGAAATCCGAGAGGAGAGAAGCGGTAGAAGTGTAGTAGTGAAGCCGGATCGTCAATCCAACGGTCGGATCGCCGGAATTTGGAAGTGCCCTTCGGTTAGGGTTTTGGAGATGAAGAGAAGGAGAGAGTTAACGGTGATTTGGAGAGTAGATAATGGTAGAGGGAGAAGAGGAGAGAAGAATGGGCTTAACGGTTGTCGAAACGGTTGAGCGAGGTGGCCGGAGGAGTAAGAGAGAGAGAGGGCGGCGGAATGGAGAGAGAGAGAGAAAGAAGAAGAGGAGGAAGGGTTTTAGAAGAAAGAGGAGGGGAAGAGACGTGTCTGGAACCGTTATTAACACCTTTTCGCTGAAAATCGTTACAACGATTATAAAACGTTGCCAACGTTTTGTGAATTCTCTGCGTTATTTCCTAAAACGTTACAACGATTTCAAAACGTTATGTAACGTTTG
>CAYOJU010000313.1:0-2658 GCA_964404355.1 uncultured Sideroxydans sp. | reverse complement strand
CGAAACGCATGGGGTTGAGCTCATGCACGTCGACACCCACCAATCTTGCGTATTCTGCAGCGGCTGGCAGCCCGTTGATCTCCTTGACAGTGCGCGTGGCTGTATCCGCTTCGGTGACCACCAGTCTTTCATCGGTGGCAACAAAATGCTGGGTCTTGAATATCTGAAAATGCAATGAAGTGCTGATCAAAATCAGCTCGGCGCTATCGTCATGGAATCGGCCTTCGCTGAACATACAGGTCCGGAGAAATTTCTGATCATCGCCCGCGGAGCCTCCGAATAACTTGATGTTGCCCAAAGCATGCTGCAAGGCATGAGTCACCGGTTCCTCGCGTTTGGACAATCCGTCGATCAACATGAATGCGAAACTGTTATCAGGGCTTGCCTGCGGTGCTTTGCTTTCAAGCTGTTGTAATAGATCCTGGGCGAAGTCGCGCCCTCTGGCAATCTCAAACTGGCTCAATCGCTCCAACCGTCCGCTGACCGCCACGAAACTATCCGCCGGAAAACTCGCCCCGGTCACGCTAAGCTGGAGATAACCGGCCGGTCCGATTTCTCCAGCAGTGGTACAGCCCACCACTTGAATTCCTGCAAAAAGCCGTTTCATTTCCGCTGCCAGCACATCGAGATCGTATTCGCTGGAACAAAAGAAGAGCACCAGCGCCATATCCGGCTGCACGACCGCCGCATGAAATTCTGCGACTGCCTGGCGAGCGTCCTGCGCACTGGATTGCCCAATACGAATATTTCGGGTACTCATACTCTCCTCGCTACCTGTAGATCTCTGCATCGTTTTGTATCTCGGCAGGGAAAGCACTATTGGCTCCGCGTCCAATAATTAACTTCCGGCCTGGACAACTTAAGTGCCCGTCATCTATGGTATTTACGCCGCTTGCAGATGAAAATCAAGCTTAAAACAACAAGGGACGCATAGCGTCCCCGGTGGTTTGACTATCGCGAAAGTTCGATTCGCTATTTGACCTTAAACGCATCTGCCAAAAACGCCAGCCCCTCATCCCACGAAGCCTTGTCAGCTGCCGCGTTGTAGGCCAACGGCAACTTGAATTCCTGTCCGTATTTATCCGCATCCGGATTAGTGAAAGCATGCTTTGCCCCCGGGTAAGTTACAACCTTGTAACTTACGCCGGCCTTGTCCATCTCCTGGCGGAAAGCGGCGACCTGTGCAGCCGGAATCATCGGGTCGTCTTCGCCGGTAAACGAAGCGATGCGCGCCTTGACCTTGCCCGCTTCTGCTGGATGATCGGTACCGAGACCGCCGTGAAAACTCACCACCACCTTGAGCGGCTCGCCGATGCGCGCCATGTTGAGCGCGACGGACCCTCCGAAGCAATAACCGACAGCACCAATTTTGCCGGCATCAACTGTATCTTCCTTGCTGATCAGGTTGTAGGCGGCATCAAATCGCGCCTTGGCCAATGCTGCATTCTTCGATACTTCACTGGCGAACTTGCCCGCATCGTCCGGATGGTGCGCTTGCTTGCCGTCACCGTACATGTCCACAGCCAGCGCGGTGTATCCCTGCTCGGCCAGCATGCGGGCGCGCCTGCGCGCGTATTCGTTATGCCCCCACCATTCATGTATCACCAGAATGCCGGGGCGCTTGCCTTTTATTGCATCGTCATAGGCGACATAGCCTTTGAGAGTCGTACCGTTGGCACTGTAGCTGACTTCCCTTCCTTGCACGGCTGCAAAGGCCGCTGCGGAAGCAAACATGAGTCCGATGAAAAATATTAATGTTTTCATGGTTATTACTCCTGTTGTAAATGGAAGACCAGTATAAATACTCGGGATTAAATAACAAGGGACGCCGAAGCGTCCCTTGTTTGTTGCTTCCCGGCGAAAATCAGTCCGCCGAGCGCATCGCCTTCTTGCGATCGAACTCTTTCAGGTAACGTTTGCGGATACGGATGGACTTGGGTGTCAGTTCCACCAGTTCGTCGTCGTCGATGAATTCAACAGCCGATTCCAGAGTCATCTTTAACGCAGTTGTCAAACGCACCGCTTCGTCAGTACCGGAAGCGCGCACGTTGGTGAGCTTCTTGCCCTTGATCGGATTGACGACCAGATCGTTGTCGCGCGAGTGAATACCGATGATCATGCCTTCATACAGCTTGTCGCCGGGCACCACGAACATGCGTCCGCGATCTTCCAGGTTCCACAAGGCATACGCTACGGCATCGCCGTCTTCCGCCGAGATGAGCACACCGTTGTGGCGGCCAGGCAAGTCGGGTTTGACAGGGCCGTAGTCATCGAACACGTGGCTGATGAGGCCGGTGCCGCGCGTCATGGTCATAAAGTCTGACTGAAAACCGATCAAACCGCGCGCAGGAATGTGATATTCCAGACGGGTACGGCCTTGGCCGTCGGATTCCATGTTGGTCAATTCGCCGCGACGACGACCGATTTCTTCCATGATGGTGCCCTGATTCTCATCTTCCAGATCGATACTCAGGTTCTCATACGGCTCGCATTTCTCGCCGTTGATTTCCTTGTAAACCACACGCGGTTTACCCACTGCCATCTCGAAGCCTTCACGGCGCATGGTTTCCAGCAGGATGGTCAGGTGCAATTCGCCACGGCCGGAAACGCGGAACACATCGGCATCCTGAGTATCTTCAACCTTCAACGCAACGTTGG
>CAYOJU010000312.1:0-2686 GCA_964404355.1 uncultured Sideroxydans sp. | reverse complement strand
GCCTTCTCCACTTGCACCAGACACATGCGGCAGTTGGCGGCGATGGAGAGTTTCTTGTGATAGCAAAAATGCGGAATGGAAATCCCGGCCTGATGCGCGGCCTCGATGATAGTCGCGCCGTTATCGGTCTGTATCTGCTTACCGTCGATTTCGATGTTGATCATTGCTCACCTATTCCGTTCAGCCTCACACCAGGCAACGTTTGTGCTCGATGTGATATTCGAATTCCTTGCGGTAGTGCTTGAGCATGCCTTGCACCGGCCATGCCGCCGCATCGCCCAGCGCGCAAATTGTGCGTCCGGCGATGTTGTTGCACAGGTCAAGCAGCAGATCCAGATCTTCCGGCCTGCCTTCGCCATGTTCAATGCGGTGAATGATGCGATACAGCCAGCCCGTGCCCTCGCGGCAGGGCGTGCATTGACCACAGGATTCTTCATAGTAGAAATAGGACAGGCGCTCCAGCGCTTTCACCATGCAGGTGGAATCGTCCATCACAATGACGGCGCCGGACCCGAGATAGGAACCGGCCTTCTGCAAAGAGTCGAAGTCCATGTTGACGTCCATGATGATCTCGGCTGGCAGCACCGGCATGGAAGAACCGCCGGGAATCACCCCCTTCAGCTTGTGGCCGTTGCGCACGCCACCCGCCATTTCCAGCAGCTTCCTGAACGGCGTACCCAGCGGCAGTTCGAAGTTGCCGGGGTTGTTTACATGACCGGAAACCGAGAACAGTTTTATGCCGCCGCTGTTGGGCACACCCAGGTCGGCGAATTTCTTGCCGCCCTCGCGAATGATGTAAGGAATGCTGGCGAACGTCTCGGTATTGTTGATGGTGGTCGGCTTGCCATACAGGCCAAAGCTGGCGGGGAAAGGCGGCTTGTAGCGCGGTTGGCCTTTCTTGCCCTCGATGGATTCGAGCAGTGCGGTCTCTTCGCCGCACACGTAGGCGCCGTAACCCATATGGTTGTGCAGATCGAACTCGAAATCGAACCCCATGATGTTCTTGCCCAGGTAGCCCGCCTTGCGTGCCTCTTCGCAGGCTGCTTCCATGATCTCGTAGGCCTCGAATATCTCGCCGTGCAGATAGTTGTAACCGGTCTTCACGCCCATGCAGTAGGCGCCGATTGCCATCCCTTCGATCAACAGATGCGGGTTGTAACGCAAAATGTCGCGATCCTTGCAGGTGCCCGGTTCGCCTTCATCCGAGTTGCACACCAGGTATTTCTCACCATCGAAATGGCGTGGCATGAAACTCCACTTCAGGCCGGTGGGAAAACCCGCACCGCCGCGGCCGCGCAGGCCGGAGGTCTTGACTTCGGTAATGATGGCGTCAGGTGACATCTTCTCGGTCAGCACCTTGCGCAGCGCCTGATAGCCGCCGACCTTGAGGTAATTTTCCAGCGTCCACGGCTGGTCGAAATGCATCGTGGTGAGAATGACGGATCCGCTCATTGTTTATCCAGTTCTGCCAGAATCTGGTCGATTTTCTCGCCGGTCAAACGACCGCACATTTTCTTGTTGTTGATCGTGAGCAGCGGCGCATCGGTACAAGCCCCCATGCACTCGCCTTCACGAATGCCGAACTTGCCATCCGCCGTGACTTCGCCCAGACCGATGCCGAGGCGCTTGTTGAGGTGGGCCAGCGTGTCGTCGGAGCCGCACAACTGACAAGACAGGTTGGTACACACGGTCAGCGTGTATTTACCCATCGGTTTGAGGTTGTACATGTGGTAGAAGGTCGCCACTTCGTATACCCCCATCTGGGTCATGCCCAGATAAACGGCAACGTCCGCCATGTCTTCGGGTGCGACCCAGCCCTTCTCGTCCTGCACGAAACGCAACGCCGACATCACGGCGGACTGGCGCTGATCGGCAGGATATTTTTTCAGCTCTTTGTCGATGAGCGTGGTGATCTGTTGGGATAACATCAGCGATCAATCTCCCCGAAAACAATATCTTGAGTTCCGATGATCGCCACCACGTCGGCGATCATGTGCCCTTTTGCCATCTCATCCAGGCTGGCCAGATGCGAAAAACCGGGGGCGCGTATCTTCATGCGGTAAGGCTTGTTCGCGCCGTCCGACACCAGGTAGATGCCGAACTCGCCCTTGGCATGCTCGACCGCGGAATACACCTCGCCGGCGGGCACGTGAAAACCTTCGGTGAACAGCTTGAAGTGGTGGATCAGCTCTTCCATATTCTCTTTCATGGATTCGCGTTTGGGCGGAGCAAACTTCAGGTCGTCAGTAATTACCGGTCCCGGATTCTTGCGCAACCAATCGATACATTGCTTGATGATGCGGTTGGACTGGCGCATTTCTTCCACGCGCACCAGATAACGGTCATAGCAATCGCCCTCGACGCCGACGGGAATGTCGAAGTCCAGGTTGTCATAGACTTCGTACGGCTGTTTCTTGCGCAAATCCCACACCACGCCAGAGCCGCGCAGCATCGGGCCGGTGAAGCCCAGCGCCATCGCGCGTTCCGGTGACACCACGCCGATACCCACCGTGCGCTGCTTGAAGATACGGTTGTCGGTCAGCAACGTTTCGTATTCATCCACATTCCCCGGAAAGCGGTTGGCAAAGTCTTCCAGATAATCAAGCAGGGAACCCTGGCGGTTCTCGTTCATTGTTTTAACCGCAGCCGCATTGTGGATCTTGCTCGCCTGGTATTGCGGCATCGA
>CAYOJU010000311.1:0-2691 GCA_964404355.1 uncultured Sideroxydans sp. | reverse complement strand
CGGCTCGATTCGCTGGATGCATTTCATAAACCGGGCCATCTACGACAAAGATGATCAACTGCTGGAGATTCAGTCGGTGGGAAGGGACATTTCAGATCGCAAGATTCTGGAACATGCACTTGTCACCAGCGAAAAGGAATTCAGGCTGCTCGCTGAAGCCATGCCCCAGATTGTCTGGATCACTGAAGCGGACGGACGGAATATATTCTTCAATCAGCAATGGGTCGAGTACACCGGACTTTCACTGGAAGAAAGCTATGGAGACGGTTGGAACAAGCCCTTCCATCCTGATGACCAGCAGCGTGCGTGGGATGCCTGGCAACAGGCAATCAACCACAATGCCACCTACTCTCTCGAATGCAGACTGCGCCGTGCCGATGGAGGATACAGATGGTGGCTGATTCGTGGTGTACCGGTGAACGACGAAGCAGGAACGCTCTCAAAATGGTTCGGTACCTGTACGGACATACACGATATAAAACAGATCGAAAGTGACTTGCGTATTGCGACATTAACAGAGCAGGAAATTGTCGCCAGAAATACCGAATTAACGCATCAGGTTCTGAGCAGGAATGCCGAGTTATCCGAGCTCACCGCGCATATCCAGAATATTGCAGAAGCGGAGAAAGCCAAACTGGCCAACGAATTGCACGACGAACTGGGCAGCACACTGGTCGGTATCAAGATGGGGCTGGCACAGCTAGGTGCAAGAATTGCAGCACCCGATCTATTGCAGGATCTGTCATCGATCAAGGACCTTGTTTCGCATGCGACCGAGATCAAGAAGAAAATTATCAGCCGACTGTACCCGACAATTCTGGACGATTGCGGATTCGTTGTAGCAGTGCAGTGGCTAGTTGCGGAATACAAGAAAACCTCCGCAATGGAGATTGAACTGGTATTTCACAGTGATCCCATTGACATGGAACATGCGTACTCACTGGCGGCTTACCGTATCACGCAGGAGTGTCTGACCAACATCGCAAAGCACGCCGACGCCAGCAAGATTCATATCGAAGCAATTGCCAAAGACGGTTTCCTTGATCTGACCATATTCGATAACGGGAGAGGATTTCCCATCGAAAATGAAACGTCAGGTCACGGTATTTTCGGAATGAGCGAAAGAGCCAAATACCTGGGAGGCGCAATTGAGTTCCAGAGTGCAAACGGGAAAGGAACGACGGTCCACCTCCACCTTCCGTTAACCGCCTCCAAACCCAAAAACAAGAAAAGAGTGTTGGTGGTCGACGATCATGCCATTGTGCGGGATGCCATCAAACACCTTCTGGAACCGGAAACTGATTTCTCCGTTGAAGGAGAGGCTGCCGATGGAGAGGCCGCTGTCAAAATGGCGATTGATGAGGATTGGGATATCGTTCTGCTCGATATCACCATGCCCAAAAAGAACGGAATAAAAGTGCTTGAAGAGGTTCTGGCAGTCAAACCCGACTTACCGGTGATCATGCTCAGCGGCCATGCGCAGGATGAATATGCAGAAGTCGCGCTCACGAAAGGAGCATTCTGCTACCTTGAGAAAGGTGAAACGGAACGCTTGGTCGAAGAAATGCGAAAAGCCACGATGAGCAAGATTTCCCAGCACTGATTTTTTGCGGATTCAGCAAATCTTACTCAAGCCATACGCATTCAAAAACAATTCGGCTCCGGCACCTTTGGTCTTTATTATTCCAGTGCCCCCTGCCAGAGCATGTTGTAACCCAATTCCTTGCTCTCGACACACAGCTTGGCCAAGGCCGCGAATTTCTCCTTGAATGCCTTGTCAGCGTGCGACCGTTCATGCTGCTCAAAAGATTTCCAGTAGGTCACGATCGCAATATGCTTTTCCGCCGTTCTGGAATCGCTCAACGAGCCTTCATCCGAAACGAAACCGGAGAACTCATAAACCTGGCCGGCGATGAATCCGCCCTTGTCGCCGCCGTAAGTGTCTTTCACCACGTTGCACATCTCGGCCAGCGCCAGCTCAACATCTTCGAAAGCCACATCGGGTTTGATTGTGGCCGTATTAAAAAGCATCTTCGCCCCAAAAGGGATAGTGACAGGTGAGAACATGATGGACCTCCAGTTGAAATGAAACAGGTTGAAAGGGACCGCCCAATCCAACCACAGGCATTACACAGTGTACCTTTGCAGACCTTACTTCAACCCTTTTGCCTTCGGTGCCTCTGCAACCCTGCGCATCATGAAATCAGACCACGGTTTCGCACTACTGTTCCTGAAACCGCGGATCGCCGCCGATCATTCCCAAAGAAAAATCGCCCTTGCGGGCGATGAGTAAAACAACTGCGATGCCCCCATTAGCGCTTATTTAACCGCCCCATAAGGCGGAAGCATTTGATCAACCAGAGTCTCGATCTTTCCTTCCACTCTTCCGTTACTCGTCGGCACCTTTTTCGCATGATATTTCGCCTGCCCTATCAGCTTATCGCCGCTAAAGACCTTCAAATCGGCATCGGAAAGATAGGCGCCCCACCCGCTATAGCCCAAGCTGGATGAGTATGTCGTGATCACCTGACATGCTTTGGCATCGTTTACGACACGAGTCTTATATCCTTTTGCCCGGATCGTCCTTTCGTAGGCATCTCTAAAAGCCTGCCTGTCATTCGGATTGTCAACGATGCAAATTTCTTCACTTCCAACCTGGGCGACCTTGGTGATTTGCGTTGATGCACAACC
>CAYOJU010000310.1:0-2748 GCA_964404355.1 uncultured Sideroxydans sp. | reverse complement strand
TTAAACGCACATTTGGCTTCACTGTAATCATGAATCGCAGGAAAGGTTTCGCGCATTCATGATGTTGCCTGAACAAACTGTCCTTTTGGACCGACGTGAACAATGGGGTCAACACCCCATGGTAAACAGCCTGCCCGCGCTCTAATTTGCTCCGGTAATCAGCCTTAAAACGCGGCGGAAATAGCATTTTTCCAAAACAATTCAGGCGGAATGATCTGATGAACAATAAATCAACGCTGCAACTCGGTATGATTGGGCTGGGCCGGATGGGTGCCAATATGGTGCGACGACTAATCCAGGACGGCCACCAGTGCGTGATCTTTGACCAGTCGCCGCAAGCAGTGAAAGCTTTGGCTTCAGACAACCCGGTCGCTGCATTCTCGCTCGCCGAGCTGGTCAAAAAACTGACTAAACCACGCACCATCTGGCTGATGGTGCCAGCCGCTGTGGTGGATAAAAGCATTGCCGATCTCGTGCCCTATTTGGAAACTGGCGACACGCTCATAGACGGTGGCAATTCCTATTACATAGACGACATCAGACGCGCCAAAGAACTCGCACCAAAAGGAATTCACTATGTGGATGTGGGAACCAGCGGTGGGGTGTGGGGATATGAACGCGGTTATTGCATGATGATTGGTGGTGATCCCACGGTGGTCCGCCGACTCGATCCCATTTTTGCCACGTTGGCGCCAGGCATTGGCAACCTAACGCGCACTTCTGGACGCGAAAAACTCGGCGGCACTTCCGAGCAGGGTTATCTGTATTGCGGCCCGCATGGAGCGGGGCATTTCGTCAAGATGGTTCACAACGGCATTGAATACGGAATAATGGCCGCATATGCCGAGGGCTTGGGCATCTTGCGCGGCGCGAATATCGGCCACCAGCAAGGCGAAGCCAATGCTGAGACCACACCGCTGCGCGATCCGGAACACTATCAATACGAACTCAATCTCGCGGACATCTCGGAAGTCTGGCGGCGCGGCAGCGTGATCGCTTCATGGCTGCTTGACTTGACGGCAAATGCGCTGACCCAAGATCCCATCCTCGCAAAATTTGCCGGCCGTGTCTCTGATTCGGGCGAAGGCCGGTGGACCATCAAGGCGGCCATTGATGAAGGCGTACCCGCGCCGGTGCTGACCACGGCGCTCTATGAACGTTTCAGTTCGCGTGGTGATGCCGACTTTCAAGACAAGCTGCTCTCGGCCATGCGCTGTGGATTCGGCGGCCATTTGGAAAAACCCGCCAAGCCAGAGTGATCCAGTGATCTGGTTTGACCTTCACTGGACACCACGCAAATCAAACCTCACTGCGGATTGTCGTAGAAATAAACATCCACTTGTCTGCCACTGGTGTATTCCAACTTCGGGGCGGCGGAGTGGTCACGGTGATTGCCCCCCGGATCACCGTACTTGCCGATTGCGCGGATATCTCCAGGTGATTTAACCGCTTAGTCGTATCAAGTCAGCCCCACAACTGCCGGTCGAGCGAGCGATATTGAATCGCCTCGCTGATGTCATCACTGGCTATTTGCGACCGACCAGCCAAATCCGTGATGGTCCGCGCCACTTTGAGAATCCGATCATAGGCCCGCGCGCTCAAGTTGTATTCCGTCATCGCATGTTTGAGTAAGTCACGCGTTGTTTCGTCTAACTCACAGAAAGATTTTAACTCACGCGGCCCCATCCGCGCATTGCACGTCACCTTGGGTTTATGGGCGAATCGTGTGGTTTGAATTTTTCGCGCAGCAATGACTCGTTCCCGGATTTGCGCGGAGGTTTCGCCCGGTTTGGCATTGCTCATCTCACGAAATTTCACCGCCGGCACTTCGATGTGTAAATCAATGCGGTCCAGCAACGGTCCCGAAATCCGGCCCAGATAATTTTGAATCTCACGCGGCGAAGACTTGGACTCGGCCGGCATCTTGCCATCGGGCGTGGGGTTCATCGCCGCCACCAGCATGAATTGTGAGGGAAACGTCATCGTGCCCGCCGCCCGCGAAATAGTGACGATTCCCTCCTCCAATGGCTGGCGCATTGTCTCCAGCACGCTCCGCTTAAACTCAGGAAGTTCATCCAGAAACAATACGCCGTTGTGGGCAATTGAAATTTCACCGGGCGTGGGATTGATATTCCCGCCCAATAAACCCGCGTCGCTGGCTGTGTGATGCGGGGCACGAAAAGGCCGACGCGTGACCAGCGCCTGACCATGCTTGAGCAAGCCGACAATGCTGTGAATCTTGGTGGTTTCGAGTGCTTCGGCCAGCGTGAGCGGTGGCAGAATGGTGGCGAGCCGTTTGGCCAGCATGGATTTGCCCGTGCCAGGCGGCCCAATCAAAAGCACGTTGTGCCCGCCCGCAGCGGCGATTTCCAAGGCCCGCTTCACCGATTCCTGCCCCTTCACCTCGGCGAAATCGTGGTCGTCATCCATCTCGTATTCAAACAACTTTGGCAAATCGACTTTGGCCGGAGTCAGTCGCACTTCGCCCTCTAAAAATTGCGCGGCCTCGCGGAGATTCTGGACGGGAATCACCTGCAAACCATCCACCACGGCCGCTTCCGGGGCATTGTCCGTGGGCACCAATAAACCCACTTTGCCATCGGCCTTGGCTTTCAGTGCAATGGGCAACACGCCTTTGACCGGGCGCACAGCGCCGGTGAGGGCGAGTTCGCCGACCATGACAAAATTATCCAACTGATCAGTCTCCATCTGTTCGCTCGCCGCCAGCATGCAGATGGCGATGGGTAG
>CAYOJU010000309.1:0-2753 GCA_964404355.1 uncultured Sideroxydans sp. | reverse complement strand
GAGGCCATGACAAAACGGCTCAACGCCCATGGTGTCATCATCGCCCCGGATCTGGTACGCGCCGCAAGTCTGCTGCACGACATCGCCAAGGGGCAGCCCGCACACGCCGAGGCAGGCGCCGCCATTGTGTCCGAACTCGGCTTCCCGGAGGTGGCCGAAATCATCGGGCAGCATATGGACATTGATTTCGACGGTAGCTCGCCCAAGGAGGCTGCCATCGTTTTTCTCGCCGACAAACTGGTACGGGAAGACAGCCGCGTACCTCTGGATGAACGCTTCCGTCCGGCTTTCGAACGCTTCCGCGACCAACCGGAAGCGTTGCGCGGTGCCACCCGGAAATACGACACTGCACTGGCAATCCTCGGCGCGGTTGAACGACTGGCAGGTGAGACATTAACAAGCATACTCGCCGACTGTGAGGTACCGGCATGACTGTGACTCAACAACTGCTGGCCGAAACCGAAAGCGTCTGTCCGGTGTGCCTGCAAACGCTGACAGCGCAACGCGTCGCCGAAGATGACAACATCTACCTGATCAAACTTTGTCCTGAGCACGGACTCTTCAAGACCATCCTCTGGCGCGGCCTTGAATCTTACCGGCACTGGGGTAAGCGCGGCAGCCGGGCAGCGCGTCCGCCGGTCTGCGAGACCACGGTGAAGCATGGCTGTCCGCACGACTGCGGCCTGTGCCCCGATCATCTGCAACACACGTGCTGCGTGCTGCTTGAAGTGACGCAGCGCTGCAATATCAAATGCCCCGTCTGTTTCGCCTCTGCGACAGACGACAACACCGACCCGAGTCTTGCCGAAATCGAAACCTGGCTGCGCCTGCTGCTGGCGCATGGCAGCAAGGTCAATCTCCAGCTCTCCGGCGGCGAACCCACGATGCGCGACGATCTTCCGCAAATCATCGTGCTGGCCCGCTCGCTGGGCTTCGACTTCCTGCAGTTGAACACCAACGGCATCCGCCTCGCCAAGGAAAATGGCTACGCACAACGCCTGGCAGACGCGGGGCTCGATTGCGTCTTCCTGCAATTCGACGGTGTCAGCGACGCGGTCTATAAACACATACGCGGCGCCCGCCTGCTTGACCTCAAGACTGCGGCCATCGACCACTGTGCCGAAGCCGGTTTGGGTGTGGTGCTGGTGCCGACACTGGTGCCCGGCGTCAACGTGGGAGAGATTGGCGAAATCATTGATTTCGCGCTGGCCCGTGTCCCGGCGGTACGCGCCGTACACTTCCAGCCGATCAGCTATTTCGGTCGCTACCCTGCGCCACCCGCCGATGCGGACCGGCTCACGCTGCCGGAGATCATGGACGAGATCGAAGCCCAAACCGAAGGCAAAGTGCATGCCGCCGACTTCAGTCCCGGCTCGGCAGAGAACGCCTATTGCTCGTTCAGCGGAAAATTCTTCGTCGGTAAAGACGGTGCCCTGCGCCCCTCTGCCGAGCCCGCCGCGAACGCGTGCTGTGGTGGTGACGACACTACATCGGCTTGTGGCTGCGGAGTACCGTCGCGTGGCGATGATGCGCTACGCGCACGCCAATTCGTCGCCGCCCACTGGATAACACCGGAGCAGCGCGAAACATCCGATGAGCAATGCGCCGGTATCGACGTGGCCAGCCTTGATGCATTCCTCGCCACCCGCCAACACAGCTTCTGCATATCCGCCATGGCCTTTCAGGACGCGTGGAACCTGGATCTGGAGCGGCTGCGCGAATGTTTCATCCACGTTGTATCCCCGGATCGGCGCATCGTTCCCTTCTGCGCCTACAACCTGACCGCGATTTCCGGCGAATCCCTGTACCGGCATCCGGCCTGTGCCGAGGCCTGAAGCCATGCACGCGGCCAATCCGCTCGATGCCTGGACAGCAGCCCAACTCGGCCGCAACGGAAAGCACTGGTCGCGTCCGGATCTGATCGCCTACCAATCCTCGCGGTTGCGCGAAACCGTGGCTTGGGCAAAGCAGCGCAGTCCCTTTTACCGCTGGCTGCTGGATAGCTACGATGTGGCAACACTGGACACGCCTGATGGTCTCCGACATCTTCCCTTCACTACCGCCGAGGACTTGCGACGCAACAACCCTCCGCTGGTGTGTCTCTCGCAGAGCGAGATCAGCCATGTTGTGACGCTGGATACTTCAGGCACCAGCGGTACCCCAAAACGCCTGTTCTTCACTGCTGAGGAACAGGAAGCGACGACCGATTTCTTTCACCACGGCATGTGCTTGCCGGCCCGTTCCGGCGACCGCGTGCTGATTCTGTTTCCCGGTGAGCGGCCCGGCAGCGTCGGTGATCTGCTAGCCAAGGCCTTGCTGCGTCTGGGCGCCACGCCAATCATGGCAGGCTGGCCGCAAGACCTGGCGGCGACAGCTGTAGTACTGCGCCGGGAACAGCCTGATGTTGTAGCTGGCATGCCCGTGCCCATGCTGGCCGTAGCGCGCCATGCTGCGACAGCAGGTCTGCCGCCGATCCGCATCAAGCGCGTGCTGCTCAGCGCCGATCATGTCGCCGACAGCATGCGGCGAAGCCTGACTGAGCTGTGGGGCTGCGAGATATTTGAACACTACGGCATGACCGAGATGGGGCTGGGCGGCGGCGTCGATTGCACCGCACACGCGGGTTACCACATGCGCGAGAGCGAACTGCTGATCGAGGTCATCAATCCGGCGAACGGCGAGCCCGTGGCCGAAGGTGAATTTGGCGAAGTGGTGTTCACCACGCTCACCCGGCGCGGCATGCCGCTGATCCG
>CAYOJU010000308.1:1454-2763 GCA_964404355.1 uncultured Sideroxydans sp. | reverse complement strand
TGAACACCAATCTCGATGCCGGGATGAAACAGCTGTTTTCATCCGTCGACCGGATAGAGAAGACGCTTGCTGTGCTGTATCGCGAGTAAAGGTCAATAGCAAATATCTATCAACGGTTCATTTGCCCGCAGCGTTCGCTGCGCAGATACCGGCAACCAGTTGATCAAGCGCGGCGAAGTCTTCTGGCTTGGGAGTGCCGCCGATATTGACCTGCGGGAACCACTCAACATTCAACTGGGGCACCAGTTTGGTCAGGCTTTCCGGCATGCCCGTTCCCCAGCCGTATGAGCCGATGATTGCCGCGTATTTGGTTTTCGGTCGCAGCGCATTGGCCAGGTAGGCGGCATAAGCCATAGCCGGGTGCGGGCCGTCGAGTACGGTGGGCGAGGCGAAGACGATGGTGGAGGCTTCCACCAGTGATGACGCGAAACGCCCGGAATCCAGATCGACCACGTTGAACGGTTGCACCGAC
Organism: uncultured Sideroxydans sp.; assembly: GCA_964404355.1. Taxonomy (GTDB): domain Bacteria; phylum Pseudomonadota; class Gammaproteobacteria; order Burkholderiales; family Gallionellaceae; genus Sideroxyarcus. Next base: position 2,291 of record CAYOJU010000308.1, on the reverse strand, counting down.
ATGCCTTTTTCCATGAGCCGGTCGACCAGATAGGCAACCATCTTTGCCGTGCTTTCGTACATGGAAAGATAAGGGATGACCACTTCCGGGCGCGTTTCGTCACCGGCCCATTGGCGGTACAGCGATAGGATGAAATCGGGACGCGCATAAACCGGGCCGTGGCTGGCGCCTATCATTTCGATATTCATGCTCTCCAGACGTTTCAGGTGTTTGTTCACATTGGGCCGGTAGGGCATCATGATCTCGGCGTAGTACATGCGCGCCGCCCGTGCCACGCGGGCTTCATCGGTTGCATACAGGTCGGAGGTGGCCAGATGCGCGCCGAGGAAGTCGCAGGAGAACATGATGTGATCTTCCACGATATAGGTAATGGTCGTGTCCGGCCAATGTACCCAGGGCACCCACAAGAAGCGCAGCGACTTGTCGCCGAGCGAGAGTACCTGGTCATCCTGAATCAGCTCGAACACTTCAGCCGGCAGTTTGAGGCTGGACTTCAACAGGCTTCTGCATTTGACGTTGGCGAGTACCTTGGCTTCCGGATACGCGGCCAGTACTGCGGGAATGGCGCCCGCGTGATCGGGTTCAGCATGGTTGGAAACAATGTAATCCAGGCGTTCTATGCCCATGCTCTTCAGCGCCTGCAGCAGACCCTCGGTCATCGAAGGATGCACCGTGTCGATCAATGCTGTTTTCTCGCTGCCTTTGACGAGGTAGGCGTTGTAGCTGGTGCCTTCGGGCAGGGGAACCAATTCGTCGAAAAGTTTCCTGTCCCAGTCAATGGCGGACAAGGAATACACGTTGGTTTTGAGTTCTCGGACGATCATGATTGTTTCCTTT
>CAYOJU010000308.1:0-1354 GCA_964404355.1 uncultured Sideroxydans sp. | reverse complement strand
TCATGCAGGCATAGGTGATCGCGAGGCGGAAGCCGCCGCTACCCGGCTCAATTCTTTTCGGGGCCAACTGGTAGCGGATGTTCACGCCTTCCTTCAGGCAGCCCTCCAGCTCGTGCTCATGGATCGGCATTTCTTTTTTCGTGCGCCGGTAGATCATGTCCACCCCGGCGCCGAAACGGCGCGAGCAACGGGCGTTGTCAGCGGCAACATTGCCGCCGCCTATCACCACCACTTTGCTACCGGTGCTAATGCCGCTGGCGGGCGCATTGACGAGGCCCATGGCCACTGCACGCAGATAGGTAGGGCTGTCCACAATGCCCGGAAGATCGTCGCCGGGCACGCCGAGCCGGTCGCCGCCTTGGCAACCGATAGAGATGAAGACCGCTTCGAAACCATCGGCGAACAGCGTGTCAAAATTTTCGACGCGCTTGCCGAATTCGAAAATCACGCCGAGTTCTTTCACTTCGCCGACCTCGCGTTCCACAACCTCGGCAGGTACGCGGTAGGAGGGAATGCCATAACGGGCGGTGCCGCCGCCGCTGGGGTGGACATCGAATACCGTGACGGCATGGCCTTTCTTGGCCAGGTACCAGGCAGCAGTGAGACCGGCAGGGCCGGCGCCGATGATAGCGGCGCGCTTGCCCGTCGGCGGCAGCTGTTTGGAGTATTGCCGCCACAGGCCGGTGTCGTTGTCATCGGCCATGCGTTTAAGACTGCGTATCGACAGCGGATCGTCGAGCCGGCCGCGCAGGCAGTCGAGTTCGCACATGGCATAGCAGGCACGGCCGAGGATGCCGGGGAAGGGCAGTTTTTCGCGCACGACGGCGATGGCTTCGCTGTATTTGCCTTCGGCGGCGAGTTGGACGTAGCGCGACACATCGATACCGGCCGGGCATGCGGCATGGCATGGCACCGTGGACGCTTTGTGCCGTGTCGGAGTCAGCGTGTGGTCGGTGAGTGCGCCCGTCGGACACACGGCGACGCAGGCGCGGCAGAACTTGCAGCCGGAGTCGAGCAGCGTTGCCGCGATGGTGCCGACGTAAGTGCGCGGGCCTTGCGGCGTATCGACACTCTTCATTTCCAGGCAACCTACGCCGCGGATGTCATTGCAAACCGTGATGCAGCGCCGGCAGTCGACGCACAGGTTGTAGTCGCGGTCGAACAGGGGCTCATTCCTGATTACTGGCAGTGCGGCCGATTGATAAACCGGCGTGTTGTCGCGGATGCCGACGAAGTCGGCGATTCTGCGCAACTCGCAGTTGGCAAACTGATCGCAACAGCGGGCTTCAGGCGGGTGGCCGTAGGCGCACTCGTTGCGGTTGCAGATATTGCGCTCGGGACAGGTCAGGCAGAC